>NZ_BPWK01000006.1:0-412745 GCF_040364205.1 Duganella rhizosphaerae
GGCCACCTGTGCCGTGGCCAGACCCACCAGCTGTGCGCTGCGCAAGGCGGCGACATTGGCGGTGGTCAGGCCGACGATGTCGGCGGTCTCGATGGCGCCGATGGCGTTGCTGCTCAGCGCGGCGACTTGGGCCGAAGCCAGGCTGCTCAGCTGGGCCGAGGTCAGCGCGACGACCTGGTTGGTGGTCAGCGCGGCGACGCCGGCGGTGCTCAGCGCGGCCAACGAGGCGGTGGCCAGGTTGTTGACTTGGGCGGTGGTCAGTGCGGCGACCTGGGCGGAGCTCAGGGCGGCGATGGCGGCCGTCTTGATGGCCGACAGGTCAGCCGTTTCCAGCGCGGCGATCGCATCGCTCGACAGCGCGGCAACTTGCGCGGTGCTCAGTGCGGCAGCGGCTGCGGTGCTCAGGGCGACCACATCATTGGTGCTCAGCGCCTTGACTTGCGCGACGCTCAATGCGGCAATCGCGTTGGTCGACAGGGCGGCAAAATCGGCCGTTTCCAGCGCGGCGATGGCGGCGGTCGTCAGACCGGCCACTTGCGCGGTGCTCAGCGAGCTCGCTTGCGCGGTGGTCAGCGCGACGATCTGATTGGTGCTCAAACCGGACACGGCGGCGGTGCTCAGCGCAGCGATCTGGTTGGTCGACAGCGCGGCAACCTGCGCCGTGGCCAGGCCGGCCAGCTGCGAACTGCGCAGCACGGCGACGTTGGCGGTGGTCAGACCGGACAGGTCGGCGGTCTCGATGGCGCCGATGGCGTTGCTCGACAGCGCGGCAACCTGGGCCGAAGCCAGGCTGCTCAGCTGGGCCGAGGTCAGCGCGACGACCTGGTTGGTGGTCAGCGCGGCGACGCCGGCGGTGCTCAGCGCGGCCAGCGAAGCGGTGGCCAGGTTGTTGACCTGGGCGGTGGTCAGCGCGGCGACCTGGGCGGAGCTCAGGGCGGCGATGGCGGCGGTCTTGATGGCCGACAGATCGGCCGTTTCCAGCGCGGCGATCGCATCGGTCGACAGCGCGGCCACTTGCGCGGTGCTCAGCGCGGCTGCGGCTGCGGTGCTCAGGGCGACCACATCATTGGTGCTCAGCGCCTTGACTTGCGCGACGCTCAATGCGGCAATCGCGTTGGTCGACAGGGCGGCAAAATCGGCCGTTTCCAGCGCGGCGATGGCCTTGGTGCTCAGCGCAGCCGCCTGTGCGGTGCTCAGCGAGCTCGCTTGTGCGGTGGTCAGCGCGACTACTTGATCGGTGCTCAGGCCGGCGACGGCGGCGGTGCTCAGCGCGGCGATCTGGTTGGTCGACAGCGCGGCAACCTGGGCCGTGGCCAGGCCGGCCAGCTGCGAGGTACGCAGGGCGACGATATCATTGGTGCTCAGGCCGCCGAGGTCGGCGGTCTCGATCGCGCCGATGGCTTTGCTCGACAGCGCGGCAACTTGCGACGTGCTCATGGCGGCGATTTCCGCCGACGTCAGCGCGACGGCCTGGTCGCTGCTCAGCGCGGCGATGCCGGCGGTGCTCAGCGCGGCCACTGCTGCGGTGCCCATCGTATTGATTTGCGCCGTGGTCAGCGCGGCCACTTGGTCACTGGCCAACACGGCGATGGCGGCGCTCTTGATCGCGGCCAGGTCGGCCGTTTCCAGCGCGGCGATGGAGGCGGTGCTCAGCGCGGCGACCTGGGTCGAGCTCAGTTGCCCGGCCTGGTTGCTGGTCAGGGCGACCACTTGACTGGTCGTCAGCGCCTTGACCTGGCCGACCGTGATGCCGCCGACCGCAGCCGTGGCCAGCGCGGCAACGTCGTTGGTGGTCATCGCAGCGATGGCCGCCGTTTGCAGCGCACCGATCTGACTCGAGGTCAGCGCGTTGGCTTGTTGGGTCGTCAGGAAGGCGATCTGGGTGGAGGTCAGGCCCCCTGCCACCTGAGCAGTAGTGAAGGCAGGGATCTGCATGGTCGTGAACGCGGCCAACTGATCTGAATTGAACGCCGCAATATCGGCAGTTGCCAGTGTGATGATCTGGGCCGTGCTGAAACTGGCAATCTGCTCAGTGGTAAAACTGGTCGCGAAACTCATGCTAATTCTCCTGGAGGTACTTCTCTATCTGCTCAGAAAGCAACTCGAGCGATCAGCTTATGCCTGTCGCTCGAGCCCTAGTGGATTTGTTACTTTTTTAACAAAATTTTTTAGATGCTGCCGGAAAAAACTACTCCGTACTGCATATAACGACTGAATTTGGACTTTCATTAAGTAAACTTTTCTTTTGGCCACAAGTTTCGGGCCATCCCGGCCGGAACTGGACAAACGGCTCTTCAGATGGGAGTCCAAGGGGTCGATTATATCTGAGTAAATTTCCCAAAAGAATTTATTTCCATCGCTGTCTCTCTGGCGCAACCTGCTTGAGAGGAATGTTTATTTATTAAAAAAATTACCTTCAGAGTAATTCCCAAAGGAAAATACAATGTCTTTGCTGCCAATTTTTCGCGTAGAAATATATCCATACGGACATTTTGCCCTTGCCGTATGACCGGCAGATGACCGAACAATGGGGGGAACCCATGCCAATTTGACATATCCGGCGCATAATCCGGATTCCGCCGGTTCCTCCCCCCACCTATGGAGACTTCCAAAATGAAATTGTTGCCTAGAAACCGCACCTTGGGATTACTTTGCCTGAGCAGCGCCCTGGCATTGGCCGCCGGCCTGGCCGGTGCCGCCGGACAAGCGCCGCTGGCCGCCGCCGCCGTGGCCGACGCCACCCGCCCCGACGCCGACAAGGCACGCGACGCCGACCGCAAGCCGGCCGAGATGCTGGCCTTCGCCAAGGTGCAGCCGGGCCAGGTGGTGGTCGACTACTTCGCCGGCCGCGGCTACTTCACCCGCCTGTTCAGCACGGCGGTCGGCCCGCAGGGCGCGGTGTATGCGATCGCGCCGCAGGTGCTGCTGGACCGCCTGAAGGGCAAGCCGCTGCCGCCGGCCGTGTCGGCCGAGCCGGGCCGCGCCAACGTGCATGAAGCGGTCAGCGCCGCCTCGCTCAACGTGCCGGTCAAGGCCGACCTGGTGTGGACCTCGCAGAATTACCACGACATCCGCATCTGGAGCGGCGCCGCCGGCACGGCCGAGCTGAACAAGGCGGTGTTCGAGGCGCTCAAACCGGGCGGCTACTATATAGTGCTGGACCACGCGGCGCAGCCGGGGCTGGACGAGGCCGGCATGGCCAAGCTGCACCGGATCGACGAGGCGCTGGTGAAGAAGGAAGTGCTGGCGGCCGGCTTCGTGCTCGACGCCGAATCGCAGGCGCTGCGCAATCCCAAGGACGACCGCACGGCCCAGGTGTTCGAGACCGGCATCCGCGCCCACACCGACCAGTTCATCCTGCGCTTCCGCAAGCCGTAAAAATTGGCGGCCACGAAAGTTGATTGAAATGCTAACATCGGGCGTCGCCTGATCCAGGCATACCCATCGCTTTCGCGCCATGACCCACCCTACCCTGCAACGACTGCTGGGCGCCGGCTTGCTGCTGGCGGCCAGCGCCACCGCCCACGCCTGCCGCTACACCGAGCTGGCGTCGCTTGAGCTCAACCTCCAGGCCGCGACCGGCATCCCCTACATCGAAGGCCAGGTCAACGGCAAGCCGGTGCGCATGCTGATCGACACCGGCGCGCCGCGCACCGTGCTCACGCGCGCCGAGGCCGACCGCCAGCAACTGCCGCTGACGCGCACCCTCAACCGCGTGCGCGGCGCCGACACCGACACCGCCAGCTTCGCGGCCCAGCCGGAGGAAGTGGTGATCGGGCCGGCGCGCGTGGCCAGGGCCTGGTTCCCGGTGGTCGACCGCGCCGACGATCCCGGCTACGGCGGCAAGGTCGGCGCCGACTACCTGCTGCAGTCGGACCTGGAAATCGCGCTGGCCGAGCGCAAGCTGAAATTCTTCAAGGAGGAAGATTGCGGCGCCAAATCGCTGGCCTATTGGGACACGCAGGCGCTGGACGTGCCGCTGGAACTGAGCGACAAGCACAGCGCCGCCTACGTGCAGACGCAGCTCAACGGCCGCAGCGTGCGCGCGCTGATCGACACCAGCGCCGAACAGTCGGTGGTCGACCTGGGCACGGCGGCGGCGCTGGGCGTGACCGCCCCGGGGCCGGAGGGCGCCGTGTTCGACAGTTTCGCCATCGGCGAGGAAACCATCGGCCACCCGCGCATCGCGCTGGGCGCGCTGCCCAACACCCAGCAGTTCGGCATCAAGCACATCGACATGATACTGGGCCGCGACTTCCTGCGCGCCCACCGGGTGCTGCTGGCCACCGGCCGGCAGCGCTTCTACTACTCCTACCTGGGCGGTCAGGTGTTCGGCGCGCGATAGCGCCAGGCCAGCACGGCGCCGGTGGCCGCCAGCAGCGCCAGCGCCACCATGTTGACCACCACCACGCCGCTGGCGAAGCGCATCACCAGCCCGATGCTGACGCCAGCCTTGACGGCGAACTGCCAGCCGCCGCCGAACGGATAGATGCTGACCAGTTGCAGCGCGTAGTACAACAGGCCGCCCCACAGGCCGGTCTTCCAGCGCTTGAGCGACAGCACGGCCGACAGGAAGCCCAGCATGGCGGCGCCGTACAAGAGCGGCAACGCATCAGGCGCCTGCTGCTCGCCCAGCAGGCCCAGGCTCACGCCCAAGGCCAGCGCGCTGTTCAATAGCAGCACGCGCGCCACCCACTTCTCGAATTCTTGCATCATCAATATCGTCCGCTTCAGCCAAAGCGCGCCTGGTAATCGCTGGGCACCACGCCCAGCTGGGCGGCAAACGCGCGCCGCAGATTGTACTCGCTGCCGAAGCCGCTCTGGCTGGCGGCGCGCTTGACGCTCATGCCGGGCCGCTCCAGCAGGCCGCAGGCCGCCTCCATGCGCAGCCGCAGCAGCAGCTGCGCCGGCGAGATGGCGGCCTCCTGCTGCAGCCGGCGGTGCAGCGTGCGCACCGACAGCGCGAACGCCGCCGCCATCTGCTCGACATCGATCTGGCGCTGCAGCCGCGGGCGCAGCCAGTCGGTCAGCTGGCCGTGCAGGCCTTGCGGATCGGCCTGCGCCAGCAGCTCGGAGCTGAACTGGCGCTGGCCGCCGGGCCGCTTGAAGAACACCACCAGCCGCTTGGCCGTATCGAGCGCGGCGCCGCGCCCCTGGTCTTCCTCGACCAGGCTCAAAGCCAGGTCCATGCCGGCCGCGATGCCGGCCGACGTGTAGTAGGGGCCATCCTTGACGTAGATCGCGTCGTCCAGCACCCGCACCTCCGGGTATTGCGCCTGCAGCTGCGCGGCGTCCATCCAGTGCGTGACGGCGCTGCGGCCCTGCAGCAGGCCGGCCTGCGCCAGCACGAAGGCGCCGGTGCACACCGCGCAGCAGCGCCGCACACCGCCGGCCGCGCGCTGCACCCAGCGCACGTTGGCCGGCTCCAGCGCCGCGCTGTCGCCCAGTTCGAGGCCGCGGCCGCCGGCCACGATCAGGGTCGATCCCGCCAGGCTGCGCCGGGGCAGCGGCTCCGTCATCACGCTGACGCCGGCGGTGGACGCCACCAGCCCGCCGCCGGGCGCGATCATGCGGATGCGATAGGGTTCGGGCAGGCCGGCGTCGCGCGCCTCGTCGTTCGCGGTAGAGAACACTTGCGCCGGGCCGGTGGCGTCCAGCAGCACGAAGCCGGGATAAACGAGCAGCCAGATGTCGATAGGTTTCATGTGGCAGATATTCAACCATGAATGTCATTTGTGTCAACCACCATCAGGGCATGATGAACGCTTCTACTCAAGGAGCCACCATGACACGCACCATAGGCATCTATGTATTCGACGACGTTGAAGTGCTCGACTTCGCCGGTCCCTACGAAGTATTCACCTGCGCCACGCGGATGGCCGCCAAGCTGGCGCCGGGATCGGAAGCGCCGTTCCGCGTGCGCACCATCGGCCAGCGCAGCGCCATGCTGCGCGCGCGCGCCGGCCTGAGCGTGTTCCCCGAGGCGGACTTCGGCAACGCCGGCCAGATCGACGTGCTGATCGTGCCGGGCGGCGTGGTGACGGCGGAGCAGGACAAGCAGGAGGTGATACGCTGGATCGCCGCCACCGCGCCCGCTTGCGAGCTGGTGGCGTCGGTGTGCACCGGCGCCTTCCTGCTGGCGCAGGCCGGGCTGCTGGACGGCCAGCAAGTGACCACGCACTGGGAGGACATCGCCGACCTGCGCGCCGCCTTCCCGCGCCTGACGGTGGCGGGCGAACGGCGCTGGATCGACAACGGCCGCATCGTCACCAGCGGCGGCATCTCGGCCGGCATGGACATGTCGCTGCACCTGGTGGCGCGCCTGGCCGGCCACGACCTGGCCGCGCGCACCGCGCTGCAAATGGAATACGACTGGGATGAGGCATGAGGGTTGTGCGCAGCAAGGATTACCGCGCCGAGCGCGCCTGGGGCGCCGACCTGATCGCCGCCATGCAGGACGCCACGGTGCGCCTGCACTGGACCGACCAGCCCTACGGCTGGCACGTCAACCACGGCCAGGAAGTATTCGCCGTGATGGACGGCGCGGTGGACATGCACTACCGCCGGGACGGAGCGGAGCAAACGGTGCGGCTGCAAGCGGGCGACATCTTCTTCGTCGACCAGGGCGAGGCCCACTCCGCGCACCCGTGCGGCCAGGCGCGTATCCTGGTGATCGAGCGCGCCGGCAGCGTTTGACCCTGCGCTAGCCGCGGGCGACGAAGACCAGCAGCAGCCAGCCGCACAGGGCCAGCGCCGGCAGGCCGTTGAGGATCAGGCCTATCCAGCCGTACCAGGAGCGCCAGCGCGCCAGGATCAGGCCCATGACCGCCGTGACGAAGCCGATCATCGTGCCGATCACCAGCACGATGAAGGCGTTGCCCAGGCAGGTGAAGCCGAAGTCGCCGCACTGCGCCTGCCCGCCCGAAAAGCCGCCCGACATCATCACGGCGGCCAGGATGAAGCTGACGATCGCGATCGCGATGCTGATGACGTCAAGATCGGCTTTGGATTTTTTCATAGTTTTTTCAGCTGCTCTTTCGCGTAGGCGGCGTTGGCGTGGTTGGGCGCCAGCTCCAGGAAGCTGGTGTAGGCTTTTTTCGCTTTATCGCCGTCGCCCAGGTGCATGCGGGCGTCGCCCAGGTTCAGGTAGGCGATGGCGCGCGAAGTGTCGATCTGCAGCGTGTTCTCGAACCAGCGCGCCGCCTCCGCGTACTTCTCCTGCTTGTAGTAGACGAAGCCCAGGTTGTTGGCCGCCAGCCCGAAATCGGGACGGTACTTCAACGCCTCGGTGAACGCCGCTTCCGCCTGCGCGTACTGCTTCTCCTTGTACAGCTGCAGGCCCTTGTCGTTGGCGCGCTGCGCCAGCTGGCGGCTCGACGCGTCCACCGGTTTCGGCGCGGCGATCTTCTGCTCCTCGCCCTGCAGGTTCTTGACCAGCACCGTGTTGCCGTCGGCCTTCTGGTCGCGGCCCTTATCGAGCTTGCTGTTCAGCGCAATCGCGTCCGGCGACAGCTGCGCCGACTGCGCGCTGAGGAACTCCGCCTCCACCGGCAGCTGGAACACGAACTCGCCGCCCTCCGATCCCGGCAGGCTGCCGAAGGCCGGCGTCTGCTGCGACACGCTGGCCACCGCCGGCGCCACATAGGCCGCCAGCTCGGTCGCGGTGATCAGGCCGTCGCCGTTCAGGTCGGCCTTGCCGTTCAGGGCTTGCAGCAAGGTCCAGGTGAACACCGAGTGGCCGTTCGGGCCGCCGTCGGCCACCATCTGGTCGGCGCCGCCGGCGGTCAGCATCTGCCGGCCCATGCGACGCGCGTTATCGCGCAGGAAGGCGCTGTTGCCGCCGCCGCGCGTCAGACCCAGGCCGCTGTAGCAGGCGTCCATCACGAACAGCACGTGCTTGGCGTTCAGGCTTTCGGCGATGTTCTGCAAGTCCGTCATCGGGATGGCGTCGAAGCTGACCTGCTGCGGGTCCGAATCGACCGGGATGATGTAGCCCAGGTTGCGGCCGGAGCTGAGCTGGCGCGTGGCGCCGTGGCCGGCGAAGAACACGAAGATGCGGTCGTCCTTTTTCAGCTGGGCGTCGGCCAGCTTGTCGTGGAACAGCGCCAGGATGTTGTTGCGCGTGGCCTCGCCGTTGGACAGCGTGAACACCCGCTCGCCGGCGAAGCCGAAGCGGTTGACCAGCGTGTCGCGGATAGCCTTGGCGTCCTGCACCGCGTACTGCAGCTTGGGCCATTTCTGGTAATCGTTGATGCCGATGACCACCGCGTAGCTGTTGGCGTAGCCGGTGCTGACGGCGATCTTCTCCGGCTCCGGCTTGCCGCCCTTGGTCACCTTGAACTCATGGCCGTCCCAGGCCGCGAAGCTGTAGCCGTCGGCGATCAATTTATCCAGCACCATCGGCAGCGCCTTGACGCTGCGCTCGTGGATGTCGTGGAACAGGATGATGCCGCGCTGCTCCTTGTTCAGGGTGGTCAGCACGCGGTTGGCGATGGAGCTCGGCACCGGGTCGGCCCAGTCCAGCGAATCGATATTCCACATCACCGAGCGCAGGCCCAGCTTGGACAGGATGGCCAGGCCCTCGGCGTTGTGCGCGCCGTAGGGGAAGCGGAACAGGTCCGAGCGGCGCGCATCAGTGGCCTTGAGCAGCAGGTCGGCGTTGGCGATCTCGCCGTACAGCTGCTCGCCCTTTTCCTTCGACAGCAGCGCGTGGCTGAAGCTGTGGTTGCCGACGGTGTGGCCGGCGTCGATCAGGCGGCGGCTCTCGGCGGCGTTGGCGCTCAAGGTCTGCTTGCCCTGCGCATCGAGCTTGCCGAGGTTCTGGCCGACCTGGAAGAACACGCCCGGCACGTTGTACTGCTTGAGGATGGCCGCCACTTCCTCGGTGTAGCTCTTGTGCGGGCCGTCGTCGAAGGTCAGCACCACGGTCTTCGGCGGCAGCGCGTTGCCGAAGATTTCCTTGGCCTGCACTTCCTGCTCGGCCGACTTGGGCTGCTCCGGATACGGCACGATGACGCCGTAGTCCTTCATGATCTGGTCGCGCGCGTACAGTTTGCGCAGGTGGGTCACATAGTCGTCCCAGCGTTCGCGCTTGGGCGTGATGGCGCGCGTGTCGAAGCGCGAGAAGATGTCGTTGATCTCCTTGTCATACTGCTTCTCGATATCCTCCAGCGCGGCCAGGTCTTCGCTGACGCGCTTGTGCAGCTTGATCGCGGGCAGGGTCTGGTCGGCGGCCGCCAGCTTTTGCAGCGACAGCAGCACTTCGCGGAAGGCCAGGCGGTCGGCGTCGAACAGATCGCTGGCCGATTCGATATACGACAGCAGCGCATCGTCGGCGGCGTCGCGCTGCGACGGCGGCAGCGCCTGGGTTTGCGCCAGCATGGCCTGCACCTTGGCCAGGCGCTCCAGGTTCTCGTGGAACAGCGACTGCCCGACCTGGCCGGCGGCCTTGCGGTCCGATTCGGACAGCGACTTCTCGTCGGCCAGCAGCACGATGATCTTGCGGTAGGCCGCCAGCATATTGCGCAGCTCCGGCATGAGCTCCGGCGCGGCGCCGGCGACCACCGGGGCGGCGGCGGGCGCGGCGGCCGGCTGCTTGCCGCGCAGCGCGACGAAGGCGCCCGCGCCGGCGACGGCCACCACCACGGCCGCGATGCTCAACTGCTTGATGTATTTCATGGGTGAAGTCTATAAAAAGCGAATCCCGCATTCTATGACACATTTGCTAATTTTACATCGGGGTCAGGTCTGACATTCGGACACGGCCTCAGCGCTCGCCCGCCGCTACGGCAGAGCTCCTGTCCGAATGTCAGATCTGACCCCGGGGTAGCCGTCGGTCAGCGTGTGCAGGAAGGCCACGACGTCGGCGATTTCCTTGTCGTTCAGCGCGGGCTTGTCGCCTGGCCGGCCGCCGAACGGCGCTTCCATGTTGACGTTGGCGTCCAGGCCGGCCGGCTGGTCGTCGAATTTGTGGACGCTGCCGTCGGAATTGCGCGGATACCATTTCTGCGGCGCCGTGTCGCGCTGCACGTAGAAGCGCAGCACCTGCTCCAGGCTGTCAAAGCCGCCGTTGTGGAAGTAGACCTTGCGCAGCGCCACGTTGCGCAAGGACGGCGTGCGGAAGCGGCCGCAGTATTCGCGGTGCTCGCGCAGGTCGGTGCGGTCCGGGCCGCACAGGCCGAGGTCGAAATACTTGGGATCGGCGTTGACCGCCAGCTTGCCGTTGCGCGGCACGCCCAGGTTGATCAGGCCGTAGTCGGTGAACTGCGGGAAGGCCCCGCCCTGCGAAATCTTGCTGATGTGGCAGGACGCGCAATTGCCCTTGGCCTCGTCGTTGAACAGCGCCAGGCCGCGCGCCTCCTGCGGCGTCAACGCGGCCTGCTTGCGCAGGTAGGCGTCGTACTTGCTGGTGTAGGGGTAGAAATCGGCCGGGCTTTGCTGGAACACTTCCAGCGCCATCAGCGCGGCGCGCATGGCCGCATCCGGATGGTCGAAGATGTCGTCGCCGAAGGCCTGCCGGAACTGCGGCGCCAGCGGGCCTGCGCGCAGCCTGGCCACCACCGCCGCGTCATCCTTGTTGCCCATCTCGCGCGGCGACAGCAGCGGTCCGCGCGCCTGTTCGTGCGCCGAACGCGCGCGGCCGTCCCAGTCGTAGCCACCGGTCGGGCCGGCGTCGACGCTGTCGTCGCCGTCGTCGTCGTGATAGTGCTCGCTGAACGGCGGCACCGTCTGCAGATACTTCAGCGACGGCGCGGCGCGCGTGCCTTGCGTGGCGCCGTCGCCGCCGCCCAGCTGCGCCGCCAGCCGGTTGGCCGGACCATAGGCGTTGTCGGGACTGTGACAGCTGGCGCAGCTATGGCGACCGGACGCTGACAGGCTGGGCTCGTTGAACATGGCGCGGCCCAGCGCCGTCAGCACCGGCACGCCGGGCTGGTGCCGCATCGGGGCGTAGGCGGCGGGGCTGGCGACGGGCGGCGCGGCGGGCGGTTTCTGGCAGGCCGCCAGCAGCGCGGCGGCGAGGACAACGACAATCTTTTTCATGCGGCAAGCCTAGCAGCGTGAAATGACCGCTACATGACAGTTAGGAAAGGATACATAGCGATACATGAAATTTCATCATCCTGAAATATTTCAAACCTAGCATGAAGCGCTTTGAACCCCACCCCACAAGGCAAGAAGATGAAACTGAACCCGATGCGCCCACTGCCCCTGATGCTGATGTCGATCGGCCTGGGCGCCGGCCTGATCGCCTGCGGCAGCTCCTCCGACAACGTGCCCGCGATCAAGGGCCAGGTGGTCGGCAGCTATTATGAGAACGCCGTGGTCTGCCTGGAAAGCACCAGCGCCAAGCTGACCTGCGACAGCGGCTCGTCGTCCGTGCGCACCGGCGCCGACGGCAGCTACGCCATCACCGGCGCCAGCAGCGGCGCGCTCTTGGTCACGGTCGGCACCGACGCCATCCGCCACGACGCCGTCGGCGACGCCGGCGTCAAGGTCACCCAGAAACTGCTGCTGCGCGCGCCGAACGGCCACACCGGCGTGGTCAGCGCCCTCACCACCGAACTGGTCACGCTGATGGACGCCAACGGCGGCGACTTCGCCGCCGCCAGCAGCAAGCTGGCGGCCAAGCTGGGCGTGGCCGAGGCGGGCTTGGTCGCCGACCTCAACAAAGTGAGCGGCGACGACCAGGCCAAACTCAAGGCCGAGAACGCCAGCGTGACCGACGTCATCGCCGCCGCCAGCGCGCTGGCCGCGCCGGCCGACATCGCCGCCGCGCTCAACGCCGGCCTGGCGCTCAACAACATCAAGAACATCGTCGTCATCTACGCGGAAAACCGCGGCTTCGACAATATGTACGGCCTGTTCCCCGGCGCCAACGGCGTGCCGGGCGTGAACCCGACCTCGACCAGCGCCTACGTGCCGCAGAAGGACTACGACGGCAGCACGCTGCCGACCTTGCCGCCAACCTGGGGCGGCATGACGGCCGCCGGCCAGAGCGTGGTGATCACGCAGGCGCAGACGACGGGAATGGCCAACAAGCCGTTCCAGATCGACGACGTCAACAGCCCGCTGTACCTGCCGCAATCGGTCATCACGCGCGACCTGGTGCACCGCTTCTACAACAACCAGATGCAGATCAACGGCGGCGCCAACGACAAGTTCGCGGCCTATTCCGACGCCGGCGGCCTGACCATGGGCTACTACGACGGCAGCAAGATGAAGCTGTGGGACATCGCCAAGCAGTACGCGCTGGCCGACAACCTGTACATCGGCGCCTTCGGCGGCTCCTTCCTGACCCACCAGTACCTGATCTGCGCCTGCGCGCCGCAATACCCGAACGCCGACACCTCGGTGGCCAAGGGTTCGATCGCCAAGATCGACGTCGACGCCAAGGGCAACTTCGTGCGCCTGACGCCGTCGGCCACCGCGCCGAGCAGCGTATTGAACGGCGCGCCGGCCTACGCCAACGACGGCGCCATCACGCCGGCCGACGCCAGCGGCATGTTCTACGCGGTCAATACCATGCAGCCGCCGTACCAGCCGAGCAGCAACAGCTACGCCGCCGACGACAGCACCCACCTGTACGCCGACGCCGGCAAGTCCAACACGCTGCCGCCGCAGACGCAGAAGAACATCGGCGACCTGCTGAGCGGCAAGAACATCGACTGGGCCTGGTACGCCGGCGCCTGGAAGGACACCACCGCCGCCACCACCGGCGCGACCCGCGGCGCGATCACCAATCCGCCCAACTTCCAGTTCCACCACCAGCCGTTCAACTACTACGCCAACATGGATCCGGTGAAGAACCCGGCCTACCGCGCGGCCCACCTGAAGGACTACGACAGCCAGTTCGTGGCCGACGTCGCCAACGGCAGCTTGCCGCCGGTGGCCTTCTACAAGCCGCAGGGCAACCTGAACCAGCATCCCGGCTACGCCAGCGTGGCCGACGGCGACGCCCATATCGCCGACGTCATCGCCAAGCTGAAGAAGAGCCCGCAGTGGAAGAACATGCTGGTCATCGTCACCTACGACGAGAACGGCGGCTTCTACGACCACGCCAGCCCGCCGAAGGGCGACAAATGGGGTCCGGGCACGCGCGTGCCGGCGATCATCGTCTCGCCGTACGTGAAGAAGGGCGTGGACCACACCCAGTACGACTCGGCCTCGATCCTGCGCGCCATCACGCGCCGCTTCAACCTGCCGGTGCTGGACGGCCTGAGCACCCGCGACAAAGCCTTGGCCGCCAACGGCGCCAAGCCGATGGGCGACTTCAGCTCCGCGCTGGCGCTGACCCCGCAAGAGTAAGCGCCGCCCGCGCGGCATCAACGCCAGCCCTTGCGGCTGGCGTTTTTCGTTTTCTGGCATGATGTGCGGTCCCTATCATGCAATCAAGGAAACCACCCGTGTCCCTCCTGCCCCGCTCCCGCCGCGCCCTCGCGCTCCTGCTGCTCACCGCCTGCGCCGCTTCGGCCCGCGCCGACGACACGCTGGCGACCGTCGCCTCGCCCGACCAGAAGATCAGCGTGTCACTGCAATTGAGCGGCGACGGCCGGCTGGCCTATCTGGTACAGCGCAACGGCAAGCCGCTGATCGCGCCGTCGCGGCTGGGCTTTGTGCTGGCCAACGCGCCGCAGCTGGACGGCGGCTTCTCGCTGGCCGGGCAGACGGTGACCGAGCATGACGATACCTGGGAACAGCCATGGGGCGAGCGCCGCTACGTGCGCAACCACTACCGCGAGCTGCGGCTGGAGCTGGTGCAGAAGGCGCAGCACGACCGCCGCATGGCGCTGGTGTTCCGCGTGTTCGACGACGGCGTCGGCTTCCGCTACGAGCTGCCGGAGCAGCCGCAATTGCCGCAGACCCGCATCGCCGACGAGCTGACCGAGTTCGTCGTCGCCGCGCCGGCCACCGCGTGGTGGCAGCAGGCCGGTGAGATGGCCGCGCTGGAATACCCGATCACCAAAACACCGCTGAGCGAAGTGGGCACGGCCAACACGCCGATGACCATACGCACAAAGGACGGAACGCATATCGCGTTTCATGAAGCGGCGCTGGTCGACTATGCGTCGATGTGGTTGCGCAAGGTGGATGGCCAGAAGCTGCGCGCGCAGCTAACGCCGTCGGCCACCGGCGCGCCGGTCGAGCGCACGGGCGCCTTCACCACGCCGTGGCGCACCATGCAGATCGCCGACAATGCGGCTGGCTTGTATATGTCGGACCTCATTTTGAATCTGAATGAGCCGAACAAGCTTGGCGACGTATCGTGGGTGCATCCGTCCAAGTTTGTCGGCGTCTGGTGGGAGATGCATCTGGAGCACAGCACCTGGGGCGCGGGCGCGAAGCACGGCGCCACCACGGCGAACACCAAGCGCTATATCGACTTCGCCGCCAAGCACGGCTTCCGCGGCGTGCTGGTGGAAGGCTGGAACGTGGGCTGGGACGGCAAGTGGTACGGCGACGGTTCGGAGTTCAGCTTCACGCAGTCGTATCCCGACTTCGACTTGGCGGCGGCCAGCGCCTACGCCATCGGCAAGGGCGTGCGGCTGATCGGTCACCACGAGACCGGCGGCAACGTGGCGCACTACGAGGAGCAGATGGACGCCGGCTATCAGCTGTACGCGAAGCACGGCGTGGACAGCATCAAGTCCGGCTACGTGACCGATGCCGGCACGGCGCAGTTCCGCAGCGCCGGCGGCGGCACGCACTACGCCTACACCGATTCGCAGGAAGGATCGCGGCACTATCTGAAGGCGGTGACGGAGGCGGCGCGCTACAAGCTGGCGATCGACACGCACGAGCCGATCAAGGACACCGGCTTGCGCCGCACCTATCCGAACTGGGTATCGCGCGAGGGCGCACGGGGCATGGAGTACAACGCCTGGGGCAATCCGATCAACGGCGTCGATCACGAAGTGAACCTGGTGTTCACGCGCATGCTGAGCGGGCCGATGGACTACACGCCGGGCATCCTGAGCCTGGAAGGCGTGAAGGGCAAGCCAATCAACTCGACGCAGGCCAAGCAGCTGGCCAGCTTCGTGGTGATCTACTCGCCGGTGGTGATGGCGGCGGACCTGATCGAGAACTATGAGAAGTATCCGGGTCCGTTCAAATTCATCAAGGACGTGCCGACCGACTGGGCCGACACGCGCGTGCTGCACGGCGCGGTGGGCGAATACGCGACCATCGCCCGCAAGGACCGCCACTCGGACAACTGGTATGTCGGTTCGGTGACGGACGGCGCGGCGCGCACCCTGTCGCTGCCGCTGTCCTTCCTTGATCCCGGCAAGCGCTACACCGCCGAGATCTACCGCGACGGCGAGCACGCCGACTACCGCAACAGCCACCGCTTCGACATCGTCATCGAGAAGAAGATCGTCACCTCCAAGACCGTCTTGCAACTCAAGCTGGCTCCCGGCGGCGGCCAGGCTATCCGACTGGCGCCGGTCGGCGAGTAGCGCTCTCTATTCGTCCGCGCGGCAAGCGGCGGCTAGCTTCCATGTGCGGTCGCCGGGAAAACGCAACCAGATCGCTCGCCAGGCGTTGCGCGTGCCGCAGCCGCTTGCGTTGGCTAGCCGCGATGGCGTGGTCGGATCGCCGTCGCAGATGATGACTTCGTCCTGTACTTTGGCGTTGTCAGGCCGTGGAATACGTCGTCCGGTAGATGGAGGGGTATGGGGTGGGTCATTTTTTTCTCCGACTCTAAAAGATCTAAATCGTTATAGATCAGTCTAATTCGCTAGACTTCGCTCTAATTTTTCTAACCGCGGTTCTAATTTCTCTATTTTTTCCATGCCGCGTCTATTTTTTAGAGCGATCTCTAACGATTTAGTTCAATTTCTACTGAATTAGAACGTTTAGAGCTTTTAGAGCCCGCCAAAAATACGCCCCCCTGTATAGCGATGGCAATAGCGTGAGGATGTGCGCATTTTGGGCCAGCTTAAAATGTTATGCTCAGCGGAAATTAAGCAATTCTCAACATTTTTCCGCCGACTACCATGCGCTTCCCAACTTATGCCTTAGCAGCCGGCTTTATCCTCACCGGCGCGAATGCCTTCGCCGCCAATATCAGCCTGGTGGGCGTAATCCGCGATCGGGCGCTGATGACGGTGGACGGCGGCGAACCCACTGCCTACGCAACCGGCAGCACCATTGCGCCGGGCTATCGACTGCTGGCAGTCCACAACGACGGCGCCACCATCACCGAGCACGGCAAGTCGGTGACGATCGCCATGGGCCGTTATCCGGCGCCGAATGGAGCGAACCAATCGCTGCTTTTGCGTGCGGATTCCGCCGGCCAGTTTTACACCAATGGCAGCATCAATGGCATGAGTGCGCGGATGCTGGTCGACACCGGCGCCACCCACATCGCGATGCCCGCGACGGATGCAACCCGCTTCGGCATCGACTACCGCAAAGGACAGCCCGGCACCGCATCGACGGCCAATGGTGTCACCAACGTGTTTCGGGTGCATATAGAGAGGATGCGCATCGGCGAGGTGGAACTCCGCAATCTTGAGGCCATCGTCCACGAGAGCGGCTTGCCCATCATTCTGCTGGGCAGTAATTTCCTGGACCAATTCAGCATGCGGCGCGAGCGGCAGGAAATGATATTGACACCCAGGTAAAAACGCAGCCGGGTGTTATCGGCTGCGGAACTCCCCAAGTCTCAAGCCGTTTTAGACTGCCGTCTCAAATACACCAGCCGGTAAAGCAGCGGCAGCACCAGCAGCGTCAGCGCGGTGGAGGACAGGATGCCGCCAATGACCACCGTCGCCAGCGGGCGCTGGACTTCGGCGCCGGTGCCGGTGGCGATCGCCATCGGGATGAAGCCCAGCGACGCCACCAAGGCCGTCATCAGCACCGGCCGCAAACGGCCCAGCGAACCCTCGCGGATCGCCTGCTCCACCGTGCGCCCTTCTTCGCGCAGGCTGCGGATGAAGGAGATCAGCACCAGTCCATTCAGCACCGCCACGCCGGACAGCGCGATGAAGCCCACCGCCGCCGATATCGACAGCGGTATGCCGCGCAAGGCCAGCGCCGCGATGCCGCCGGTCAGCGCGAACGGTATGCCGCTGAACACCAGCAGCCCATCCTTCAGATTGCCGAACATCGCAAACAGCAGCACGATCACCAGCAGCAGCGCCACCGGCACCACGATCTGCAGGCGCCGCGACGCCGACTGCAGCTGTTCGAACTGTCCGCCCCAACTGGTCCAGTAACCGGCCGGGATCTGCACTTGCTTCAGACGCTCTTCTGCCTCCGCGACGAAGGAACCGATATCCCGCCCGCGCACATTGGCGCTGATGACCACGCGCCGCTTGCCATCCTCGCGGCTGATCTGGTTCGGCCCCGGCGCGATGGCGAACGTCGCCACCTCGCCCAGCGGAATGAAGTTGGCCGCACCAATGCCACCGGCAGCGCCGCCGGCGCGCGGCAGCGGCACCGGCAAGCGCCGCATCACATCCAGGTCGCTGCGCAGCGCATCCGGCAAGCGCACCACGATATCGAAGCGGCGGTCGCCCTCGAACATCGTGCCGGCCTCCTTGCCGCCGATGGCGGTGGCGATGGTCTCCTGCACGTCGCCCACATTCAGGCCGTAGCGCACGGTCTTGCCGCGGTCGATCTGCACCATCAGCACCGGCAGGCCGCTGGTCTGCTCGATCTTGACCTCGGTCGCGCCGTCCACCTTGCCCAGCGTGGCGGCGATGCGCGCTGCGGTCTCGTTAAGCACCGCCATGTCGTCGCCGAACAGCTTGACCGCGACGTCGCTGCGCACGCCCGATATCAGTTCGTTGAAGCGCAACTGGATGGGCTGCGAGAATTCGAAGGCATTGCCCGGCAAACGCTCGGCGGCCTGCTGGATCGCCGCCACCAGTTCCGCGTGCGACTTCTTCGGCGCCGGCCACTGCGATTCCGGCTTGAGCATGATGTAGCCGTCCGAGACGTTGGGCGGCATCGGATCCGACGCGATTTCCGCCGTGCCGGTGCGCGCGAACACGCGTTCGATCTCGGGGAACTGCTGCTTCAGCGCCAGCTCCACCTGTTTCTGCATCTCCACCGACTGCGTCAGGCTGGTGCCGGGGATGCGCAGCGCCTGGATCGCGATGTCGCCCTCGTTCAGGCTGGGCACGAATTCGCTGCCCATGCGCGTGGCCAGCAACACCGACAGCGCCACCGCGATGCCGGCAAACGTCAGCACCACCGGCGTGTTGGCCAGCACGCGCTCCAGCACCGCCGCGTACCAATCGCTGATCCTGCGGTGCTCCTTCTCGACCACGCTGTCGCCGATGAACAGCGCCACGGCGGCGGGAATGAAGGTGATCGACAGCAGCATCGCGCCCACCAGCGCCATCACCACCGTCAGCGCCATCGGATGGAACATGCGGCCTTCGACGCCGGTCAGCGCGAAGATCGGCAGGTAGACCACCATGATGATCAACTGTCCGAACAGCAGCGGCCTGCGGGCCTCGCGCGCGGCGGCAAACACTTCCTGGTAGCGCTCCGCGCGCGTCAGCACGCGGCCGTGGCGCGCCTGCGCGTGCGCCAGCCGCCGCACGCAGTTCTCGACGATGACCACCGCGCCGTCGACGATGATGCCGAAGTCCAGCGCGCCGAGGCTGAGCAGGTTGGCGCTGACCTTGTACGTCACCATGCCGGTGAAGGTGAACAGCATCGCCAGCGGGATCACCAGCGCCGTGATCACCGCCGCGCGGATGTTACCGAGGAAGAGGAACAGCACCACGATCACCAGCACCGCGCCTTCCAGCAGGTTCTTCTTCACGGTGTTGATCGCCTTGTCGACCAGCGTGGTGCGGTCGTACACGGTGACCGCCTGCACGCCGGCCGGCAGGCTGCGATTGATGTCGACCATCTTGCGATCCACCGCTTGCGACACGGCGCGGCTGTTCTGGCCGATCAGCATGAAGACGGTGCCCAGCACCACCTCGCGGCCGTTCTCGGTGGCGGCGCCGGTGCGCAGCTCTCGGCCGACGTCCACCTCCGCCACGTCGCGCACGCGCACCGGCACGCCGTCCACGTTGCTGAGGATGATGTTGCGGATGTCGTCGAGCGACTGCACCTGCCCCGGCGCGCGCACCAGCAGCTGCTCGCCGCGCTTTTCGATGTAGCCGGCGCTGGCGTTGCCGTTGTTGCGGTCCAGCGCCGTCACCACGTCCTGCAGGGTCAGGCCGTAGGACGCCAGCCGCTGCGGATTGGGCGCCACCTGGTACTCCTTGGCGTAGCCGCCGATGGAATTAATCTCCGTCACGCCGGGCACGTTGCGCAGCTGCGGCTTGATGATCCAGTCCTGGATCTCGCGCAGGTCGGTCGGCGTGTAGGGCGTGCCGTCGGCCTTCTTCGCGCCTGGTCTGGTCTCCACCGTCCACAGGTAGATTTCGCCAAGCCCCGTCGAGACGGGGCCCATGGCCGGCGTGACGCCGGCCGGCAGCTGCGCGCGCGCTTCCTGTATGCGCTCGCTGACCATCTGCCGCGCAAAGAAGATGTCGGTGCCGTCCTTGAAGATGACGGTGATCTGCGACAGCCCGTAACGCGACAGCGAACGTGTCTGCTCCAGTTTGGGCAGGCCGGACATCAGCGTTTCGATCGGGAAGGTGACGCGCTGCTCGGTCTCCAGCGGCGAGTAGCCGGGCGCCGAGGTGTTGATCTGCACCTGCACGTTGGTGATGTCGGGCACGGCGTCGATCGGCAGCTTCTGGTAGTTGTAGACGCCGAGTGCGGCCATGCCGGCCACCGCCAGCAGGACCAGCCAGCGCTGGGCGATGGCGAATTGGATGATGCGTTCAAACATGGTGTCTCCCGTATCAGTGCGCATGCTCGGCGCTGTCCTTGCCCAGCTCCGCCTTGAGCACGAAGCTGCCCGCCGCCGCGTACTGCGCGCCGGCCGACAGGCCCTTGAGGATCTCGGTCAGCTTGCCGTCGCTGCGGCCGGGCACCACCGGCTGCGCGCGGAAACCACCCGCCACCTTGACGAACACCACCGGCTTGTCTTCCACCGTTTGAATCGCGTCGGCCAGCACCGTGACGGCAGCGGCGGCGTCGGAGGCCTGCCCCGACAGCACGTCGACGCTGACGAACAGGCCGGGACGCCAGGCGCGGTCGGGATTGGCCAGCGCCACGCGGGCCTTGGCGGTGCGGGTCTGCTCGCCCAGCAGCGAGCCGACGTAGGTGATCTTGCCGCTGGCCTGGGCGTCGAAGGCGGAGGCCTTGACCACCACCGTCTCGCCCACGCGCACCAGCGCCAGG
This sequence comes from Duganella rhizosphaerae, assembly GCF_040364205.1. NCBI lineage: Bacteria > Pseudomonadati > Pseudomonadota > Betaproteobacteria > Burkholderiales > Oxalobacteraceae > Duganella > Duganella rhizosphaerae. The sequence continues at coordinate 20,263 of NZ_BPWK01000006.1, forward strand.
TCCTTGGGCGGCACGGCGATTTCCGCCCACACGCCGGACAGGTCGGAGATCGTGAACACCGCGGCATCCTCCTTCACCGCTTCGCCCAGCGCCAGATGCTTCTCCATCACCACGCCGTCGAACGGCGCCCGCAGTTCCAAGCGGTTCAGGTCCGCGCCCGCTGCCGTCCCTGCACCAGCACCGATGGCGCTGAGCTTCTGGCGCGCGTTGCGCACCGCGATCTCGGCTTCGCTCAGCGCCTGCTTCGCCTGCAGGTAGTCCTGCTCGGCGGAGATCTTGTCCTGCCACAGGCGGCGTTCGCGTTCGAAGGTGGTGCCGGCCAGCGCCAGCCGCCGCTCCGCCGACAGCAGCTCGCTGCGCTGCTCGGACAGGCCGCTGCTGGCGATCACCGCCAGCACCTGTCCCTGCTTGACGTTCTGCCCCAGCTCCGCGCGCACGCTGGTGACCACGCCGGCCAGCTTGGGCACGACGTGCGCGGTGCGGTCCTCGTTGAAGCGGATCTCGCCCGGCAGCGTGATGGCGACACTGATCCTGGCCGGCGCCGCCACGGCCAACGCCACGCCGGCCGCCTTGGCCTGGGTGTCGTCGAGCGCGATCTTTTCCGGTTCCGCCTCGCGGTGTTCGCCGCGTTCCGGTTCCGCCTGCGCGGCCGCCGGCCCTGCGCCGCTCTTGGGCATCAGCATCAGGCCCGCCAGCAGCAGGCCGACAAGCGCCATGACGGCGACGGTGATTTTCTGCGTTTTATTCATGTTCTTCTCCGAGGATGCGGCCGATGACGGCCAGCGCGCGATGCGCGTCCGCCAGGGCGTTCAGGTATAGCGTTTGCGCCTGCAGCAAGGTGCGCTGGGCGTCGAGCACGTCGAGAAAGCCGAACTTGCCGTATTCGAAGCCGGTGCTGGCGGCGTCGTAGGCGCTTTGCGCGCCGGGCAGGATGTCGGCGCGCAGGGCCTGCGCCTGCTGGCGGGCGACGTCGAATTCTTCGCGCGCCTGCGCCAGCTCGGCCTCCAGCCGCAGTGCGGTGGCGGCCAGCTCGTCGCGCGCCTTGTCGACGCGGCGCGCCGATTCCAGCACGCTGCCCTGGTTGCGGTCGAACAGCGGCAGCGGCACCGAGATGCCGAACACCGCCTGCGTGCGCCCCAGTTCCTCCGAGCGCTTGCCGCCGACGTTGAACGTCAGGTCCGGCGTGCGCTTGCTGACCTCGACCTGCGCCAAGGCTTGGCGCCGCGCCAGCTCCGAGCGGGCCAGCGCCAGCGCCGGCGCACCTTGCAGCCGGCCGCGCATGGCCTCGGCCGGGCCCAGTTCCTGCAGTTGCGACAGCGCCTCGATGGCGCCGTCCGCGCGCTCGAAACGCGGCGCCGGATTGCCCCACAGGGTCGCCAGCCGCTGGCGCGCGCCGGCCAGCAGGCTGCGGGCGCGGATCAGGTCCAGCTGCACCGACGACGCGGCCACGCGGGCACGGGTCTCCTCCACCGGCGACACCTTGCCGGCCACCACGCGGCGCGCGGTGGCGCCGGCCGCGCGCTGCGCCAGCTCGGCCGCCTGCTGCGCCAGCCGCACATGCTCCTGCGCGGCCAGCACGGCGAACCAGCCGTCGATCACGGCGGCGCGGATCTCTGCCTGGCGCAACACCAGTTCGGCCGATGCGCTGTCGCGGCCACGCTCGGCCGCCTGCACGCGGGCGGCGCGCTTGCCGCCCAGCTCCAGCGGCTGGCTCAGTTGGAAGGTGGTTTCGCGGCGGTCGCTATCACTGCGGCGGGTGTCGAGCCGTTCGACCGACAGCGTGGGATTGGGCAGCAGGCCGGCCTGCTGGACGGCGCCGTCCAGCGCACCCAGTTCATGACGGGCGGCGGCCAGTTCGGCATTGGCGCCGCCGGCCAGGGCCAGCGTCAGCGCGGCCTTGAGCGTCAGCGGCGCGGACGGCTCGATTTCGGCCTGCGCATAGGCAGGCCATGCCGCTACGACGAGCGGCAACAGATACTTGACCATCGAATTCTCCAGACGATAGGAAAAAGAATTCGACGAGACTCAGGCGTCTAAAAAAGGGGGCGAGGGCCTCGTCGCGCTAGGCGACGAGCAGCCAATTGGGCCGCGAGGGCCCGTCGGAGATATGCGACAGGTATAGCGCCGGCAAAGGCGGCGCGTGGCCGCCCACCGTGACGGCCAGCGCCGGCGCGGCGCCACCCGCCACCGAAGCCTGCACCGCGTGATGGCACACCTTGCAGTCGCTGTGGATCTTGCCCGGCTTGCTCTTGTCGGCGCCGTCGTCGGACTGCGCCTGGTGCTGGTGGCCGTGGTGGCCGAAATGCGTGACCTTGGCCGGCTCGTGCTGGCAATAGACGGCCGCCATCGACCAGGCGTACTGGATGGGCAGGATGGTCAGCAGCAGGATCAGCAGGAGTTTTTTCACCCGGCCATTGTATCAGGGCGCGACGCGTTTATTTTTGCTTGTGTAATCGCCATGTCATACGACGTCATTACTCTATGGCCTCTTTCCCATCACTCCAGGATCTCTCCATGCATTTTGTCCCCGCGCGTCCCCTGCTTCTCGCCGTCAGCATCGCCCTCGCCCTGGCCGCCTGCGGCTCCAGCTCCGAAGACCAGGTGCTGGTGATGCCGCCGGCGCCGGCCGACCAGGGCGCGGCCGAGGTGGCGGCGGCGCCGGCCGTCACCGCCTTCGTCGACACCGTCGCCAGCAACCAGCGCGGCGACGCCCGCTACGCCACGCTGGCCACCAACGCCGGCGTGCGGGTGCTGGGCGGCTTCCTGCAGGTGTGGAAGCCGCTGACCGAGATCGTCGACGCCGGCGTCAGCGCCGACGCCGCGGCCGGCTTCCCGGCCGTGGTCGCCTCGACCTGGAGCGGCGTGCCCAACGACGGCAGCAACGGCGGCGCCGTCGTCAACGCCGCCGTGCACGCGGCCAATATCGACTACGTGGTGCAGGCCACCGCCAAGCGCACGCCGGCGCAGGCGCTGCAAGCCTACCTGGACGACCGCCGCAACAAGGGTTACAGCGTGTCCGACGGCATGGGCCCGCTGACCGCCGCCTGGCGCGCGGCCGCCCAGCAGACCACCACCATCAGCGCCATCGCCGACGACGCCACCACCAGGTTGTACAACGACGGCGGCAACAACAACGGCGTCGGCGGCAGCGCCAACGCCAACTTCGGCGCCGTGGTGGACTTCGTCAACCTGGTCGGCAACAACGGCTCGACCGAGCCGGCCAAGCGCTTCTACAAATACGCCCGCCCCTACCGCTGGAGCAGCGCGGTGCAGGTGCTGCCGGCGCTGGTGCCGGCCAAGAGCGCCACCCCGGCCACCGACGGCGGCTTCACCAGCGGCCACTCGGCCGAGGCGATGCGCAACGCGCTGGCGATGGCCTACGCGGTGCCGGAGCGCTACCAGGAGCTGCTGAGCCGCGGCCTGGAGCTGGGCGAGGCGCGCATCTGGGCCGGCATGCATTCGCCGCTGGACGTGTTGAGCGGCCGCATCCACGGCACCGCGGTGGTGGCCGCCAACCTGGTCGACCCGGCCAACGCCGCGAAAAAGAGCGCGGCGCTGGCCCAGGCCCACGCCACGCTGATGGCCGCCACCTCGACCAGCGCCGACAGCTTCCTGGCCTACGCGCAGTCGGGCGCCGCCTCCGGCGACCGCTTCGCCGACTACGCCGTCAACCAGGCCAACTACCTGCGCCGCAGCACCTACGGCATGCCGCAAATCGGCGCCGCCGGCGCGCCGGCCGTGGTGCCCAAGGGCGCCGAAGTGCTGCTGGAAACCCGCCTGCCCTACCTGAGCGACGCCCAGCGCCGCGTGGTGCTCAAGACCACCGCGCTGGCCTCCGGCTATCCGGTGATGGACGACCCCGAGGGCTGGGGCCGGCTCAACCTGTTCGCGGCGGCCGACGGCTACGGCGCCTTCAGCGGCAACGTGGTGCTGCTGATGGACGCCGCCAGGGGCGGCTTCCACGCGGTTGACCGCTGGCGCAACAACATCGCCGGCACGGGCAAGCTGGTCAAGCAGGGCAGCGGCACGCTCAGGCTGGCGGGCAACAACAGCTGGTCCGGCGGCACCGAGCTGAGCGCCGGCGCGCTGGAGGGCGACAGCGCCAGCGCCTTCGGCAGCGGCGACGTCTACGTCAGCGGCGGCACGCTGATCGCCAACGCCCCGGCCGGCCTGAAGCTGGCCGGCCAGTACACCCAGCTCGGCGGCGCCACCACGCTGGAACTGGACCTGGGCGGCGGCGCCCAGGGCAGCCTGGCGGTGGCCGGCAACGCCACCATCGGCGGCGGCACGCTGAGCGTCAAGTTCGTCGGCGGCTACAAGCCCAAGGCGGGCGAGGTGCTCACCGTGCTGACGGCCGGCCGCCTGCTGGGCCGCTACGCCGCCATCAAGGTCGACGGCGTCGCCAACGTCACGCCCAACTACGGCGCCACCACGCTGACGCTGACCATCGGCGGCTAGGTTGCACGGCGGCGGCCCCCACAAGGCCGCCGCTTGAAACTACAATAGGGCTTCCCGGTTATCGAGAGGCGCAGCGCATGAATCCAGACGAGCAGCCCGCGGCATCGCAAGGCGATTTCTTCAACACGCTCAACGACAAGGTCGAGGCCCACGGCGCGCTGGTCGAACGCTTCCACGTCGACCTGCAAACGCTGTCCAAACAGATCGCCGGCTGCGACAAGCTGGTGCGCATGGCGCATATCAGCCTCAACCAGATCGACGCCCGCATCGCCGAGGCGGTGCGGATCGAAACCCAGGCCGCGGTCCAGCTGGAGGCCACCGGGCGCGAGGCGGCGCGCGCCGCCACCGAGGCGGCCAACGCCGCCGTGGCCGGGATGATAATCCAGATGCAGGCCGCCAGCCGCGAGGCCGAGCAGGTCTGCGGCGCGCTGCACCGCGCGCGCGGCCAGACCGGCCTGTGGCTGGCCGCCTACGTGGCCGGCACGCTGGCGATGTGCCTGCTGTCGGCCTGGATCGCCTACAAGGTGCACCCGGACACGCCCGTGCCACCCGAGGTGACCAGCCTGGCCGAGCAGGGCAAAAAGCACGCGGCGCTGCTGGACAAGGCCAGCGACAAGGAGCTCAAACTGATCAGGGAAATCCAGGCGCGCCGCGCCAAGCCGAAATAGACCGGCTCGGTTGCAGCCTCAGTTGCAGCCTCAGTTGCAACCTCAGTTGCCGGCCAGCCCGTACTTGCGCTGGATGCGCGCCAGCGAGCCGTCGGCGCGCATGGCCTCGTAGGCGGCGCGCCATTTGCGCGCCTCGTCCTCGCTGAAGTCGAGCGAGCCGCCCAGCCAGATGTCGCCGCTGCGGAACACCGGGCTGAAATCGAAGTCGGCCTCGCGGTGGCCGTCCAGGTTGGCGGCGTGGCGGTGGATGTCCTCGCCGCCGTAGGTGGCGTCGGCCACGCCCTTGGTGACCATGCGCATGCATTCCCTGACGCTGGCGCATTCGGCCACCGCGCTGAAGTTCAGCGACTGCAACACCTGCTTGTGCGGCGAGCCGCGCAGCACCGCGATCGGCCGCCGCCGCGCCAGCCCCGCCGGATCGCGCAGCTCGCGCGGGTCGATGCTGCCGTGGCGCGCCACAAACACGAAGTTCTGCTGGCGCAGCCGCACCAGCCAGCGGTACTGGGGTTCGCGCTCGGGCGTGCGGGTCAGCGGCAGCACCGCGGTGTGCGGCAGCACGCCGGTCAGCGCCAGCGCCCGCTGCCACGGATAGAACTCCACCGTGGCCGGCGTGCCCACGCGGCGCGCCAGCTCCTGCACGATTTCCACCAGCGAACCGGGGCTGTCGCCGCCGGCCGCGACGGCATACGGCGGCAGGTCGGCCGCCACCAGCCGCAGCGGCTCCGGCGACTCGGCGCGCGCCAGCAGCGCCAGCGCGCACAGCAGCGCGGTAGCTAACTTGGCCCGCATCAAGGCGCCCCCCCGTCGCCGTAGGGCAGGCGCAGCGACACCCGCGTGCCGCGCTGCGGCGCGCTGTCGAGCGTGATCTGGCCGCGCATCAGGCTGACCACCATGCTGTGCACGCTGGCCAGGCCGAGCCCGGCGCCGGTCAGGCCCAGCTGGGTGGTGTAGAACGGCTCGAACACCTGCGCCAGGTGCTCGGGCGCGATGCCGCAGCCGTCGTCGCTCCAGTCGATGACGATGGCGTCGGCGGCGGCGCGCGCCTCGACCACGATGGCGCCGCCGGCGCGGCGGGCGAAGGCGTGCAGCAGGCAGTTGTCGAGCAGGTGCTGGAACACCTGCTGGCAGGCGCCCGGGTAGCCGTGCAGCCACAGCTGGTCCGGCACCCGCAGCGTCAGGCTGACGGCGCGCGCCTGCAGGCCGTGCGACCAGGCGCCGGCGCAGAAGCGCAGCCGCTCGGCCAGGTCGAAGCGGCTGGCCGGCTCCTGGGTCGGCTGGCCGGACAGGCCCTTGAAGCGCTCGACCAGGCGGTTGATCTGCGCCAGCGCGCGGTCGACCAGCTCGCCGCCCTGGGTGACGCTGTCGAGCAGGCCGGCCACCTCGCTGCGGCGCAGCGCGCCGGCGTCCAGGCCGCGCCGCAAGTCCTCGGCCTGGGCCGTGATGGCGCTGGCCGCCACCCGCGCGTTGCCCAGCGGCGTGTTCAGTTCATGCGCCATGCCGACCACCATGCGCGACATGCCCAGCTGTTTTTCCTGCTGCATCAGCGCCCGCATCGCGTGGCCCAGCTCGTCCGTGCGCTCGCGCACCTGCTGCTCCAGCCGGTCGTGCGCGCCCTGCAGCGCCGCCTCGGCGGCCTGGCGCACCGCCACCTCGCGCCGCAGCGTCTCGAGCGCCTCGCCCAGCTCCTGGTTGCGCTGCACCAGCGAGTTCTCCAGCACCGTGCCGTGCTGCGCCAGCAGGGCGTTCTGGTGCAGCAGCTGCGGCCGCTCCATCACCGCGTTCAAGGTCTCGCCCAGCGAGGTCGCCAGCGCGCGCTTGTGGCGCCGCTCCAGCCCGACCTGGGCGATGGTGGCCTGCAGCGCCGCGTCCAGCCGGCCCCAGCGGCGGCCGTAGCGGCGGATCGCCCACAGCGTGATCTCGCGCAGGCGCGTGCCCTGCGGGGTCTCGTCGTCCAGGCCGGCGTCGTAGGCCAGCAGCGCCGGCCAGGCGCGTTCGCGCGCGCCGTCGGCGCAGTCGGCCAGCAGCGCGCACAGCCGCAGCCACGCGGTCCAGTAACCGTCGCGGCCGAACTTGGCGCGCAGCTGGGCCATGTAGTCGCGGCTGGCGTCGGCGTGCTCGCAGCTGGCGCTGACCACGGCCAGGTTGAGCAGCGCCAGGCATTCCTGCGCGTCGAGGCCGGACTCGCGGGTGCGGCGCAGCACCAGCTCGCGCCGCGCCAGGCAGTCGCGCCACAGCGGCGCGGCGGCGTCGTCGTCGGGCTCCTCCAGCGCCAGGTAGTAGGCGCCCGAGGCCGCGCTGTCGAGCAGCATGACATGGACGGACGGCGTCAGCTCGCCCGGCTCGGCCAGCATGCCGGTGCAGAATGGCAGCAGCTCCAGGTACATCTCGGCGCCCAGCATCACGCGGCAGCGGCTGGCCCGCATCTGCGTGGCCAGGCGCGGCAGCGCGCAGCGCGCATACAGCTCGGCGGCCTTGGCCAGGCTGTCGAGCGCGGCGTGGTGCAGGCGCAGGCGCATCTGCACCCAGTGCAGCGCCCGCAAGGCGGCGGCCTGGGCCAGCGGGTGCTGTTCGGTTTGCGCCTGCAGCTGCAGATTCCTGGCCGGCAGCAGCAGGGTGTCGGCGGCGACGGCGGCGTCGGCGGCCCGCGCCAGCAGCTGGAACGCCGCCAGCTCCAGCGCCTGCGAGCCGTTCAGGCGGCAGCCGGCCAGTTGTTGCAGGGTCGGGGCGTAGTGCGGCATCTCCTGCGCCATCAGGCAGGTGCGCAGGGTTTGCAGCAGCTGTTCCACCACGGCCGCTTCGCTGGCGGTCGCGGCATAGGATCGTGTTTCAGATGCAGACATGGCACTGCCCCCGTAGCGAACTCACGTCAGGCCAGTATTACACGAAGTCGCTTTCAGCTGAACAGCCGGCCTGGCGGCTGTTGCAAAAACGTGGCTGAAATGGTATTCATATTGTCAATAAAACAAACTTATGGACGCCGCCCCGATGAAACCCACCGCCTTGCTGCTGCCGGCCGCCCTGCTGCTGGCCGCCAGCGCCCCGCACGCCCAGCAACTGAACGCCGCCAGTCAGGGGCGCATCGAGTTCGACAGCTACACCCCCAAGCGGCGGCATCGAGGTCAGCAGCTTCGAGCCGCGCGGCGTCAGGCGCACGGTGGAGGACCAGAGCCTGGTGCCGGCGGCGGCCAACCTGATCGACAGCCTGCAGGCGCTGCAGCTGCTGGCCACGCATCCGCGCACCGACCCGGCGCGCATCGGCGTGATGGGCTTCTCGCGCGGCGGCAGCGTCGCCTTCCAGAGCGCGGTCGAGCCGCTGCGGCGCGCGGTGATCAAGTCGGAGCTGCGCTTCGCGCTGCACATCCCGGTGTACGCCGGCTGCGGCCAGGTGTACTGGTCGCCGGAGCTGAGCCGGGCGCCGATGCTGAACCTGGTGGGCGAGGCCGACGACTACACCGGCGCGGCCGCCTGCGAGCAGCTGGCGGCGCAGTACGCGGCGGCCGGCGCCGGCATCCGCACCATCAAGTACGCCGGCGCCCACCACTCGTGGGACGGCAACTACCCGGTGCGCCTGCTGCCGCAGGCCACCACCGGCATCGCCTGCGAGGTGGTGCGCTGGGACCTGTCCAACTGGACCCTGCGCACCGAGCCGGCCGGCGCGCCGATCGCGGCGGCCAGGGTGGGCGAATACTTCGCCGGCTGCGTCAGGCGCGGCGTGCACGTCGGCCGCAACGACGCCGCGCTGCGGCAGTCGCGCCACGACGCGCTGGCATTCGCGTCGCAGGTTTTTTTCGGCGCGGCGCCGCCCAAATGAGCGCCGCAGGCCGCCGCTACAGGCTGAGCAGCTCCTTCAGCTGCGCCGCGTGCCGGCGCGACGCCGCCACCACCGTGCCGCCGCTCAGCGTGATGTCGTAGCCCTGGTGGATCGCCTCGGCGATGCCGGTGATCGCATGCAGGTTGACGATGTGCTGCCGGCTGACGCGGAAGAAATGCTGCGGCGGCAGCCGCGCCTCGATCGCGCTCAGCGATTTCTTCACATAGGCGCGCTGGTCGCCGAAAAAGATCTGCGCATAGTTCTTGCAACTCTCGATGTAGCGGATCGTCTCCAGCGCCACCAGGTGGCAGCGCTCGCCGTCCTTGACGAAGATCCTGCTGCCGATCTCGAGCACCGGCTGCCAGGCCTCGGCCGGCGCCGCCTCGTCCGGGCCGGACAGCTTGCGCACCGCCTGCGCCAGCCGCTCGGCGCTGATCGGCTTGAGCAGGTAGTCGACCGTGTTGAAGTCGAACGAACGGATCGCGTATTCGGAATACGCGGTGGTAAACACCAGCGCCGGGACGGTGTCGAGCTGCGCCAGCAGCTCGAAGCCGGAGGCGCCGGGCAGGTGGATGTCGAGGAACAGCACGTCCGGCGCGGTGCGCCGTATCAGCGCCAGCGCCGCGTCGGCGTCCTCGGCCACGCCGACGATCTCGATCTGCGCGAACGCGCGCAGCATCCTGACCAGGCCCTCGCGCGCCAGGCGCGAATCCTCCACCACCACCACTTTCATTGCGCGCACTCCCAGGGCAAGCTGACCGTGACGTCGAACTCGGTGGCGCTGCGGCGCAGCGCCACGCCGGCCGCGCCGCCGTACAGCAGCTGCAGCCGCCGTTCGATGTTCTGCAGGCCGATGCCGATGCCGGCCGCCGCGCCGGCGTGCTCGGCGGCCGGATCGACGTCGTTGACGATGCGGCAGTTCAGCAGCTGGCCCTGCTCGGCCAGCGTCACCGTCAGCCGGCCGCCGCGCCGCGCCGGCTCGATGCCGTGCTTGACGGCGTTTTCCACCAGCATCTGCAACAGCATGGGCGGCACCCGCCACGCCCGCAAGCCCGGCGGCAAGCGCAGCGCGAACGCCAGCCGCCGCTCCAGCTGGATCTCGACCACCGCCACGTAGCGCTCGACCATGGCGATTTCCTGCTGCAGCGGCACGGTGTCGCAGCGCGCGCTTTCGAGCGAGTAGCGCAGCAGGTCCGACAGCGCCACTAGCGTGCTGTCGGCGCGGCCGGCGTCCTCGTGGATCATGAAGCGTATGTTGTTGAGCGCGTTGAACAGGAAGTGCGGGTTGAGCTGGCTGGCCAGGCTGCTCAGCTGGGCTTCCTTCAGCGTGCCCTGCAGGCGTTCGTTGAGCAGCTCGGCGACGCTGGCGGCCTGGTTGCGGGTCGCGCCCACGTAGACGAAGATCCAGGCGCCGATCAGCAACTGGGTCTGGAAGCCGCCGCTCAGGGCCGAGCGCCAGACGAACTGGAACGGCGACAGCAGCAGGCCCGAGCGCAACTGCGGCACATACATCTGCGTCCAGTAGAACGGCGCCATGACGGCCGTCACCGCCAGCATCACCAGCACCCCGGCCACGGTGGCGTACAGCACCACGGCCGGCACCAGGCGGCGCATGGCCGGCGGCGCCCGGCGCCCGCCGCAGCGGCGCAGGTACCACCAGCGGAAGGCCAGCACCGCCAGCGTGTAGGGCGGCATCCAGGCCAGCGAGGACCACAGCACGTTGCCGGACAACTGGTCCCACAGCAGCGCCGACGCCAGCGTCAGCCCGGCGGTCAGCAGCATGGCGCCGGCGTGGAAAAACCAGAATTCCGGCGCGCGCGGAAAGAACTGCTGCTGCATCTGTGACTCCTGTTGTGTTTGACGCACGTTACCAGATGCGCAGCCGTTCGGAAACCGCCTTGTACATGACGTCGCCGGGCCGGGTGCCGAAGGCGCGGTGGAAGCCGTCGACGTTGACGGCGGCGCCGTTGACGCGGAACTCGCCCGGCGCGTGCGGATCGCTGGCCAGCAGCGCGGCCTGGCGCTCGGCGCGCAGCTTGATGCGCTGGCTGCGCGCATAGCTGAGGAAGAAGCGCTGCTCGCCGCTGTAGCCGCCGATCACCGGCGCCGGCTTGCCCCCCAGCGAACGGCGGTAGGCTTGCAGCGCCACTTCGAGGCCGGCCAGGTCGGCCAGGTTTTCCGGCAAGGTCAGCCTGCCGTCGACATGCCGGCCGGGCAGCGGCTGGTAGGCGTCGAACTGGGCGCTCAGGCGCGCGCCGAGCGCGTCGAAGGCGGCCTGGTCGGCGCCGGACCACCAGTCGCGCATCACGCCGGCGCCGTCGAACTGCTTGCCCATGGTGTCGAAACCGTGGCTCAGCTCGTGGCCTATCATGGCGCCGATGGCGCCGTAGTTGGCGGCGTCGTCCGCCTTGGGATCGAACAGCGGCGCCTGCAGTATGCCGGCCGGCAGCACGATCTCGTTGAGCGAGGGATCGTAGTAGGCGTTGACGGTCTGCGGCGCCATCATCCAGGCGCCGCGGTCGACCGGGCCGCCCGACTGCGCCGCCTTGCGCAGCCACTCGAAACGCTGGGCGCGGCGGCGGTTGCCCAGCGCGTCGCCGGCGCGGATGTCGAGCGCGCCGTAGTCGGTCCAGCGTTCGGGATAGCCGATCTTGGCCTGCATGCGCTCCAGCTTGGCGAGCGCCTGCGCCCTGGTGGGCGCGCTCATCCAGCTGCCGTGGGCGATCGCGGCGCCGTAGGCCGCGCGCACCTGCTCGAACATGCGCTGGACGCGGGCCCGGTCGGCGGCCGGGAAATAGCGCGCCACGTACAGGTGGCCGACCGCGTCGCCGAGGCCGGCGTTGAGCTGGTCGATCGCGCTCTGCCAGCGCGGCTCGGGCGCGGCGGCGCCGGCCAGCGCCTTGCCGTTGAAGGCGAAGTGGGCGTCGCGGAAGGCCTGCGGCAGCACCGGCGCCGCCTCCATCAGCACGTGCAGCTTGGCATACTGGCGCCACTGGTCCAGCGCCACCTCGTCGTACAGGCGGGCGATCGCCACCGCCGCCGGCAGCTGCGCCACCGTGACCGTGGCGCCGTCCGCCATGCCGGCCGCGTGCAGGAAGGCCGGCCAGTCGAAGCCGGGCGCGGCCTGGTTCAACTGCGCCGCCGTCAGCGGGTGGTACATCTTGCCGGGGTCGCGCGCCTCGTCCTGGCCGACGTGGGCCAGGGCGATGCGCCGCTCCAGCGCCAGCACCTGCTGCGCGGCCTGCTCGGGCTGCGGCATGCCGGCCAAGGCCGCCAGCGCGGCCAGGTAGCGCTGGTAGGCGGCGCGCACGGCGCCGATGCGGGCGTCGCCATCGTTCAGGTAGTAGCTGCGATCCGGCATGCCCAGGCCGCCCTGCCAGGCCAGCGCGCGGCTGACTCCCGGGTCCTTGAAGTCGGCGAAGCCGCCCCACAGCCAGACCGGCGTCGCCAGGCTGCCCTGCATCGCGCCCTGCCAGCGGGCCAGCGCGGCGCGGTCGCCGATGGCGTCGATGTCCGCCAGCAGCGCCTGCACCGGCGCCAGGCCGGCGGCGTCGATGGCGGCGGTGTCGACAATGCTGGCGTAGTAGGCGCCGGCCTTCTGCGCCAGGCTGCCCGCCGGCTGCGGCTTGGCCGCCAGCTCGCTGAGCAAGGCGCGCACGCGTTCGGACGCGATGGCGGGCAGGTCCGCGCCGAAGGCGTCCGAGCGGTCGGCCGCGATCTCGGTGGTTTTCAGCCAGCCGCCGTTGACGGCGCGGAACAGGTCGTCCTGGGGCCGGACTTGGCGATCGTAGCCTTGGGTGTCGAACGGGGCGGCGGAGGCGGCCAGCACCAGCGGCAACAACGCGATCAATGGGAGCAGTTTCATGGTCTCGCTTTCGGGTGGAAAGCGGCCATTTTGGGCAAACCCCGGCGTCCGGCACGAAAAAGTGCCGAGCGGCGGCCGGCGGGGATGAGCGGCCGGCCGGCGGGACGGCCGATCGGCCCGGCATGCCGCCGCCACGCCCGCCCGCCGTATGACCCGCCGTATGGCTTATCATAGTCTGGACATTGCTACTTCGAAAAAAGGCGGGATACGGTGAAGATAACCCTGTTGGTGCTGGATGGCGTGCAGGCGCTGGACGTGGCGGGTCCGCTGGACGTCTTCGCCGAGGCGAACAGCTTGCTGCCCAAGGAGCAGCACTATGAGATCACGCTGGCCGGCGGCCGTCCGGACAGCGTGCTGTGCTCCAGCGGCATCGAGTTCAAGGTCCACTGCGACTACCTGAACCACCACGCCGACAGCGACATGCTGCTGGTGGCCGGCGGCCCGCGCTTCCCGGACTACCGGCCGGAGCCGGCCCTGGTCGACTGGCTCAAGCAGCGCGCGCGCGGCGCCCGCCGCTACGGCGCGGTATGCAACGGCGTGTTCCTGCTGGGCCACGCCGGCCTGCTGGGTGGTCGCGAAATCACCACCCACTGGGACCACGCCGAACGGCTGTCGACCCAGTTCCCCGGCGCCAATGTGCGGCCCGACAAGATCTTCGTGCGCGACGGCAACCTGTTCACCTGCGGCGGCGTCGCCGCCGGCATCGACCTGTGCCTGGCCCTGATCGCCGAGGACTGGGGCCACGAACTGGCGATGAAGGTGGCCAAGCGCCTGATCGTCTACATCCGCCGCGACGGCGGGCAGTCGCAGTACAGTCCCTACCTGGCGGTCGGCCCGGACGAGGACTCGCTGGTGGCCAAGGTGTTGAAGCATGTGACCGACCACATCAGCGACGCCCTGACCATCGAGGAGATCGCCGACGCGGTGGGCGTCTCCCGGCGCACCTTCTCGCGCGCTTTCGCCAAGCATGCGCATGTGACGCCGTCGGTGTTCGTCGACCAGGTGCGCATCGATTTCGCCCGCAAGCTGCTGGAGGAGACCGACGTGCCGCTGAAGACGGTGGCCTTCCGCTGCGGCTTCAGCAACGCCACCCAGATGCGCATGATCTTCTCGCGCCAGCTGGCCACCACGCCCAAGCTGTACCGCGAACGCTTCCGCGCCGGCGACCACGGACGGGCCGCTTAGCGGATTTGGGGACATCCGGCATTCCTTTTGGGTCAGCCCGCTCACGGGCGGGCGGCGCCGGGGCAGAATGGCCTCACGCAAAAAACCCACTGGAGTCATGATGGAATCCGCTCAAACACACCCCGCCCTGCCCGCGCGCGCCATGCCGTCTATTCGCTACCTGCCCGTCAGTCTGTTCGGCTCGGTGATGAGCGTGGCCGGCCTGGCGCTGGCCTGGCGCCTGGCCAGCAAGACCTACGGCGCCGACATCGCGGTGTCGAACGCGATCGGCGTCGCCGCGCTGGCGCTGTTCGTGGTGCTGGCGCTGTCCTATCTCGCCAAGCTGCTCAGGCATCCCGAGCTGGTCAAGCACGAATTTTCGCATCCGGTGATCGGCAGCTTCTTCGGCACGGTGGGCATCAGCGTGCTGCTGCTGTCGAGCGTGATCGGCGGCTACAGCGCGCCGGCCCAGCTGGTGGTGTGGAGCATCGGCAGCGTCGCCACGCTGGCGCTGAGCGTGGTCATGATTTCCCGTCTGCTCAACGGCAACGCCGCGCCCACCAGCGTGGTGCCGGCCTGGCTGATCGCCGGCGTCGGCAGCCTCGATATCGTGGTCACGGGCGGCGCGCTGACGGCCGGTTGGGCACATGAAGTGAACCTGTTCGCGGCCGCCATCGGCGCCGTCAGCGCGCTGGTGTTCTTCGTGCTGATCTTCTCGCGGCTGGTGCACCAGGAGCCGCTGGCCGCGCCGATGCGGCCGTCCAAGATGATCCTGGTGGCGCCGTTCGCGGTCGGCTTCATCGCCTACGTCAACCTGGTGCACCAAGTGGACATGTTTGCGGCGCTGCTGTTCTACTTCGCGCTGTTCCTGTTCGCCATCATCGGCTATCGCCTGGCGGTGAAGCCGGCGCCGTTCTCGCCGTCGTGGTGGGCGATCGGCTTCCCGATGGCGGCGCTGGCCAACGCCGCGCTGATCTACGCCAACGCGGTCGGCGGCGCCGTGCTGCATTGGATCGCCGTGATCCTGCTGTTGCTACTGACGGCCGCGGTGCTGGTGCTGTCGCTGCGCACACTGTGGGGCCTGGCGGCCGGCCGCCTGCTGACGGCCTAGGAGCAAATATGAACCTGCCACTGAACTTGGGCCAGAACCTGGCCGACTACGATGATTTCTACGCCATGCTCAGCGACTCGCACCAGGACCTGGACGAGAATCAGAGCAAAATGCTGAGCGACCAGTTGATCCTGCTGCTGTCCAACCACATCGGCGACCTGGCGGTGTTGCGCCAGGCGTTCGCGCTGGCGCGGGTCAATGTCGAAAGGGCGCTGCCGCGTTGAACCGCACCTGCGCGAACGCCAAGCCGATCAGGACCGGCACTCGTTCGCGCAGCGCAACTGCGTTTCGATCACCCAACTGTCGAGGCGACGTCCCCAATTTTCCATGTTCGCCGCAGCTTCGGCATCCAGATGTTGATAGTGGCTGCCTTCGTTCTTCGGATTCGTATCATTGGAAAACGTCGCCTGCTCCCGGTACAGCGTCGCCAGCAGATGATGCGCCGGCGCGGCCACCGAAGACTTGGGAAACAGCGGAAGTTTCGCCCACGATTCCGGCTCCTGCCCGAACAGGAAAACCGGCCCGGCAGGCACCAGGCTGGACGGCACACGGATAGCGAGATCGGCGGCGATGGTGGCCGCCAACTGCTTCCAGTTGGTTTCGGGCACGTCGAGCGTGCCTGGCCGCTCGGCGACGCGCCAATAGCTATCGAGTTCGCCGCCCCAGTGGGTCGCGTCCGGGAACGCGGGGAAGCCCGCATCGCCGGGCAGCAAGGGATGCGCCAGCCACGCGGCCCGCTCTTCCCCCACGACCCAGATTTCATGACGGTCCGCGTAGTGCACGACCACCACATACTCGCCGCCGCGCGTGGCGCGCTCCACGCCGAGATCGAATTCGGTGCACAGGTGCAGCGACAAGCGCGTGGCGCCGCACTGCCGCAATATGCCCAGCCACAAGGTGAAGTCATCGGCCAGCAAGGCGTTGTCGGCCAATTCGCGAAACTGCAGGCGCGCGCCGAAGAAAATGCCGTGGCGGTACCAGTCCTCCAGCGCCAGCTTGTTGCCCAGGAATTGAGTGCCGTAGCTGACCAACGCCACCTGACGCTGTACCGGTTCGTGACGCAAGCGTGCCCCTTGTCTTGATCAAAAAATTGAGATTAACACGCGTTGCCCTTGGCAAGTCGCGCATTTCTCCGTGATCGGTACAGCTCAGGGTCGGCCTGACGCCGTCGTCCAGCATGGCTGCGCTGCCTTTATTTGGCCGGCGGACGTTCGCGGGGTGGCGTCTTTTCGGCGGGAGCACGGCTGGGCACCAGCACCATGCGGCAGGTGCCGGCCATCGAATCGCCACGCGGCGTTTTCATTTGCGCGGTGTCCCCTTCCTTCTTGCCCTTGCAGGCATCGAAAGCTTCCTGCGGCGGGCCGCGATGCTCCTGGGGCTGGTTCTGCGGAGCGGGTTGCTGCTGGGCGTAGGCGTTGGCGGCGGCGAGCAGCAAGGCGAGAGTGGCGATGCGGAACATGGTAGTCCTTTCAGTAGCGGGTGGAAGACAGGACCATTATCGCTACTAATTGTGGAGAAAATATAGAGACGCAGGTCAAGAAAAAAGGCCCGTAGCGTGAGCTGCGGGCCTTTCGTTTACAACTTCAAAGAAGTCGATCTTAGAACGGGATGTCGTCATCCATGTCCGAGAAGTTCGGCGCTGGGCGTGGAGCCGGGCGCGGGGCTGGCGCCGGTGGCGCCATCTGCGGACGCGGTGCCGGTGCCTGGCGCTGCTGCTGTGGCGGGGCTTCGTAGCCGCCGCCGTCGTCCATGCCGCCGCCTTCACCCATGCCTTGACGGCCACCCAGCATTTGCATCTGCTCGGCGATGATGTCGGTCGCGTATTTCTCTACGCCGTCTTTGTCGGTGTACTTGCGGGTCTGCAGGCGGCCTTCGACGTAGACCGACGAACCTTTTTTCAGGTACTGGCCGACGATTTCAGCCAGGCGGCCGAAGAACGAGATACGGTGCCACTCGGTGAGCTCTTTCTGCTCGCCGGTGTTGCGGTCCTTCGATTTGTACGATGTCGCCACAGCAATGTTGGCGATCGCGTCACCGCTAGGCATGTAGCGAATTTCCGGATCGCGACCCAGATTGCCGACGATGATGACTTTGTTGACTGATGCCATGTATGAAACTCCTGAGTAACGGCGGCCGCAAAAGCGGGCTGTTTAACAAATGCTAAACGACGATTATAGACGATGCCGCCGACCGGCCACCGAAATTTCCGTGCAGACCAACTTGTAACGCCGCAAGAAAATACTGGTATTATATACAGTGTCAAGCCACCGGAACGCGATCCAGCGCAAGGTCGGCGCAAGTAATCAAACCCGGCTATAGTAACGGGTTGACCCGAAAGGCAAAAAATCCATGGAACAGATCCGCATCCGCGGCGCACGCACGCACAACCTCAAAAACATCAACCTCGACCTGCCACGCAACAAGCTCATCGTGATTACCGGTCTGTCCGGCTCCGGTAAGTCCTCGCTGGCGTTCGATACGCTGTACGCCGAGGGCCAGCGCCGCTATGTGGAATCGCTGTCGGCCTATGCCCGCCAGTTCCTGCAACTGATGGAGAAGCCGGACGTCGACCTGATCGAAGGCCTGTCGCCGGCCATCTCGATCGAGCAGAAAGCCACCTCGCACAACCCGCGTTCGACGGTCGGCACCGTGACCGAGATCCACGACTACCTGCGCCTGTTGTACGCGCGCGTCGGCACGCCGTACTGCATCAACCACCCGGACCATGCCTTGGCCGCGCAAACTGTCTCGCAGATGGTCGACGCCGTGCTGGCCATGCCGGAAGCGACCAAGCTGATGATCCTGGCGCCGGTGGTGGCCAACCGCAAGGGCGAGCACTCCGACCTGTTCGAGCAGATGCAGGCCCAGGGCTTCGTGCGCTTCCGCGTGCAGAGCGGCACCCACGACGCCAAGATCTACGAAGTGGACGACCTGCCCAAGCTGAAGAAAACCGAGAAGCACACCATCGACGTGGTGATCGACCGCGTCAAGGTCAGCGCCGACATCAAGCAGCGCCTGGCCGAAAGTTTCGAGACCGCGCTGCGCCTGGCCGACGGCCGCGCCGTGGCTTTGGAGATGGACAGCGGCGCCGAACACGTCTACTCCAGCAAGTTCGCCTGCAACGAGTGCGGCTACTCGCTGCAGGAGCTGGAACCGCGCCTGTTCTCGTTCAACAACCCGATGGGCGCCTGCCCGGAATGCGACGGCCTCGGTCACATCGAGTTCTTCGATCCGAAGCGCATCGTCGCCTTCCCGAATTTGTCTCTGGCCTCCGGCGCCGTCAAGGGCTGGGACCGCCGCAACCAGTTCTACTTCCAGATGCTGTCCAACCTGGCGGCCTACTACGAGTTCGACCTGGACCTGCCGTACGAGCAGCTGCCGAAGACCGCGCAGGAAGTGATCCTGCACGGCTCGGGCAAGACCCACATCCCGTTCACCTACGTCAATGAGCGCGGCCGCACCGTCATCAAGGAACACGCGTTCGAAGGCGTGGTCACCAACCTGGCACGCCGCTACCGCGAGACCGATTCGATGGCGGTCAAAGAAGAGCTGGCCAAGTTCATCAACGAGAAGCAGTGCCCGTCCTGCCATGGCGCGCGCCTGCGGGTGGAAGCGCGCTTCGTCAAGGTCGGCACCGGCAAGCAGGAGAAGGCCATCTACGAGATCGCCGAGAAGCCTTTGCGCGACACGCTGTCCTTCTTCGAACAGCTCAAGCTGAAGGGCGCGAAAAAAGAGATCGCCGACCGCGTGGTCAAGGAGATCATCTCGCGCCTGCAGTTCCTCAACAACGTCGGCCTCGACTACCTGTCGCTGGACCGCAGCGCCGACACGCTGTCCGGCGGCGAAGCGCAGCGCATCCGCCTGGCCTCGCAGATCGGCTCCGGCCTGACGGGCGTGATGTACGTGCTCGATGAACCGTCGATCGGCCTGCACCAGCGCGACAACGACCGCCTGATCGAAACGCTCAAGCACCTGCGCGACATCGGCAACAGCGTGCTGGTGGTGGAGCACGACGAGGACGCGATCCGCACCGCCGACTACATCGTCGACATGGGCAAGGGCGCTGGCGTGCATGGCGGCGACATCATCGCCCAGGGCACGTTGCAGGACATCCTGAAGAACAAGAATTCGCTGACGGCCCAGTACCTGAAAGGCACGCTGAAGATCGCCGTGCCGAAGAAGCGCCACGTGGCCGATCCGGACAAGCAGCTGGTCATCACCGGCGCCACCGGCAACAACCTGAAGAAGGTCAACCTGCACCTGCCGGTCGGCCTGATGACCTGCGTGACCGGCGTGTCCGGTTCCGGCAAGTCCTCGCTGATCAACGACACGCTGTATCCGGCCCTGTCGCGCCACCTGTACGGCTCGCAGACCGAACCATCGCCGCACGATTCCATCAGCGGCCTGGAACACTTCGACAAGGTGATCTCGGTCGACCAGGCGCCGATCGGCCGCACGCCGCGCTCGAACCCCGCCACCTACACCGGTCTGTTCACGCCGATCCGCGACCTGTTCGCAACCGTGCCGACCGCCAAGGAGCGCGGCTACAGCGCCGGGCGCTTCTCGTTCAACGTCAAGGGCGGCCGCTGCGAAGCCTGCCAGGGCGACGGCGTGATCAAGGTCGAGATGCACTTCCTGCCGGACGTGTACGTGCCGTGCGATGTCTGCCACGGCAAGCGCTACAACCGCGAAACGCTGGAAGTGCACTACAAGGGCAAGAACATCACCGAGATCCTCGACATGACGGTGGAGGATGCGCACGAGTTCTTCAAGCCGGTGCCGCTGATCGCGCGCAAGCTGCACACGCTGCTGGACGTGGGCCTGGGCTACATCAAGCTGGGCCAGAGCGCGACCACGCTGTCGGGCGGCGAGGCGCAGCGCGTCAAGCTGTCGCTGGAGCTGTCCAAGCGCGACACCGGACGTACGCTGTACATCCTGGACGAGCCGACCACCGGCCTGCACTTCCACGATATCGACTTGCTGCTGAAGGTGATCCATCGTCTGCGCGACCAGGGCAACACGCTGGTCATCATCGAGCACAATCTGGACGTCATCAAGACGGCCGACTGGATCGTCGATCTGGGACCGGAAGGCGGCGCCGGCGGCGGCAAGATCATCGCCGCCGGCACGCCGGAAGACGTGGCGGCCAATCCCGCCAGCGTGACCGGCAAGTATCTGGGGCCGTTGCTGAAATAAGCGCAGACGTAGACCCGCAACCCGGACGCCGGGGTCTGACCCCGTACGGGGTCAGACCCCTTTCAGCCGCAGTGCGGGGTGACAGCCTTTACTGCGCAGTGACGCGGGTCTGCTTCAACTTCTCGGCGCCGACCCAGTCCTTGATGTGCGATTCCAGCACATCCATCGGCAACGCGCCCGCGCCCAGCACCTGGTCGTGGAACTGACGGATGTCGAAGCCGGTGCCCAGCTCTTTACGGGCATAGTCGCGCAGTTCGAGGATCTTCAGCTGGCCGATCTTGTAGCCCAGCGCCTGGCCCGGCCACACGATGTAGCGGTCGGTCTCGCTCTGCACTTCCACTTCCTCGATGCCCGAGTGGTCGTGGAAGAAGTCCACCACCTGCTGGCGGTTCCACTTCTTGTAGTGCAGGCCCGTGTCCACCACCAGGCGGATCGCGCGCAGCATCTCATCCTGCAAGTGGCCGTAATAGCTGTACGGGTCCTGGTAGAAGCCCAGCTCCTCGCCCAGCCGCTCCGAGTACAGCGCCCAGCCTTCGGCATAGGCCGTGTAATTGCCCTGCTGGCGGAAGGTCGGCAAGCCTTCGATCTCCTGCGCGATGGTCAGCTGCATGTGGTGGCCCGGCACGCCTTCGTGCAGCGCCGTGGTTTCGATGTCGATGGTCGAGCGGTGCTCGAAGTCGCCGGTGTTGACCATCACGCGGCCGGCGCGCTTGCCGTCCGGCGAACCTGGCATGTACGCCGCAGCGGATGCGCCCTTCTCGCGGAATTCCTCCACCGGCTTGATTTCCACTTTACCCTTCGGCAGCACGCCGAACTGCTGCGACAGCTGGGTGTACATCTGGTCCGTATATTTCTGGTACAGGTCGATGATTTCCTGGCGCGATTTCGGATGCAGCTCCGGCTTGGCGGCCACCGCCTTGTTGAAGCTCTTCAGGTCCTTGTAGCCCAGCTTTTGCGCCGTCGCCAGCATCTGCGCTTCGATGCGCTTGACCTCGGACAGGCCCAGTTGATGGATCGCTTCCGGCGACATCTCGGTGGTGGTCGAGGACTTGGCCTTGTACGAATAGCGCGCCGCGCCATCGGGCAGCGACCACATGCCTACGTCCATGCGGCCGTATGGCGCATACTTGGTCTTGGTGAACACGGCCAGCTTCTTGTAGGCCGGGATCACGTCCTTCTGCACCGCCGCCAGCACTTCCTTGCTCAGGCGCGCCTTGTCGGCGTCCGAAAACTCTTTCGGGAATTTCTTCAGCGGCTCGGCGAACGGCGAATCGGCCGGCTTGATGGCCGCCACGTCCTCGCACTGCTTGACGATTTTCGGGATCAGGAATTTCGGCGGCATCAGCTTGTCGTGCACGCCTTTTTCCATCTGCACCCGGGTCTCGTCGAACAGTTTCGGCAGCGCGTGCAGGCGGACGATGTAGTCCTCGTAGTCCTTGACGGTGTCGAACGGCAGCGCCGACACCAGCTGCGGCGCGTCGATGTGGATGCCGGAGTTCTGCGCCAGCGGCATCTCCCATTCCTTGAAGCGCCCGCCTTCCACGTTCTGGCGCAGCTGGCGCACCATCAGTTCGCGGTTCAGCTGTTCCTGCAAGGGGAAGCCGGAGGTGTCGACCGCTTCGAAGCGCTTGAGGAAGTCGGCCGTGACCTTGAGGTCGGCGTCGATGCCGGCCTGCGAGAAGTCGGACCACTTGTCGTTGTAGCGCTTGTCGCCCAGCAGCGACGCCCACTCAGGGCTGGAGCGCATCGTGTATTCCCACTGCTCCTTGATCAGGGAGTTCAGTGCTTCGCGGCGACCCGCCAGGTCGGGAGCTGCCGTGTCGGCATGGGCCACGCCCAGGATCAGGGAAAACAACAGGGCGCTGGCGACGCCGATACGGGTAGTTGCAGTTGTCATGTCTATAGGCCTATCAGGAAAAATGTTGAGCATGCACTGTAGGCCGACAGCCGCCCCGGCGCGCGTGAATTGCGCTGGAATGTTGAAACAAGGGCATGAAATGCATTTTCCGGCGACAGGCGAAATCAGTGCGCCAGCAAGTCCCCGGCGGCGCGGAATATCCGGCTCGGGTTTTCCGCCATCAGCGTCTCGACCGTGTTGAAGCCCCAGGCCACGGCGCCGAAATCCACGCCGGCTTCGGCCGAGACTTTGGCGTCGCGGATCTCGTCGCCGATCAGCATGGTGTGCTCGCGCGCGACGCCGGCGGCGGCCAGCACCTTGCGTATCTTCGGCAGCTTGCCGAACAGCGAGGCGCCGCATTCGAAATGGCTGAACAGGCCGGCCAATTCCGGTCCCAGCACGTTGACCACATTGCTGCGCGAGTTGGAGCTGACCACGGCCAGTATCACACCCCGCGCCTTGAGCGCGTGCAGCACCTCTGGCATGCCGTCGAACAGGCGGATGTCGGCCACGCTGCGTCCCATGGTGGAACGCATGAAGGTGGCGATGGCCGGCACCTTCCACAACGGGATGTCGTGGACCGCCATGATCTGCCGCGCGTCGAGCTGGCGCAGCGCCTGCGTGCGGCTGCGGTCGATGCGCCTGAAGCCGTATTTGTCGGCGGCCTGGTCGAACACATCGACGAACACCGGCAGGGTATCGGCGAGGGTGCCGTCGAAATCGAAGATGATCAGTTTGCGGTTCAAGCGGTCCTCAGAACAGTACGAAATCCTCGTTGCAGCTCGGTAGCGAACGCAGGACGCACCACAGCGGGCTGCGGTAGGCAAAGTATAGTCCAACGGGGATCAACATCAGCAAGGCGGCCATCACATTCTCCTTTTCGCACATGTGTGCGAAATTAGTTTCAAGAAAACCGCAGACGAGCTGCGGCCGGGTTTATTCCATGTCGTTGAAGCTTTTGTAGGTCGAGATCAGCCGGCTGAAGGCGCGCTGCATATGGCGCCCGGCCTGCTCGTCGCGCAGGAAACGGGTATCGTGCATCAGCCCCACGATCAGGCTGTAGATTTCGTAGACCAGCTGGCCGGCGTCGGTGTCGGGGCGCAGGTGGCCCAGCTCCATCGCCTGCAGGATGGTCTTGCGCAGCGAGGCGCGCCAGGCCAGCACGCCCTGCTGCAGGCGGTCGCGCAGCGGTCCGGCCTGGTCGTCGAACTCGAACGCGCCGGCGCTGTACAGGCAGGCGTTGCTCAAGCCTTCGTTGCAGGCGCGCCGCGACCACGCGCTGACCATCGCCATCAAACGCGGCAAGCCTTTGGGCTGCTGCAGCGAGGGCAGGAAGATGTCGCGCGCAAAGCGGCGGTCGTATTCGTCCAGCACGGCCGCCTGCAGGGTCTCCAGCGAGCCGACGCGGGAAAACACGCCGCTCTTGCTGATGCCGGTGCGTTTGGCCAGCTCGCCCAGCGACAGCTTGCCGATGCCATCGGCCGCCGCCATGTCCAGCGCGGCGTCGATGATGGTGGCGAAAGTCGCTTCGCTTTTTGCGGTCAGGGTGTCCATGGATCGAACTTTAGCACACCTGTGCGAAATAGCCAGCGTTATTTTTTGCCGTCCAGCGTGGCGATGGTGGCGGTGCTCGGCGGCCGCTGCGCCTGCAAGCGCCGGGCCACGCCTTCGGCCTGCTCCAAGGTACGCAGCATGTTTTCGCCGGCCAGTTTTTTCAGGTCGGCGTCGCTCCAGCCACGGCGGATCAGCTCGGCGAACAGGTCGGGATATTTGGACACGTCCTCCAGCCCCACCGGCGTGACGCCGCCGTAGAAATCGCTGGCGATGCCGACGTGGTCGTGGCCGGCCGTCCTGGCGACGTAGTCGATATGGTCGGCCACATCCTTGAGCGTGGCCTTGGGCGATGGGCCGTGTTCCTTGGTGTGGGCGTCTTCTATGCGTTTGAGCTCGGCGTCGCCGGCGATGCCCTTGCTCAGTTTCTGCAGTCCGTCGCCCCAGGCCATGGCGTCGCGGTTCACAAACGGCGGCACGAAGGTGACCATCACCACGCCGCCGTTGGCGGCCATGCGCTTGAGGATGGCGTCCGGCACGTTGCGCGGGTGGGCGACCAGCGCAAACGCCGAGCTGTGCGAGAAGATCACCGGGGCGGCGCTGGTGTCGAGCACGTCGCGCATGACGTCGGGCGAGACGTGGCTGATATCGACCAGCATGCCGAGGCGGTTCATTTCCCGCACCACTTCCTTGCCGAACGGGGTCAGGCCATGGTGGCGCGGAGCGTCGAGCGCGGCATCGGCCCAGTCCAAGGTCACGTTGTGGGTCAGCGTCATGTAGCGCGCCCCCAGGCTGTAGTAGGCGCGCAGTGCGCCCAGCGAGTTTTCCAGCACGTGGCCGCCTTCCATGCCCAGCAGCGACGCCACCTTGCCCTGGGCGGCGATGCGGCGCACGTCCGCCACCGACAACGCCAGCTCCATCGCCTCCGGGTATCTGGCGATCATGCGCCTGGCGATGTCGAACTGTTCCAGCTGCATTTTGGCGTAGCCTTCCTTGGTCTCGCCCGGCACGAAGATCGACCAGAACTGCGCGCGCAACTGGCCTTGCTTGAGGCGCGCCACATCGGTCTCGCCGCTGGTGGTCTTGCGCATGTCGTAGGCTTCCACGTCCATCGGCGCCTTCGGGTCTTCGCGGATGGTCCAGGGCAGGTCGTTGTGGCCGTCCAGCAGGATGGTGGATTTCAGCAGCGTCCTCGCATGGACCAGCGCGGCATCGTCGGCGGCGACGGCGGCAAAAGGCAGGGTCAAAACAAGCAACAGGGCTGGCAGACGCGACATGAAATATCCGATCGAAAAAGAAGTCGGCCGATACTAGCATGCTGGTCCCTCGCGCAAAAAAAAACAGCGTGCATGGGATCACCCACGCGCGCCGTTTTCGGTCCCCTCCAGGCCGGCTTATCGTGCCAGGCGCTTCTCCAACTCAGCCTTGACGGCGGTCAGTTCGGTAGGCAGATGGTAGGCCAGCTTGGCGAACAGTTCATCGTGCAGTTTCAGCTCTTCGCGCCAGGCGTCCTTGTCGATCGAGGTGATCGTTTCGAATTCTTCCGGCGAGAACGGGATGCCGTCCCACTTCAGGTCGCCGAAGCGCGGGGTGGTGCCGAAGATGTTTTCGATGCCGCCGGCCACGCCTTCGATGCGTTCCAGCATCCACTTCAGCACGCGCATATTGTCGCCGAAGCCAGGCCAGACGAAGTGGCCCTGGTCGTCGGTGCGGAACCAGTTGACGCAGTAGATCTTCGGCAGCGTGGCGGCGTTGACCTTGCCCAGCTTCTCGCCCATGTTCAGCCAGTGCTGGAAGTAGTCGCTCATGTTGTAGCCGATGAACGGCAGCATCGCGAACGGGTCGCGGCGCACGATGCCCATCTGGCCGGCGGCGGCGGCGGTGGTTTCCGAGCCCATGGTCGCGGCCATGTACACGCCTTCGACCCAGTTGCGCGCTTCGGTCACCAGCGGCACGGTGGTCGAACGGCGGCCGCCGAAGATGAAGGCCGAGATCGGCACGCCGGCAGGATCGTCCCAGGCCGGATCGATCACCGGATTCTGGGTCGCGGCCACGGTGAAGCGGGCGTTCGGGTGGGCGGCCTTGGTGCCGGAGGCCGGCGTCCAGTCCTTGCCCTGCCAGTCGATCAGGTGCGACGGCGCTTCCTTGGTCAGGCCTTCCCACCAGATGTCGCCGTCGTCGGTCAGCGCGACGTTGGTGAAGATGGTGTCCGAACCCAGCGATGCCATGCAGTTCGAGTTGGTGCGGGTGTTGGTGCCCGGCGCCACGCCGAAGTAGCCGGCTTCCGGATTGATCGCGTACAGGCGGCCGTCGGCGCCCGGCTTGATCCAGGCGATGTCGTCGCCGATGGTGGTGACTTTCCAGCCGTCGAAGCTCGCCGGCGGGATCAGCATGGCGAAGTTGGTCTTGCCGCAGGCCGAAGGGAAGGCCGCCGCGACGTAGTGCTTCTTGCCTTCCGGCGATTCAACGCCCAGGATCAGCATGTGTTCGGCCAGCCAGCCGGTGCCACCGGCCTGGGCTTCCTGATGGCCCATGTTCGAGGCGATGCGCAGCGCGAAGCACTTCTTGCCCAGCAGCGCGTTGCCGCCGTAGCCCGAACCGTAGGACCAGATTTCGCGGGTCTCGGGGAAGTGCACGATGTATTTGGTGGCGTTGCAAGGCCAGGCGACATCCTTCTGGCCGGCGGCCAGCGGCGCGCCGACGGTGTGCACGCACGGCACGAACTCGCCGTCGCTGCCCAGCACGTCGTACACGGCCTTGCCCATGCGGGTCATGATGCGCATATTGACCGCCACGTACGGCGAATCCGACAGTTCCACGCCGATGTGGGCGATCGGCGAACCCAGCGGGCCCATCGAGAACGGCACCACGTACATCGTGCGGCCGGCCATGCAGCCGTCGAACAGCGGGTTCAGGGTGGCGCGCATTTCCGACGGCGCCATCCAGTTGTTGGTCGGGCCGGCTTCTTCCTTGGTGTTGGAGCAGATGTAGGTGCGGTCTTCGACGCGCGCGACGTCGGTCGGGTCGGAGCAGGCCAGGTAGGAATTCGGACGCAGTTGCTGGTTCAGCTTTTTCATGGTGCCGGCGGCAACCATTTCAGCGCACAGGCGATCGTACTCTTCCTGGGAGCCGTCGCACCAGTAGATGCGGTCCGGTTTGGTCAGGGCTGCGATTTCCGCTACCCAGTTGATCAACTTTTGCTGCTTGATGTAAGCTGGGACGTTGAGCAGTGCTGCAACGCCACCCATGACGGGTTGATTCATACTACCTCCAATGCTAATTAAAATTCTGCATGCGGCAGGATCGTCGTCAGCTTTTGGCTTGCGCTCAGATGCCCATTCGAAATGGGTCGGCGGGGTCACGGCGGTCTTGCGCGGCCCGGATGGATCATCGACAGGCCTTATTTTTGAGGCGATTGTACACCCGTCAATAGCTGTTCCAGTCAAAAATGTAGGAGAATTAGTTGAGTAAAGTAGTAAGCTATTCGGGTTCTTTTGCAAGCCGTTATTTCCCTACGAAATTCCTCATAAAATCGGTTATCTTCCATGAAAATTGCGATTCTCGACGATTATCAGAATGCCACGGCCACGCTGGCCTGCTTAGCTTTATTGCGTGAACACGACGTTAAAGTGTTCAATAACTCGACCCGCGGCCTGGGCCAGCTGGCGATCCGCCTGGCCCCGTTCGACGCGCTGGTGCTGATCCGCGAGCGCACCGCGCTCAACCGCGCTTTGCTGGCCAAGCTGCCCAATCTGAAGCTGATTTCGCAGACCGGCAAGCTGGCCGGCCACGTCGACGTCGAGGCCGCGACCGAGCTGGGCATCGCGATCGCCGAGGGCGTCGGCTCGCCGACCGCGCCGGCCGAGCTGACTTGGGCGCTGATCATGGCGGCGGCGCGCAAGATCGTGCCCTATGCCTCCAACCTGAAGGACGGACTGTGGCAGACCGCCTCCATCAACCCGCAGCTGAACGGGCTGGGCGTGGTGCTCAAGGGCCGCACGCTGGGCATCTGGGGCTACGGCAAGATCGGCCAGGTGATCGCCGGCTACGGCCGCGCCTTCGGCATGAAGGTGATCGTCTGGGGCAGCCAGTCCAGCCGCGACAAGGCTGTGGCCGACGGCCACGCGGCGGCGGAATCGCGCGCGGCGCTGTTCGGGCAGTCCGACGTGCTGAGCCTGCACCTGCGGCTGCACCCGGACACGCGCGGCATCGTCACCGCCGACGACCTGGCGCGCATGAAGCCGAGCGCGCTGTTCGTCAACACCAGCCGCGCCGAGCTGGTGCAGCCCGGCGCGCTGGAGCAGGCGCTGCCCCAGGGCCGCCCGGGCTACGCCGCGCTGGACGTGTTCGAATCCGAGCCGCTGGCGGCCGACAGCCCGCTGCTGCGCATGCCGACCGTGCTGGCCACGCCGCACCTGGGCTATGTGGAGCAGGATAGCTACGAGCTGTATTTCCGCCACGCGTTCCAGAACATCGTCGATTTCGCCGCCGGCAGCTGCGACAAGATCAACAACCCGGGCTACCAGGCAAACGCCCGCTAGTCCGTCTGTTCGGGGATTTCCGGCAGGCCGGTCAGGTTGATGCGGGGGGCGGGCATGGCGTGCACCTTGCTCCACAGCCCGGCCCAGCCGGGCGGCCAGCAGATGTCCGGCCCGGCGTACGGCGGCAGGGTGGCGCGCACCGGCACCACCGGCACCGGCGGCATGTCGATCAGCGGGCCGCCGTCGGCACGCTGCATGTCCAGGCTGTACATATAGCCCGGCAGCAGCGCATCGCACACGCTGGCGAACCAGGCCGTGTGGTCCTCGTCGCGGCCCAGCGCCTGCGCCAGCCCTTGCGGGTCGAATTTGGCCAGCGCGTGGATCAGCTCCTCGGTGCTGGCGCCCGGCGTGTCGCCCCAGCCCAGCACCGGATTGACGTTGTAGTCGGCGCCCGAGCCATACCAGCCCTCACGCCAGGAACGCTGCATCCAGTCGCGCTGGCCGGTGAACAGGTGCCAGCGCCAGTGCAGGCCGGACGGCTTGGGCCAGGAATACAGGTAGAGCCGCTGGTAGCCGGCCTCGTGCAGCGCGCGCACCAGCGCCATCAGGCGCGCGTGCGGCATGCGGTCGGGCGGGGCGCGGCGGAACAGGATGGCTTCGCCGTCGGCGAACTGCACCTCGTCGGTGGACAAGTTCAAGTCCAGCGTCCTCGCCTCGCTGCCGAAACGGGCCGAGATCCAGCCGGTCAGCAAATTGACCGACGTGATGACGCCGTAGCCGCGATGGCGATGGAAAATGACGGTTCCGGGGGCAAGCGCTTTCATGGTATCGAAACGAACAAAGAAACCAGTGTAGCCATAGTATGCCCAACTTTCCAGCCCGCCGACGGACTCTTTTCGCGTTCTTGGGCGCTTGCGGTATGGGTTATGATGCAGATCATTTTAATCTGCCTGAGCTTTCATCATGACCCTGCGCATCCTCGCCACCGGCGGCACCTTCGACAAACACTACAACGAACTGAACGGCACCCTGGGCTTCGCCGACAGCCATGTGCCGGCGCTGCTGGCGCGCTGCCGCCTGACGGTGGACGTGGCGCTGGAACAGTTGCCGCTGATGGATTCGCTGGACATGCAGGACGCCGACCGTGAGCGCATCCTGGCCTCGTGCCGCGCCGCCGGCGAGAAGGCGATCGTCATCATCCACGGCACCGACACCATGCCGCAGACCGCCGCCGTGCTGGGACCGGCCGGCCTGGGCCAGACCATCGTGCTGACCGGCGCCATGATCCCCTACGAGATCGCCAATTCCGACGCGCTGTTCAACCTGGGCTTCGCCGCCGGCGTGGCGCAGACCCTGCCGCCGGGCGTGTACGTGGCCATGAACGGCAAGATCTTCGCGTGGGATAACGTGCAGAAAAACAAAGCGGCCGGCGTGTTCCAGCCGCTTTGACGTAACCCGCAAACCTGGGGTCTGACCCCGTACGGGGTCAGACCCCTTCCTTGCGGCTCGGCCGCCGGGGTGCGCGCTTACTTGCGCGGAGGCGCCAGCAAGTCCTTCGTCTCCGGCAGCAGGGTAGTCAAGCGCAAGCCATCCGGCGCGGCCAGCATGCCGGCCGCCTCCTTCAGCCCGCCCGGCATCGTCAGCGGCGACTGCCCGGCCGCGACCGGCTGGCCGGCCTCGCCGAAGGCCGCCAGCGCCTCCACCATGCCGCCCACCTTCATCCGCAAGGACGGGCCGCCCTGCGCCGTCAGGTGCGGCAGCTTGGCCGCCGCCAGCGCCGCCAGCTGCGCCGTGCTCAGGCCGGCCGTCTGCGCGGTGGTGAACACCAGCGCCTGCGCCGTCGTCAGCGCGCCGATCTGCGCGGTCGACAGCACCGCCAGCTGCGCGCTGCTCAGGGCCCGCAGGTCGCGCGTTTCGATCGCCGCCAGATCGTCCGAACCCAGCGCCGCCAGCAGCGGCTTGCTCAGCGCCGCCACCTGGCTCGACGTCAGCGCCACGATCTGATCGGTGGTCAGCACGTCGCCGCCGGTGATGTGCGCGGTCGGCAGCGCGGCGATCTGGCGCTGCGACAGGGCGGCGATCTGCCCGGTGCCGAACGCCTGCAACTGTTCCGGCAACAGCTGGGCGATGGCGCCGGTGCTCAGGCCGCCGATCGCCGTCGTGCTCAGCGCGGCCAGGCCGTCGCTGCCCAGGCCGCGCAACTGCGAGGCCGCCAGCGCCCCTACCTGCGCCGCGCTCAGCGCGCCCACCTGCGTGGTCGACCAGGCCGCCAGCTGCGCCGTGTTCAGGCTGCCTATCACCTGCGACGACAGCGCCGCCAGCTGCCCGGTGCGGATCGCCGCCACTTCGTCCGCGGTCAGGGCCTGGTACTGGCGCGAACTGAGCACGCCGAACTGCGTGACCGTCAGCCCCGCGAACTGTTCCAGGCTCAGGCCGGCCAGCGCGGCGGTGGTCAGCGCCGCCACCTGGCGTCCGGCCAGCGCGCCGATCTGGCGGCTGGTCAGCGCCGCCAGCGTGGCCGGCGTCAGGTTGGCGATCACCGAGGTGTTCAGCCCCGCCAGGTCGCTCAGCTGCATATTGGCCACCACCTCGGCCGACAGCGCGGCGAACTGGCTGCTGCTGAGCATGGAAGCCTGGCCGGCCGACAGCGCGTTGATCTGGTCGCTGCCCATGGCTTGCAACTGGTCGGTGCGCAGGCCCACGATGGCGCCGACCTGCAGCGCGGCGATTTCCGCCGTCTGCATCTGCGCCATCACGTCGCTCGACAGGGCGGCGATGTGCTGGCTGCCCAGGCCGGACGCCTGCCTGGTGGTCAGCCCCAGGATCTGTTCGCTGCCCAGCACCGCCAGCTGCGCGGTGCGCAAGCCGTAGATCGCCGCCGCGCTGAGCGCCGCGAAGTCCTGCGACTCCAGCGCCGCCACCGCCTCCAGCGACAACGCGGCGATCTGGGCGCCGCTCAGCGTGGCCGCCTGCAGCGTGCTCAGCGCGAAGGCCTGCTCGACCGTCATGCCGGCCAGCGCGGCCGGCTTCAGCTGGGCGATCTGCGCCGTGCCGAGCAGGCCGATCTGGTGCTCCGCCCCGCCCAGCACCGCAAACTGCGCCGAGTTCAGCGCGCCGAACACCGTCGCCGGCAAGGCCGCCAGCGCGGCCGGCGCCAGCGCCGCCAGGTTGGCGGTCGACAGGCCGGCCGCCGACGCCGGATTCAGCTTGGCGATCTGCGCCGTGCTCAAGGCCTGGAATTGTTCGATGCTCAGGGCGTTCAGGCTGGCCGCGCCGAACGCGGTGAGCTGGCGCGGCGTCAGCGCCGCGATGCGGTCCGGGCCCAGCAGCGCCAGCAGGCGCGTCGACAGGCCGGCGATCGCGTTCGCCCCCAGCGCGGCCAGGTCGGCGGTCTCGATGGCGGCGAAGGCGTCGCCATCGAGCGCGTTGACCTGACTGCTGCTCAGCATGGCCACCTGCGCCGTGGTCAGCGCGGCCCATTGTTCGCCGTTCAGGGCGGCCATCTGGCGCGTCTTGAGGCCGGCGATGGCGCTCGCCTTCAGGGCCGCCAGGTCGCCGCCGTCGAGCGCGACGATGGCCTGGGTCGACAAGCTGCCCAGCTGCGTCGCGCTCAACGCGGCGGCCTGGGCGCTGGTCAGCTGCGCCGCTTGCTGCGCCGTCAGGCCGGACAGCGCGGCGCTGCCCAGCGCCGCCACCTGCGCGGTCGAGAACAGGCCGAAATCGCCGTCGCCGCCGGCGCCCAGCGCCGCCAGCTGGGCCGAGCTCAAGCCCGCCATCACCGCCACCCGCAGCGCGGCCAGGCTGGCGCCGTCGAGCGCCATGATGTCCTCGGTCGACAGCACGCCGAACTGGCGCGCGGTCAGCGTGGCCAGCTGGGCGCTGCTCAGCGCATGCAGCTGGGCCGCTTGCAGCGCGTGGATTTGCGCCGTGCTGAACGCGCCGATCACCGCCGCGCTGAGCACATGGATGCGCTCGGCATCGAGCGCCTGGATCTGGCGGCTGCCCAGCGCCGCCACCTGGCGGCTCTGCAGCGCGTGCAACTGGTCCAGGGTCAGGGCCATCAGCTGCTCAGCGCTCAGCACGCCGATCTGGCGCGAGCCCAGCGCCGCCACATCGGCCGTTTCTATCGCCGCCAGCTCGGTGGCGCTCAGCTGCTTCATCAGCGCCGTGCCCAGCGCGCCGATCTGCTGGGTGGAAAACGCCGCGATCTGCTCGGCGCTGAACATGTCCTCGCCCTCGCGGCGCAGCAGCGGCAGCGCGGCCACCTGGCCGAGCTTGAGCGCGGCGATCTGCGCGGTGCCCAGCGCATGCACCTGCTCCGGCTGCAGGTTCTCGATCAGCGCGACCGCCAGCGCGTTGACCTGCCGGGTGCCGATGGCGGCCAGCGCCTCGGGCGACAGGCCGCGGATGCCCTTGGCGCTGAGCAGTCCGGCCTGCCCCACCGTCAGCCCCGCCAGTTGTTCCGGCGTCAGCGCCGCCATGAAGGCGGTCGATTGCGAAACCTGGTTCAGCGAGTAGGTGCGCAAGGCCGCGAAGTCGGCCGGCTGCAGCGCGCTGACGCTGGCCGCCGGCAGCGCCGCCAGTTGCGGAGCGGTCAGGGTGTTAGCCTGCGCCGTGGTCATCGCCGCGATGTATTCCACGCCCAGGTGGGCCAGGTCGGCGGTGGTGAGCCGGCTGATCAGACGGGTGCCGCCGGCGGCAAACTGCTCCGGGGTCAGGCTGCTGTCGAAGGTCATGGTATTTCCTTTTTTTTTGATGAAGTGGTAGCGAGCTTGAGTTGAGGGAAAAGGAAAGGTTAAGGATTTGCTATGCGCGCGGGCAAAAAAAACCGCCTGCACTGAACGCGATCTTGAGCGCGTTCAGGCGGGCGGTTGTTTGGTGCGGAACTGCCGGCTATTTGGGCACCGCCAGCAGGCCATGGCTGGCCGTCTGCTGCAAGGCTTTCAGGCGCAGCGTGTCGCTGTCCGCCTGGGAGCCCGCGGCGTTGCGGCCGAGGTCGTGGAACTGTTGCAGCACATCGGCCAGACGCGCCGCGTTGGCCGCCAGCGCACCGGCCGCTGGGCCGCCGTCGAAGCCCTGCCTGGCCTGCTGCGCTTGCGCCGGCTGCGCGCCGGCGCCGAACGCGGACAAGGCTTGCGCCATGCCGCTGACCTGCGCGCTCAAGCCCTGCTGGAACCAGACGTCGGCGGCCGCGTGCTGCTGGCCGTCGGTGGTGGTGTAGCTGGACGTCAGCCCGATGAGATTGCCGTGATCGACGGCGCCGCCCCGCTGCACATCCAGGTTCAGGCTGGTGATGCGCAGTTCCGCCAGCGTCTTCAGCTCGCCGGACTGGCTGACGCCGTCGGCATTGGCGTCGACCCACACGCGCAAGTCGCTGTAGCCGGCGTCGAGCGCGCTGACCATGCCGTCGTGGTTGCCGTCCAGTTCCGCCAGCGCCTGGTAGCCGTTGACGGCGGTGCCGCCGGCGGCCAGGCGGGTGGACGAGCCGAACAGCTCGCTGCCGTCGTCGATGCTGCCGTTGTGGTTGCGGTCCAGCGCCAGCAAGCCGTCGCCCGCGCCGACCCAGCCGGTGGCCCGTTGCCGGCCGCTGGCGGCCAGGTCGAACCGGACGCCCGCCTCCAGCCCCAGCGTGGTGACGCCGTTGCCGTCCAGGTCCAGCACCAGCGGCGTGTTGAACGGCATGGCGGCCAGCTGCGCCGCGTTGAAGGCCGCTTGCTGGTCGACACTCAAGACGTTGTACTGGGCCAAAGAGAGCGCGTGGGTCTGGGTCGTGGTCAGCGCCGACAACTGCTCCGTCAACAACGCCTGCATCTGGGTCGTCGACAGCGCGACGATCTGGCGCGTGGCCAGGCCGGGGATGTCGCGCGTTTCGATGGCGCTCAGGTTGGCCGCGGTCAGGTCGGCGATCAGCGCGGTGCTCAACGCCCCCAGCTGGGCCGAGGACAGCGCCACCATCTGGGCCCCGGTGAACTGGCTGGCGCTGGAAGCGTTCGGCAGCAGCGCAGCCACTTGCGCCAGGCTCAGCGCGGTGATCTGGTCGGTGCCCAGCGCCAGCAGCTGGTCGTCGTGCAGCGCGCGGATCGCGGCCGTGCCCAGCGCCGCGATGTGGGCCGTTTCGATGGTGGCCAGCGCCTGCGCCTGGATCTGCACCACGGCCGCCGTACCCAGCGCGGCGAACTGCGCCGTGGTCAGCGCGTGCAGCTGGGCGGTGCCCATCGCCGACAGCAGGTTGCCGTCGCGCGCGGCGGCGTTCAGCAGCAGCGGATTGATCGCGGCCACGTCTTCCGTGCCCAGCGCCGCCACCTGGCCGGCGCTCAGGGCGACCAGCTGGTTGCTGGACAACGCGGCCACCTGGGCGCTGCCCAGCGCCGCCAGCTGGGCGTTGGTCATGGCTTGCAGCTGTTGCGTCCTGAGGCCGGCGATGGCCGAGGTTTTCAGTGCCGCCACGTCCGCCGTTTCCATCGCCGCCAGCACCGTCAGCTGCAGGGCGCCCAACTGGACGCTGCCCAGCGCTGCGGCCTGGACCGTGGTCAGCGCCGCGACCTGGGCCGTGCTCAAGCCCAGCAAGGCGCCGCTGCGCAAGGCGGCGATCTGTTCGGTGCCGAGCGCGGAGATCAGCTGCGCCGCGCTGCCCAGCGGGTCGGCGCCGAGCATCCCCATTTGCGCCGACGACAGTCCGGCCAGCGCCGCCGTGCTCAGCGCAGCCAGGTTGGCGGTGCTGATGGCGGCCACGTCGGCCAGCGACAGTTGCGCCAACTGTTGCGAACTGAGCGCACGGATCTGCGCCGAGCTGAGGCCGTAAATCTGTTGCGTGCCCAGCGCGTCGAGCTGGGCGCTGCGCAGCGACGTCACCTGGGCCGACGTCAGGCCGGCCAGTTGCGACGCGCTCAGGCCGCCGAAATCGGCGCCCGACAGGCCAGCCAGCGCCATGGTGCTCATGGCGCCGAGGTCGGCGCTTTCCAGGCCCGACAAGGCTGCCGTGCTCAAGGCCGCCACCTGGGCGCTGTTCAACACGCCGGCCTGGGCGGTCGTCAGGGCCGCCAGCTGCAGGCTGCTCAGCGCCGCGACCTGGGCCGTCCGCAAGCCGGCGACGGCGACCGTGCGCAGCGCCGCGATTTCCTGGGTGGACAGCACCGTCAGCAAGGCCGGCGCCAGCGCCGCCAGCTGCGCGCTGCTCAGCACCGCTGCCTGGCTGGTGCTCATGGCCAGCAGCTGCACCGCGGTCAAGCCCTGCAAGGCGGCGGTACTCAAGGCCGCCACCTGCGCCGTGGTCAACGCGCCGACGTAGGACGGCGAACCGTTCGGCTCCACGCCCAGCGCCCCCATCTGGTCCGAGCGCAGGCCGGCGATCGCCACCGTGCTCAGGGCGCTCACATGCGCGGTGTCGAGCGCGACCAGACCGGCGGTCGACAGGCCGGCCATCTGCAGCGTGCCCAGCGCGCCGGTTTGCGCCAGCGTCAGTCCGGCCACCTGGGCGCTGCCGAGGGCGGCGATCTGATGGCTTTGCAGCGCCGTCACCTGGCGCGTGCTCAAGCTGTTGAGTTGAGGTAGCGACAGGTTGGCCAGCAGCGACACGTTCAGGCCGGCCACCGCGGTCTGGCTCAAGGCGGCCAGGTTGGCGGTGGACAGGCCGACCACCATCTGGCTGCTCAGGGCGCCGATCTGCGCACTGCTGAGCGCGCCGAACTGGGCGCTCGTCAACGCGCCCAGCTGGACGCTGTTCAGCGCCGCCAGCTGGGCGCTGCCCAGGCCGGCGATCGCGGCGAGCTTCAGCGCGGCCAGGTCGGCCGACTCGAGCGCGGCGATCTGCCGGGTCGACAGCGCGGCCACCTGTTGGCTCAGCAAGGCCGCCGCCTGCAGCGTGCTCAAGGCGACGATCTGGCGCGTGTCCAGGCCGGCCAGCGCGCCGCTGCGCAAGGAAACGATCTGGGCCGTCGTCAAGGCATCGATATGGCTGACGCCGGCCGTGTCGGTGCCCAGCACGGCCAGCTGGCCGGAACTGAGGGCGGCGATGGCGGCGGTCTTCAGCGCGGCCAGGTCATCGGTTTGCAGCGCGGCGATCTGCGCCGAGCTGAAGGCGGCGATCTGGGCGCTGCCGAAGGCGGCCGCTTCGCCGGTGGTCAGGGCGACCAGCTGCGCGCTGCCCAGTCCGGCCAAGGCGGCGGTGCTCAGCGCCGCGATCTGCGCGCTGCCCAGCGAGGCGAACTGGGCGCTGGCGAGGCCGCCGCCGAGGGCGGCCAGTTGCGCCGAATTGAGCGCGGCGATCGCCGCCGTGCTCAAGCCCGGCAGCGTGCGGCTGTCGAGCGCGGCCAGGTCGACCGTGCTCAGGCCGGCGATCTGGCGCGAGCCGAACGCGCCCAGCTGCGCCGAACTGAAGGCCAGGATTTGCGCGCTGCCGAGGGCGGCGATCTGGTCGCTGCCCAAGGCCATCAACTGCTGCGATTTCAAGACCGCCAGCTGCGACGACGCCAGTTGCGAGATCACCCGCGTGGTCAGGGCGCTGATGGCGGCGGTGGTCAGCGCCGCGAGATTGGCGGTCGACAAGCCCGCCAGCGTGGCGTTGGACAGGGCGCCCAGTTGCAGGCTGCTCAAGGCGGCCATCTGCTGGGTGCTCAGGGCGGCCAGCTGGGCGGCGCTCAGCGCCCGCATCTGCTCGGTCGACAGGCCGGCCAGCGCGGCCGCGCGCAAGGCCGTCACGTCCACCGCTTCGAGCGCGGCGATGTCGCCGGTGCCGAGCGCGGCCAGCTGGGCGCTGCTCAGCGCGGCCGCCTGGGCCGTGCTCAGGGCGACGATCTGGCGCGTGCTCAGGCCGCCGATGGTGGTGCTGCGCAGCGCGGCGATCTGCAAGGTGGACAGCAGGTCGATATGGCTGGCGCCGCCGGCGTCGTTGCCCAGCTGGGCCAGCTGGGCCGAGCTCAGCGCGGCCAGCGCGGCCACTTTCAGGCCGACCAGGGCGGCCGGGTCGAGCGCATCGATGGCGCTGGTCGAGAGCGCGCCGAGCTGGCTGGAACCGAGCGCGCCCAGCTGCGCCGACGTCAGCGCCGCCAGTTGCTGCGAACTCAGTCCCAGCAGCTGGTCGGAGCCGAGCGCGGCGATCTGGCGCGTGCTCAGCGCCGCGACCTGGGCGCTGCTCAGCCTCAGCAGCGCGCTGGTCGGCAAGGCGGCGATCACCGCCGTGGTCAGCGCGCCGACATCGTTGGTCTCCAGGCCGGCGATGGCCGACGACGACAGCGCCAGCACCTGGCCGCTGTTCAGCGCGGCGACCTGGGCGCTGGTCAGCGCCGTCACCTGGGCGCTGTTGAACGCCGCCACCTGCTGGGTGCTCAGGCCGGTCAGCGCATTGGTCTTGAGTACGGCCAGGTCGACCGTTTCCAGCGCGGCGATGTCATTGCTGGAGAAGGCGGCCAGCTGGCTGCTGCTCAGCACGGCGGCCTGCGCCGTGCTGAGCGCCGCCACCTGGCTGGTGCTCAGGCCGGCCAGGCCGGTGGAGCGCAGCGCGACGATCTGCGCCGTGCCCAGTGTGCCGAACAGGCTGCCGGACGGGTCGTTGGCCAGCGCGGCCAGCTGCTCGGCGCTCAACGCGGCCAGCGCCGACGTGCTCAGGGTGCGGATCGCGGTGGCGCTCAGGGCGGCCACGTCGGCGCTCGACAGGCCGGCGATGTTGCGCGAACTCAGGCCGAGGATCTGCGGCACGCCCAGGCCGGCGACCTGCGCCGTGTGCAGCGCCGCCAGCTGGCTGCTGGACAGCACGGCAAACTGCTGCGAGGTCAGGCTGGACAATTGCAGTGCGCTCAGGTTGCCGACCGCCGATGGACTCAGCGCCGCGATATTGGCGGTGCTGAAGGCGGCCATATTGGCGCTGGCGAAGCCGGCGATGGTGTCGGACGACAGCGCCGACAGCTGCGACGCGTTCAGGGTCAGGAATTGCGCCATGGTCAGCGCGGCCAGCTGGCCGCTGGTCAGCGCGGCCACCTGGGCCGAGCTCAGGCCGGGGATGGCGGCGGTGCGCAGCGCGGCCAGGTCCAGCGGCTCCAGGGCGGCGATCGCTTGCGTGCTCAGCGCGCGCACCTGGCCGCTGCCCAGCGCGGCGACCTGGGTCGCCGTCAGCGCGACGGTTTCGGCGGTGGTCAGGCCGGCCAGCGCGGCGCTGCGCAGCGCGGCGATCTGGGCGGTGGTCAACACCTGCACCTGGGCGCTGCCCAGCGCAGACAGCTGGTCCGAATTGAGGCCGACGATGGCGGCGGTGCGCAGGCCCGGCACACTGGCGGCGTTCAGAGCGGCCACATCGGCCGTCGACAGGTTGGCCAGCTGCAGCGAACTGAGCGCGGCGAGCTGGGCCGAGGTCAGGCTGCGGATCTGGGCACTGTTGAGGGCGTTGAGTTGGGCGCTCGACAGCGCGGCGATCTGGCGCGTGCCCAGGCCGGCGATTTGCGTTGTGTCCAGGCCGGCGAGGGCGGCGCTGCCCAGCACGGCGATGGCGCCGGTGTTCAGCGCGGCCAGGTCGCCCGCTTCCAGACCGACCATGCCGGCGGAGCTCAGGGCGCCGAACTGCGAGCTGCTCAGCGCGGCGATCTGGGCGGTGGTGAGCGCGCGCACTTGCGCGCTGCCGAGCGCCGCGATCTGCTGCGTGGTCAGCCCGGCGACCGCCGCGGTTTTCAATGCCGCCACCTGGGCCGTCAACAAGCCGTGGATCCCCGACGTCGACAGGCTGCTCAATTGCTTGCTGCTCAGTGCCGCCATCTGGGCGCTGTTCATCTGCACGTTGGTGTAGTTGGGGTCGAACAGTACGGACAAGGCCGACGTGCTCAGGGCGGCGACCTGCGCCGTGGTGACCAGATCGAAATCGCTTGCGATAATAAGCGAGCCAAAAAAGTTGAACTGAGCCGACGAGAGTGCCGCGAACGCGGCCGTGGTCAAGGCCTTGCCGGCCCCTAAATAAAACAGCTCCGAGACATCGGCGGATGTCAGGGCGGCGGCCTGGCTTGCGCTCAGCGCGGCCACCACGGCGGTGTTCATGCTCTCGAACTGCTGGGAACTCATGCCGGCGATCTGCGCGGTGGTGAGCGCGGCGACCTGAGGCATGCTCAAGGCGTTGATCTGTATCGAGCCCATCGTGCCCAACAGCGAGGGGCTGAGCGCGGCGATGGTGGCGGGATTCAAGGCCCGCAACTCGGCGCTCGTCAACCAATGCAAGGCATCGGTGGACAGTGCGTTCAACTGCCTGGTGCTCAACGATGCGATCTGGGCCGTCGTCAACGAGATGGCCTGGCCGGTCGTCAATGCCGACATCTGCAGCGTGCCCAGGCCGGCGATGCTGGCGATTTTCACTGCGGCCAGGTCGGCCGTCTCCATCGCGGCCAGCTGCGCCGTCGACAGGCTGGCGATCTGGGCGCTGCTGAGCGCGGCCGCCTGCGCGGTGGACAGCGCCACCATCTGGTCGGTGGTCAGGCCGGCCAGCACCGAGGTCTTCAACGCGGCCAGCTGGGCCGTGCCCAGCAGGGCGATCTGCCCGGACGCGCCGGCGCCGAGCTGGGCGAACTGGTCGGACGTCAGCGCGCCGACGGCGGCCGAGCTCAACGCCTTGATGCCGGCGCTGCCGATGGCGGCGATGTCGGCGGTCGACAGGCCGCCCACCTGACGCGAGCCCAGCGCACCGATCTGCGCCGAGCTCAGCGCATGGATCTGGGTGGTGCTCAGCGCCGCGATCTGCGTACTGCTCAAGGCGGCGATCTGGCGCGTGGCGAGCGCACTGATTTGCGCCGTGTTCAGCGCGGCCAGCACAGCCGCACCCAGTTGCGGCACGACCGCCGTACTCAGGGCCGCCAGGTCGGCGCCCGGCAAACTAGCCAGGGCGGCGGTGGACAGCGCGCCGATCTGGGCGCTGTTCAATGCGGCGAATTCGGTGGTGGACAGCGCGCCCAGCTGGCTGCTGGTCAGCAGCGCCAGCTGGCTGGTGGCCAGGGCGGCGACGGCGGCGGTTTTCAGCGCGGCGACGTCGGCCGTTTCCAGCGCGGCGATGGCATCGCTGGACAGGGCGTTCAGCTGCGCGCTGCCGAGCGCGGCGGCTTGCGCGGTGCCCAGCGCCACGGCCTGCTGCGTGCTCAAGGCGCGTACTTGCGCCGTGCTCAGCGCGGCGACGGCCTGCGTGCCCAGCGCGCCGATGCCGCGCGTGCCGATGGCCAGGATTTCGTCGGCCGTGAAGGTGGCCAGCTGGCGCGTGCTCAGCGCGGCCAATTGGCCGGTGCCCATCAGGGCCACCTGGTCGGACGACAGGCTGGCGATATTGGCGGTGCTCAAGGCGACCAGGTCCGCCGTTTCAAACGCGGCGATGGCCTGGGTGCTCAGGTTGGCGAAAGCCTGGGTGCCCAGCGCCGCAGCCTGGGCGGTGGTCAAGGCAGCGATCTGGGCGCTGCCCAGCGCGCCCATGAAGCCGGACGGCAAGGCGCCGACGGCGTTCAGCGTGGCGGCCTTGATGGCGGCCAGGTCCTGCGTGGTCAACACCGCGACATTGGCGGTGGCCAGGTAGGCCAGCTGGGAACTGGTCATGAAGAACAGGTGATCGGTGCGCAAGGCTGGCACCTGGAGCGAGCTCAACGCCGCGATATCCTCGCTGGTCCACGACAACACATCCTGGGTGGTCAAGTTGTTGGCGATCTGGGACGTGCTGAGGATGGGGACGAAGGTGCTCATCACGAGTTCCTAATTTGATAACATCTTTCACTATAGCAGAAATCGCGCTAATTTCTACAGAGCAACGAAATTATTTTCCCCGTTTTTTATCAAAAATTACATGAAAAATGCCGCAAAATCAAAGACTTTGCGGCATTCTTAACCAACAGACAATGGGTTTTGTTGCAGTACGATCAAGCCTTGGCTTCGCCGCCCAAGGCCTCGACCACGTCGGCCATCAGCTTGGCCAATTCGCCGCTCATCAGCATGAAATCGCCGTCGAAGCGCTCGTCGTCGTTCTTGGTGCTCGATTCCTTTTCGGCGATCACGTCCAGCGGCTTGATGCCCTTGATCGCCAGCGATTCGGTCAGCACGAAGGAGATCTTGCTATCCCAGGTCATGGCCAGGCGGGTGCAC
Source organism: Duganella rhizosphaerae (assembly GCF_040364205.1). NCBI lineage: Bacteria > Pseudomonadati > Pseudomonadota > Betaproteobacteria > Burkholderiales > Oxalobacteraceae > Duganella > Duganella rhizosphaerae. Next base: position 61,551 of record NZ_BPWK01000006.1, read on the forward strand.
TGCTTGCCGGCCGCGATGTGGCGGCGCACTTCGTCCGCCTCCAGGGTGTGGCGCACATAGCGCACGGCGGCCTTGCTCTCGCCGGTGGCGCGCAGTTCGGTATCCATGTCGACCGTGAAGCCGGCCGGCGCATCGTCGGCCTGCAGCCATTCGGTCATCACGCCCACCGGCGAGCGCTGCACGCGCAGGCTTTCCAGCGGCAGCTTGTCGACCGCCTTGAGCAGCAGCTTGATCACTTCGTCGGCCTTGGCCGGGCTGGCCGCGTCGACCACCAGCCAGCCGTTGACCGGATCGATCCAGGTCCAGACGTTGCTGCGGATCGAGAAGGCGCGCGGCAGCAGTTCGTCGGCCACGCGCTCTTTCAGTTCCTTCATGGCCTTCTTGCCGGGAGCAAAGCCCTGGGCTTCTTCCATTTCTGCGGCGCGCGCCTTGGCGACCTGGTTGATGACGGTGTTCGGCAACAGTTTCTTCTCGGTGCCCAGCAAGATCAGCATTTGCTTGTTGACCACGTGCACCAGGCCGCCGTTCGGACGCGGCGTGTCCCAACCCTGGCGCAGCAGCTCATTACTGCTTGCCGGGACGAAGGAGTGGGAGGCCAGTGCTGCTTCCAGTTGTTCGGGGGTGTAGGCCCAAGGGGCCGGCAGACGGTAAATCTGTAGATTCTTGAACCACATGTGTTGAGCCTTGTTTCAGTAATGCCAGGGGAGCGCCATTTTACACGGTGATGGCGGCGCCGGACCGAATCTGTTGCTGAGTGTTGCTGAGCTAGGCGAACAATTCGCCTTGGCGGGGCACAGCCGTCTGCTGGCCGGAGCCGGGCGGCTCCAGCGTGCTGGCGCGCACGCCCAGCAGGCGCAGCCGGCGTTGCAGCGGCACCCGCTTCAGGCACTCGCGCGCGGCGTGCAGGATGCCGGTGGCGTCGGCCACCGGCTGCGGCAGGGTGACGTTGCGGCTGACGATCTGGAAATCGTCGAAGCGCAGCTTGATGCTGATGGTGCGGCTGACGTAGCCCTTGCGTTTGAGGTCGTCCGCCAGCCGGGCGCACAGCTGGGTCAGGATGCCGGACAGGGTGTCGCGGTCCTGGCGCGCGTGCAGGTCGCGCTCGAAGGTGGTTTCGCGGCTGATCGACTTGCTCTCGGAGCTGGTGGAGATCTCGCGATGGTCGACGCCGTGCGAAGCCTCGGCCAGCCAAGCCGCGTAGTGGGCGCCGAAATGGTCTTGCAGCAGGCCGGCGTCGGCCGCCGCCAGCTGGCCGATGGTCTGTATGCCCAGCGCCGCCAGCTTTTCGGTGGCCTTGGGGCCGATGCCGTTGATCTTGCGCACGCCCAGCGGCCAGATGCGGGCCGGGATGTCGTCGTAGCCGAGGATGGTCAGGCCGTTGGGCTTTTCCAGGTCGGAGCAGATCTTCGACAGCAGCTTGTTGGGCGTGATGCCGATCGAGCACGACAGCCCGGTGGCGTCGCGCACGGCCTGCTTGATGCGCTGCGCCAGTTCGCGCGTCTCGCCTTCGACATGGGTCAGGTCGATATAGATTTCATCGATGCCGCGGTCCTCGAAGTCCGGCGCGATGGCGGCCACGGCGTTCTTGAACAGCCGCGAGCAGTGGCGGTAGGCGTCGAAGTTGACCGGCAACAGGATCGCGTCCGGCGCCAGCTTGGCCGCCTTCATCATGCCCATGGCCGAGCCGACGCCGAGCGCGCGCGCCTCGTAGGTGGCGGTGGTGATGACGCCGCGTCCGACATAGTCGCGCAGGCGCGCGAAGGTGTGGGTGCCGTCCGCCTGCGCCACCGGCTGGGCGTCGCGGCCGCCGCCGATGACCACCGGCAGGCCGCGCAGCTCGGGATAGCGCAACAGCTCGACGGACGCATAAAACGCGTCCATGTCGAGGTGGGCAATGCGGCGCTGGTCGTCAACCATGGTGCGGATAAAATTACTGTAAATACATACAGTATCTACGGAAATCATTGCCGCCGCAAGACCCCACCATTTGCCGGGGCCTGGTGTTACACTTAAGAAACTATCTGTTTCCTCCTGGCCACCATGCTTCACCGCCCGCGCACCGTGTTGCTGTGCCTGCTGCTGTCCGCCGCGCCCGCGGCGTGGGCGGCGGATGGTGCCTGCGCGCCGGCGCGGGCCGGGCTGAGCGACCTGGGCTACTCGTCCTACCGCGACGGCGCCGTCATCCGCGGCATCACGGCCGACGTGCTGGAGGCGGTGCGCAGGCGCAGCGGCTGCAGCTTCGAGCTGGAGTGGTATCCGCACGGCCGGCTGTATGCGCAATTCTTCAACGGCCAGCTGGACCTGACCGGCGCCTCGCTGCGCACCGCCGAGCGCGACCGCTATGGCGTGTGGCTGCCCTACACCTACACCCGCTTCGAGCTGCTGCTGCTCAACAAGAGCGCAGGCAAGTTCCGCAGCCTGGAGGAGTTTGTCGAGCACAGCACGGCGCGCCTGAACGTCACGCGCGGCATTTCCTATTCCGCCGCGACCTTGGTGCAGATGGAACGGCTGCAAAAGCTGGGGCGGCTGGAATACGTCAACGACTACGGCGTGGTGTTCCGCAAGATCCTGGCCGGGCGGGCCGAAGGCACGCTGGCGCCGCCGGCTATCCACGTGCTGCACCAGCGCCAGTTTCACATGCTGGGCAAGATGACGGCCACGCCGTTCGCCGAATCGCCGCGCGCGCTGGTGGGCATCTATGTGTCGAACAAGGTGGCGGCGCCGACGCTGCGCCGCTACACCGAGGCGCTGCGCGCCATCATCAGCGACGGCGACGTGCAGAAAATCTACGAGCGTTATCTGGGCGAGGAGATCGCCCGCCAGATCTTCAGCGGCGGCGTGCGCGAGCTGCTGGACGCCATGCCGGACTAACCGTGGCGGGCGCGGAACCACGCCGCGCTGGCCTCGTCGGCCGGGAAGAACGATTCGACCCTCAACTCGTGCACGGTGACGTCGTGCGGCGTGCCCAAGGTGGCGATGGTGGTGAACAGGTTCAGTTCGACGCCGTCCTTGCGCAGCGCCAGCGGCAGGAAGGGCAAGGCGCGGCGGTCCAGGTTGACCGCGCGCGGCATGGCGGCGATGCCGGGCAGCGCCAGCAACTCGCCCAGCAGCAGGGTCGCTTCGCTGCCGGGGCCGTCGCTCATGGCTTCGCGCTGTATCCAGTGCAGCAGGTCGGCGCCGACCTCTTCCCAGTTGTGCAGGTAGCGGCGCACGCCGTGCGGGTCCAGCATCAGCTTGAGCACGTTGACCGAGCCGTCGGCGGCAATCGCCGCGCCGTCCGGCATGCCCAGCAGCCAGCGCATCATGCCGGCCGCCGGCGCGTTGGCCATCTGCAGATTCCACAGGCGATCGACCACCAACGCAGGATACGGCGCCTGCTGCGCCAGCATGAAGTCCAGCGCCTGGCGCACCGCGCCCAGTTCCGGATCGGACAGCTTGCGCTCCTGGTAGGCCGGCGCGAAGCCGGCCGCCAGCAGCATGACGTTGCGCTGTCGCAGGGGGATTTCCAGCACCATGCCCAGCTTCAGTATCAAGTCCTTGCTCGGTTGCGAGCGGCCGCTTTCCAGGAAGCTGATGTGGCGCTGCGAAATCTCGCTCTCGGTCGACAGGCGCAGCTGGCTGTAGCCGCGCTTGCCGCGCCAGTACTTCAGCGCGGCGGCGAAGTCGCTGAAATAATCGGCCGCGCCGTTCATGCCGGCGCCACGTCGAGGAAGTCCAGCAGGTCGGCGTTGACCCGGTCCAGGTGGGTGACAAACATGCCGTGCGGCGCGCCTTCGTAGCGGCGCAGGCGCACGTCCGGGATCAGCGCGGCGCTCGGTGCGGCGGTCAGTGCGAATGGCGCGCTGACGTCGGCGTCGCCGGCGATCAGCAGCACCGGGCGGTCGATGCGCGGCAATTCGGGGCGGAAATCGGCGCCGTCCAGCGCGCGGTTGCATTCCGTCAGCGCCTGCAGCGAGGCGCCCAGCGCCAGCTGGCGCAGCCAGTTGGCGATCGCCGGCGAGGTATCGGGCGTCAGGAACGGCGGCAGGTTGTCGTCCACCCACTGCGGGAAGTCGCGCGCCAGCTGCTGGTTGCGGAAGTAGTCCAGCAGGGCGGGAGCTATGCCGTCGGGGTTGCTGTCGTCCTGGGTGATCATCGGCGTCATCGTGCCCAGCAGCGCAATCCGGGCAACGCGGGCGCTGCCGTGGCGGCTCAGGTAGCGGACGATTTCGTTGCAGCCCATCGAGTGGCCAACCAGCGTCACGCGGCGCAGGTCCAGCGCCTCGATGACGGCGGCCAGGTCGTCGGCCAGCGTGTCGAAATCGTAGCCGCGTCCCGGATCGGTGGAGCGGCCGTGGCCGCGCCGGTCGAAGGCGATGCAGCGCAGGCCGCGCTGCGACAAGGCCAGCATCTGGTATTGCCACATGTCCGACGGCAGCGACCAGCCGGCCACGAGCAGCACCGGCGCGCCATCGCCCCAGTCGCGGTAGAACAGGTCGACGCCATCGTCGGTGCGGATAAATCCTGGTGCGCTCAGTACAGGCATGATGATCTCCTTGAAGGGCAATAATAGCTCGATTGCAATCAGGCGGCGTTCAGGAAGCCGGTGACGCGGGTCAGGCGGCCGTCGTCGCCCAGCTCGGCGACATCGGTGCCGTGCGCCACCGGCGCGCCGCCGGGCGCGGCCAGCGTCCACGAGAAGCGCACCACGTGGTTGTGGCCGTCCGGCGTGCCGTCCAGTTCGAAGCGCAAGCCGGGGAACTGGCTCTGCGCGCCGGCGATCATGGCGTCGATGCCGTCGTGGCCGGCGCCGCGCATCATCGGGTCGAGATAGCTGGCGTCCAGCGCGAAGGCGCGCGCCACCAGCGCGCGGCGGGCGGCGGCGTCGCGTTCGTTCCAGACGGCCAGGTATAGCGTAGCGATGTGGGATGGGGTGCTCATGCTGATCTCCTTGGTTGGGTTGTGTCGTGGCGACAGAAACCATTCTCCGGAAATCAGTGTGCGGCGGCGATTACGTCCCAGGTAATCGCCGCGCCACCACCAGCACCGCGCCGGCCACCAGGCTGGCCGCCAGCAGATAGATGCCGTTGGCGGTGCTGCCGGTGGCGTCCTTGATGGCGCCGACCAGGTAGGGACTGGCGAAGCCGGCCAGGTTGCCGACCGAGTTGATCAGGGCGATGCCGGCCGCCGCCGCCGCGCCGCCCAGCATGGCGGTCGGCAAGCTCCAGAAAATCGGGAAGGTGCTCAGGATGCCGGCCGTGGCCACGCTCAGCGCGGCCATGGCGATGACGGTGTTGTCGCTGTAGACGGTGGCCACCACCAGGCCGAGCGCGCCGGCCACGGCGGCGGCGGCCGCGTGCCAGCGCCGTTCGCCGCTGCGGTCCGAGTGGCGCGCGGCCAGCACCATCGCCACCGCCGCCACCGAGTACGGGATCGCCGTCAGCAGGCCGATGTCGAACACGTCCTTGACGCCGCTGTTCTTGATCAACTGCGGCAGCCAGAAGCTGACGCCGTACAAGCCCATCACGAACAGGAAGTACACCAGCGCCAGCAGCCACACCGTGCCGCTGCCGAACACCTGCGCCAGCGGCAGGCGTTGCTGATGCTGGCCGTCCGCCGCGATGGCGCGCTCCAGCCGCTGTTTGTCATCCTCGCTGAGCCAGTTGGCGCTGCGGATGCCGTCGTCCAGGTAGAACAGCGTCCAGACGCCGATCAGCACCGACGGCAAGCCTTCCAGCAGGAACAGCCATTGCCAGCCGCTGAGGCCATATAGTCCGGCGAAGGTCTTCATGATCCAGCCCGACAGCGGCCCGCCGACCACGCCGGCCACCGCCACCCCGCTCATGAACAGCGCCACCATGCGCGCGCGGCGGTGGGCCGGATACCAGTAGGTCAGATACAGGATGATGCCGGGGAAGAAGCCGGCCTCCGCCGCGCCGAGCAGGAAGCGCAGCAGGTAGAACGTCGCCACGCTGTTGGCCAGCATCAGCGCCGACGAGATCACACCCCAGCTGATCATGATGCGGGCGATCCAGATGCGGGCGCCGGTGCGCGTCATCAGCAGGTTGGACGGCACCTCGAACAGGAAGTAGCCGATGAAGAAGATGCCGGCGCCGGCGCCGTAGACGGTATCGCTGAAACGCAAGTCGGCCAGCATCTGCAATTTGGCGAAGCCGACGTTGACCCGGTCCAGGTAGGCGGCCACGTAGCACAGGAACAGGAAGGGCATCAGCCGCCAGCTGACGCGGCGGTACAGGGAATCGAGCTGGTGATCGTGGTGGTGCATGCTGGCGGTCCTTATTCCTGGTGTTGGGCGCGCGGCTATGGTGACACTGGAAAGCGGGGCCGCAAACAAATTTTCTAAATTATTTACAAAAACCCTTGCGGAACGGATAAACCAGCTTGTAGAATACGGCCTCGTTCAGCAGTTGCGACAAAGTAGTGAAGCAAAGCTGATATGTTTTCTGGGTGCTTAGCTCAGTTGGTAGAGCGGCGCCCTTACAAGGCGTAGGTCGGGAGTTCGACCCTCTCAGCACCCACCAAGAAAACAGAAAAACGAAATTTGGAGCGGTAGTTCAGTTGGTTAGAATACCGGCCTGTCACGCCGGGGGTCGCGGGTTCGAGTCCCGTCCGCTCCGCCAAATTCCTTTAAGGGCCCGATTCGTCGGGCCCTTAATCATTTCTGCGCCGATTAACGCTCGATTAAGCTTAGGCTTGTGCATCGGGTGTTATCCTCCCGGCATGATTCTCTCCGCCACGTCCTTACCTCCCTATCTGCGTTTCCGCATCCGCATGGCGCACCAGGCGATGCTGCAGTTCGTCGCCAGCTTCACCTCTTCGCTGGAATACATCCTGCTCGGGTTCGGCCAGGTGCTGGTGGGGCTGGTCGCCTGCCTGGCCCTGCCGGGATTGTTCGCGGCGACGCGGCCGTGGCCGCAGGCGCTGGGCTTGTTCGCCGGCCAGACGCTGATCGCCAGCGCGCCGGTCTGGCTGCTGCGCAAACGGCTGCTGCCGGCGCAGGTGCTGCTGTGGTGCCGTCCGCTGCCGATTCCGACGCGCCTGCAATGGAGCGCCAACATCGCCGTGGCCGGCATGGTCATCGTTCCGTTGAGCGTGGCTTACGCCATTTCCACCGCCATCTGGCTGTTTCAATGGCCGGACTGGCTGCAACCGGTCGCGCCGCAGGCGCTGCTGCTGACCGTCGGCTCGCTGCTGCTGGGCTGGATCCTCTCGACGCTGGTGCTGGCACAACGTTGCCGCATGCCGGCCGCCGCCAGGCTGGCCGCCGACCGCCCCGCGCCCGGCCCGTATGTGCCGGCGTCGCCGCGCATGCCCGCCGCGCTGTACCACTGGCGCCAGCTGTTCTGGCTGCCGTTCTGGCGCGCCGAGAACGTGATCGGCATCCAGCAGACCGTGCTGCTGCTGGGCGCCGCGCTGGGCATCGCCCTGTGGCTGTGGCATCCGCCCATGGTGCCGCCGGCACTGTGGGGCTTCAACGCCGCGATCCTGTTGATGCTGCTGACCGACCGCGGCGACAAGGCCGTCACCGAACAGGTCGCCCTGCTGCGCCCGGTCGCGGCGGCGTGGCCGGTGCGCATCGACAAGCTGTTCCGCTTCGCGCGCGTGTCCGCGCTGCTGCCCGGCCTGGCCGTGATGGCCTGGTTCGCGCTGCTGACCTTGGGCCACCTGGGCCGCGCCAGCAGCGCCGGCTACAGCACCACCGTCGCCACGGTCTGGCTGTGCTTTGCCGGCATCGCCCAGGTCGCCGTCATCTCGCTGCGCCGCCTGAGCGTGCGCGGCCGCGTGGGGCTGGTCATCAGCGCCATCATCATCCTGACCGCCATTGGAAGCGAACTATGGAATTGAACCCCGTGCTGCGCATCGAGCAGCTGACCTTCGAATACGCCAGCCATCCGCTGTTCCGCCGCTACGACCTGCAACTGGGCGCCGGCATCACCTGGCTGCGCGGCGAAAACGGCGCCGGCAAGACCACGCTGCTGAAGCTGGCCGGCGGCGCGCTGACGCCGCACGCCGGCGCCATCACGCTCGACGGCCTGGACATCCAGGCGCAGCCGCTGGCCTACCGCCTGCGGTGCTACTACTGCGGCGGCGACACGCCGCAACTGCCGTGGCTGACGGTGCGCGAAATCCTCGACCTGCACCTGTCGCTGTATCCCGACACCGAGCCGGCGCTGCTCAACGCCGAGCTGCAAGCCTTCCACCTGCTGCACACGCTGGACCAGCCGGTCACCACGCTGTCGCTGGGCCAGCACAAGAAGATGCAACTGTCGCTGGCGCTGGCGCTGCCGGTGCGGCTGTTGCTGATCGACGAGCCGTTCAACGGCCTCGACGCCGACGCCATGGCGTATCTGCGGCAACAGCTGTCGACGCCCGAACGGCTGGCGCGCCAGTGCATCCTGCTCACCAGCCACCTCGACCCGGCCCTGCCGCTGTCCGCTACCGTGCAACTTTAAGTTATCATTGGAACGATAAAGCCGGGCCGGCCCGGCCCGCGCACCTTGCCCTGCACGGAGTTCCCTTGATCTTTGGCTTCCTCAAATCGCCCGTTTTGTCGCCGCGTTTGCTGCGACTGAAGGAATCGGCGCTGTTCGCCACGCTGACCCCGCTCGAACTGAAGATCGTCGACGGCCTGATGCACGAGCGCCGCTACCTGGCCGACGAAATCATCTTCGACGAAGGCGAGGAAGGCCAGGCGCTGTACCTGGTGATGTCGGGCCGGGTGATCATCAGCCGCCAGCTGGGCGCCACGCGCGAAGTGGTGGCCGAGCTGTCGGCCGGCTCCTTCTTCGGCGACCTGGCCCTGCTGGACAACACGCCGCGCAACGCGCAGACGCGCGCGCTGGACAACTGCGAGCTGGCGGTGTTCTTCCGCGCCGACTTCATGGGCCTGATGGAGACCGACGCCGTGATCGGCTACAAGATTTCGCTGGCCCTGGCGCGCCACATCGGCAGCCGCCTGCGCGACTGGATGACCGGCAAGCCGCAGGTCGAGGCGCTATGAATTTCCTGCCGACCCAACAGCGCGCCGGGCCGGTGGTCTGGAGCGGCATCATCGCCGCCACCTGCGTGCTGCTGTTCCTGCTGCAGCAGATGCTGTTCCTGGCCATCCCCTTCCTGCTGGGGATCGTGCTGTACTACATCCTGCAACCGCCGATGCAGCGCCTGATCCGCATGGGCGTGAGCCACAACGCCGCCACGCTGATCGTCGGCAGCGTGTTCCTGTTGCTGCTGGTGGTGGCCGGCCTGGTGTTCATCTACTGGGATTCCGGCCCGTCCGACTCGTGGCAGGACATGCTGGGCAAGTACCTGACCGGCGGCCTGGAGTTCGTGCGCCACACGATGCTGTCGCTGGAGCGGGAGTTCCCCATCCTCAAGCAGATCAAGCTGGCGCGCACGGTCAACAGCCGCGTCAGCGCCTTCACCGGCACTTTCGTGCAGAAGCATTTGACCGACATCCTGGTATCGGTGGCGGCGTGGCTGCCGTCGCTGCTGCTGGCGCCGTTCCTGACCTTCTTCTTCCTGCGCGACGGCTTGCGCTTCAAGAAGTTCCTGGCGCGCGCCGTGCCGAACGCCTTCTTTGAACGCACGCTGTGCCTGCTGCACGAAGTGGACCAGACCGCGCACCGCTACTTCCAGGGCCTGATCAAGCTGACCATCCTCGACACGGCGGTGCTGGCGTTCGGGCTGTGGGCGATCGGCGTCTCGTCGCCGGTGGTGCTGGGCTTGATCGCGGCGATGCTGGCGTGGGTGCCGTACGTGGGCTCGATCGTCGGCTGCGTGCTGGTGGTGATGGTGGCCTCGACCGACGCGCCGGCCGATCCGGCGGTGGCCTACATGGCGATCGGCGTGTTCATCACGGTGCGGCTGCTGGACGACTTCGTCTTCATGCCGCTGACCCTGGGCCGCAGCCTGCACATCCATCCCTTGATCACGGTGCTGATGATCTTCATCGGCGGCTCGGTGGCCGGGGTGGCGGGGCTGATGCTGGTGCTGCCGCTGCTGGGCGTGGTGATGGTGATCGGCGAAACGCTGGGCCGGCTGATCACCGACCCGCGCCTGCGCGCGCGCCACCGCAACGCCATGGAGCTGCGCACCAGGCAGGCCAGCGCTGACTTGGTCACATAAAAAAAGGGCCGCTGTCAAAGCGGCCCTTGTTCTTTGCTGCGCTCGCTTACGCGGTCATCGCCTGCTTCTCGCTCGACTCGGCCACCACTTCCTCGTCGTCCGAACGGATCAGGTGATCGAAGGCCGACAATGCCGCCTTCGCGCCGTCGCCGGTGGCGATGATGATCTGCTTGTACGGCACCGTGGTGACGTCGCCCGCAGCGAACACGCCGGGAATCGAGGTCTGGCCACGCGCATCGACTTCAATCTCGCCGTGGCGCGACAACGCCACCGTGCCTTTGAGCCACTCGGTGTTAGGCACCAGGCCGATCTGCACGAACACGCCTTCCAGCTCAACCTTCTGCACCGCGCCCGACACCCGGTCGGTGTAGCTCAGGCCGTTGACGATCTTGCCGTCGCCGTGGATCTCGGTGGTCTGCGCCGAGACGATCACGGTCACGTTGGCCAGGCTGCGCAGCTTGCGTTGCAGCACCGCGTCGGCGCGCAGCTCGGCACCGAACTCGATCAGCGTCACATGCTTGACCAGACCGGCCAGGTCGATCGCCGCTTCGACGCCGGAATTGCCGCCACCGATCACCGCCACGCGCTTGCCCTTGAACAGCGGACCGTCGCAGTGCGGGCAGTAGGCCACGCCGTGGTTGCGGTATTCCTTCTCGCCCGGCACATTGATCTCGCGCCAGCGGGCGCCGGTGGCCAGGATCACCGACTTGGCTTTCAAGGTCGCGCCGGTGGCGGTCTGCACTTCGATCAGCTTGCCCGGCACCAGCTTGGCGGCGCGCTGGGTGTTCATGATGTCGACTTCGTATTCCTTGACGTGCTGCTCCAGCGCCACGGCGAATTTCGGACCGTCGGTGGCCTTGACCGAGATGAAGTTCTCGATCGCCAGCGTGTCCAGCACCTGGCCGCCGAAACGCTCGGCCAGCACGCCGGTCTTGATGCCTTTGCGGGCGGCGTAGATGGCCGCCGCCGCGCCGGCGGGACCGCCGCCGACGATCAGCACGTCGAACACGTCTTTCTTGCTCAGCTCAGCGGCCTGGCGGGCGCCGGCGTTCTTGTCCAGCTTGGACAGGATCTCTTCGACGTTGGTGCGGCCCTGGCCGAAATGCTCGCCGTTCAGGAACATCATCGGCACCGCCATGATCTGGCGCGCCTCGACTTCTTTCGGGAACACGCCACCGTCGATGGTGGTCACCTTGATGCGCGGGTTAATCACCGCCATCGCGTTGAGCGCTTGCACCACTTCCGGGCAATTGTGGCAGCTCAGCGAGATAAAGGTTTCGAATTCGTAATCGCCATCCAGGTTGCGGATCTGCTCGATCACGGCTTCGTCGAATTTGATGGTGTGGCCGCCGACCTGCAGCAAGGCCAGCACCAGCGAGGTGAATTCATGGCCCATCGGGATGCCGGCGAAACGCACGCCGATATCGGTGCCCGGGCGGTTGATGCTGAACGACGGTTTGCGTTCGGCATCGTCGGTGCGCTTGACCAGCGTGATCTTGTCGCTCAACAGGACGATTTCCTGGAGCAGTTCCTCCATCTCGCGGGCCTTGGCGCTGTCATCGAGAGAGGCGACGATCTCAATCGGTTGCACCACTTTTTCCAAGTAGGCTTTCAACTGGGTTTTGAGAGTTGCATCTAACATGATTTTTCTTCCTTTTTACAAATATTTAGGCGTATGCCGGGCCGGACGCCCGGACCGGCATCGCGGTATTACTTGTGTGCTGCGGTCTCTTTCAAGACGTGCTCAGACTTAGATCTTGCCGACCAGGTCCAGCGATGGGGTCAGGGTAGCTGCGCCCTCGGTCCATTTAGCTGGGCAAACTTCGCCTGGGTGGGATGCCACGTACAGCGCTGCCTTCACTTTGCGCAGCAGCTCGGAAGCGTCGCGGCCGATGCCGTTGTCGTGCACTTCCAGCACTTTGATGAAGCCTTCCGGATTGATGACGAAGGTGCCGCGCAGTGCCAGGCCTTCTTCTTCGATCATCACTTCGAAGTTACGCGACAGGGTGCCGGTAGGGTCGCCGATCAGCGGGTAGTTGACTTTTTTGATTGCATCCGAGGTGTCGTGCCATGCTTTGTGCGCGAAGTGGGTGTCGGTCGACACGCCGTACACGTCCACGCCCAGCTTGGCGAATTCAGGCTGGTGGTCGGCCAGGTCTTCCAGTTCGGTAGGGCACACGAAGGTGAAGTCGGCTGGGTAGAACATCAGAACGGACCACTTGCCCTTCAGGGACTCGTCGCTCACGTCGATGAACTTGCCGTTAGCGTATGCGGTTGCCTTGAATGGTTTTACTTGGGTATTGATCAGAGACATTGTGGTTTCCTCGTTGGGTTGTGAATCATTGAGACGCCAGTTTAAGGGCTTTTGCCCCATTTGCAAAATTGATTGTTCCAATAGTTTCAATAGCCACTGGCTATAGAACAAGCAAAGCGGATAGCTATTATCGCCGTTTCGGGCCAGGCAGGGAGAGGGTCAGCCGAGCGGATCGCCCAGCTTGCGCAGGAAGGATAGCAGCAGCGTGGTCAGACCCGCGGCAGACGCGAACTCACCACGCTCATCAAACAAGTCATTACCGGACTCGACATCGATAATTTCCGCATAAAAAGCGCCGCTATCCAAGGCGTACCCACCGCGCTGCCGCTGATGGTGGCCACCAGCACCATGCTAACCATCCCGGTTGTGCATCCCAAACTGAACCGCTCGGCGCATGCGGGGTTGGTGCAGCAGTCCGGTTCCTGAGCCCGGCCTGGCCTCAATAGCGATAACTCCAGGGTTTCAGCAATGGCGGCAGCGCGTTCGTCGAAGCGGCAAGTGCTTTTTGGGCCGTCTTGTGACGAACCCACAAATCGACCTGCTCCGGATGTTCGTACCCGAATGCGCGCATCACCTCGGTTGTCTCCACGGCGAACTCCCTGAAGCGCAATCGTATCCATACCGTGATAATCAAGGTGATCGTAAAGCACATGACGTAAAACCTGAAATCGGCGGCGAAGCCGTTCTTGCCAAAATCCCTGTCGATAAAAAATTCGGATATCCCAACCAGAATGACCGCCAATGTGGGGTAGAAAAAGCTCCACTTGATATCGCAGATCTTTTGTATGGCGTGTCCCCGGACGCGATGCGGCGGCATCCACAAGATCAGCAGGCTTGGACTTCTGGCGGCGTACACGGCCGGGTAGCCGGTCTCAAAGCCGATGGCAAATTCGAGGAAGTCGCCATTCCGGAATTCAACCTGATGAAATCCTCCTCTCAACACCTCGCCGTCCACGGTGCAGGAAAAGAAATCCATCGCGAGGTCTCCGTTGGCGTCCCGTTCCACGTGCAGGTTTTCCACCACTCCAGCACGCTTAACGAATCGCTCCGCCATATTATTTAGCCTGTTTTATTGCGGGCCCTAACGCCGCCAGCACCGCAGGAGACCACTTGATCGGAATAGCAGTTTTGTAGCTAAGCCAGCTAAAAATACCTACGAGTGTCATCAGCGGAAAAACAATGGGGAAGAAGACCAGGCCCATGACCATGAGCAAAGGGTAGTCCCTCCACCAGGTTCGAAAATTTTTCCCATATGGGCCGGTGGCCACCATACACTGCAAAAAGCCCTTGGGCGGGTCGAAGGACTGCAGCACTTCACCAGGCGCCAGATGAGGGCCATCTTCCTCCATAAACCGACGGATATGTTCCCACACGGCGGGCACGGTCACCTCGCCCATTTGCATGCTGTTCCCAATGGTGAAGCTGTCGACGATCGTTGGATCGTCAGCGCTTTTGCGGACCAGAAAAATCAACGCATGGATTCGATTAACCGTCGAACCCGTGGTAGTCACGGCAGCCTGATGTTCGGCATCTACCAGATCCCAGTCATACTCTGCGCTCCTCAAAGGCCAAGGGAGAAACAGACCTCGCCAACCCGAATACGTCTCTCTAAAAATGCGGTACACCTTGCGATTTTTTCGGTCAAAAATAGTCGGTTCGTCCTCAGGCCGAAAGAGTTCAAATCGGGTGTACTTTATTCCCATATAGCTGCCGATAGCAAAGCAGGCAATTGTGGCGATACCGGGAATTACATCAAACAACCCATCTGATTCTCTATTTAACATCCTGAAAAGGATATCTTGCCCGCCCCAAAATGTGAAGCATGCCGCGAGCAAGGCGGTAAGCATAAGTATTCCACGTGTTCCTTTAGCGATACCGGTATACTCAATCGCGTGCTCATAGTTATTTTTAATCAAACCAAAGGAAATTGCCGCCATTCCGGAAGACTGGTTTTTTTTGTACCTACTGACAATACCTGATGTCTCTCCCTCTGAAAGTGCAGTGCTTCCATTTACCGTTGATTTTTTTTCATTCACGGATAAGGCAACTTCGATTTCATGCTTTTTTTTCATGGCAATTTTGCCTCTTCCATTAAGCTGATTGCTCTACTTTCTTTCGTTATTTTCTTTCTGTGCTTTGAACGCGTTAGCTATTACTTCTTCCAGTGCCTCTTTTTCAGCCTGCCAGTCACCTTTTTTAAACATGTCATCTCTTTTGCCTGAAAATACCAGGCCTCCATCACGTCCAAAATAGCTTCGGCCTAGCCAGCGTTGCGTATCCGTAGGAGTGAGAACGATAGCCCCAACCTGGGCCACCACGCCAGCTCCCAGTAGCAATAATCCAATACCCGACACGGTGAGACCAATTCCACCCACCGTGGCAATAACCGCATTGGCAGCAAGGCGGGTGGCAACCGTCCGCACAACCGCGCCGCCAATGGCGCGGGCCTCTAAAGCGCCTGCAATTGCACCACCAGTTAAGAGGGTTGAAGTTGCGCCGGTAGCGAAGAAGGCGATAGCAGAATAGTTGTATAGGCGCGCAGCATTTTTATTGCCAAGAGCTCGTTGATCCTCACTCTTCTTCTGGGAGGCGACATAGTTCACTGCGCCGCCTGCGATCCCTGTAATTGACCCACCAATTTTTAGCAATCCAATTCCAACATGAGACGCCACCGCTTGATGCCCCAGTTGCGCCACTACCCGCACCTCAGCCGCAACACTCCACAATGCCAACGCCCCACCTGTAAAGCCGATGACGCTATCGAGCACGCCATAATTTGCATCCGTCAAACCTGATTCCGATTCCGCCTTGCTGGCGGAATCCATGCCTTTCCAAACGCCCAGTGCCTGAATCACCATGCTCCCCAGCGCCAAGCGTGCGTCCAGCGTTTTAGCCATCGCCATCAACTGGGCACCGCTGGTGGTCTTGGCCAAGTTGGGCAATGCCGACCGGAGGATATTCGCAGCCTTCGCTCCCGTACCTGCCTGATTTTGATAAAGCTGCAAAAATTTTTCCTCAGTCAGTACGAGCGTCGAGCTCGCCGTCCTGGCCACTGCGGCTGATGTCGCCGCCTTCCCCATCTTGATGCCGGTGGAAGCAGGATTATCCGTTATTTCAGCGAGGTTACCGTTGACCGCTTTGATCGTGTCCGTATCTGTCGGGACGGTGAGCACAATCTTGTTGTTGTTGGCCAGGGCTTTCTTGATGCGCGTTTTGCTCGTCCCCAAGGACTCGCCGGCATGCGCCATGAAAATCTTCAGCGCTTTATCGGCGCTCACGTTCATCTGCATCAACATCGGCACATTCGGGGCATTGCCGTGCAGCGCCCCCTGTACCGCATACTCAAGGCATCGCTGGACGTGAGCCATCGTCTGCAGCTTGGCCATGATGCTTTTGGTAGCGCTGCTGGCCTTAACTTCATGTGCTGCGACCGTCAGCGCAGCCCCGCTCAATGCGCTTAATTGGCCAACACTGAACAGTGCAATCGCGTGGCCGATCCAAGAATTAGAGGTGAGCGCCCCTTTAGACATACTCAGCTCGCTGAAGCCTTTGACCAAGTCGTAACTCTTGTCGCGCATGCCTTCGGCGCCGGGGTCTCCGGTCAACTGAATGTGCACTAGCTTGATCATCGCATCTTGATTGCCAACCGACGAGCGCAGCGCAATCGATTCCTTGTCGGTGATCGGCCGGTCTATTTTTGCAAGATAGGCTGACAACAAGCTCTCGCTAAAAGGTGCCGGCTGATTGATGAGATGATTTTCACGAGCATAGAGCACACCGGAAACCGGTTGCTTCAATGGATCGACCGTCGCATGGGGATCGAAATGACGGTCAAAATAGGCAAGCGTCTGCTTGTCTTCCGTCGCAGCGTGCCAATCCTTCTCGAATAAAACCAGCGCATCGTAATGCTGGCTCTTCATCCTGGCGCTAAAACTCGTCATCCAGGCTGCGCGAGCATCCTCGTCAATGTATTTAGCCAGTTTGGACCAATTCTCTTCGACCTTTTTCTGTGTCCACGCAGCGGCTCGCTTGTCATGGTCGGGATAAAATACCCGCCCCAGGTTCTTTTGCTCAAAAACAGCTTTGTAAGGTGACAGCACGAATTCGCTGAACGCACCATCGCCCTTGACGCGGCTGAGCAGTATCTTCCTGTCTTCATCAGTCAAGGCCTGCCATTCCGTACCGGCGGGCCAGTCCTCGTGCATGTAGGCTGACAATGTCCGCAATGGACTCACCTGTTCAAAACTATTGAGGTCTTCTTCCTTCACCAAACTTTGCTTCAAACCCAGTACGGTAGCGGAGCTATTCAAAGGATGAAAGTTTTCCGGTTTGGCGATCTCCTTTTTGAGCAATTCATTCCGCCGTATCCGCAGTGCATTGAGCTCGGTGGCAATACCAACGGGGTCGCGCAGCACAATCGCGATTTCCTTGCCAGCAGTCTTGGGATGTTTGGCGGCCGCCAGCTTCAGATTAGCGGCCAAATCTTCCGCACTGGATGCGATGCTGTTGAACGGAAAATCGTGGTCCGATGCGCCGTCGATCGTCAGCTTGCTCAACGCACATTCCAGCACCTGCGCCTTGAGCTTTTCCGCGCTGGGTACAAAGCTGTTGACGCCACAGCTTTGCAACGAGATTTTTTGCATGACCGCAGGGTCGGCCTTGTTCTTGCCGCGCAGCGTGTCGTTCCACAGGTTGGCGCTGTACGCCACCCACAGTTCTGAAACCTTGTGTGCCTGCGGAATGCTGACGACCTTCAAGCCCATGGCGATGTGGCCGCTGCGGCTGCAGCTCACGCTCGCATCAGCCTGAGCGAAGAGCTCGCTGCTCTCGGGCACCAGGTCGGCCTGTTCCGTCACCCGGTAGACCAGCCAGTTCGGCACACCGGCAGGCGGCGACGGCAGGTAGATATGCACATAGCCGGCACGCAACAGGCGCAACGCAAAACGCGACTGCTTGGGTGCAGGATTCGGCAGCATGCCAGTCAGTACAGCAGGGTCGGCCGCCACGCCTTGGGCGCCGGCTGCAGCCAGCAGCGGGCTGTTCGCGATGGGGCTGGGGCGTAACAGCAGCAGCGAAAGAGAGCTCTTGTTGCAGACATCGCAACCGGTAGTCGTAACCATGGTTTCCTGATTTGTTTATCGAGTCAATACGGAACCGGCCTGCTCCGCGATCGCGCTGACGTCGTGGTGCAAGTAACGCAGGGGTTCGGGCGGTTCCGCCTCCGAACCGGGATCGGCAAGCAGTTTGAGCACGGCATGCGAATGCGGCAGCGACGGGTGCAGCAAGGACAGCGCGGCCCACACGGTTTCATCGCCGGAGGTCTTGAACCTGTGCGGCCAAGTCTTGGCTGCGCTGGCGGCATTGGTCACGGCATTTTCGGTCGCAACATACAGCGCCTCCGGCGGTACGCCATCCATTTGCGCGATCGCCCCCAGCCACTGGGCCAAGGTCCGATGCAACAATTCGCCGCGCGCCAGGCGCTGCCATTCGGCCGCGCTCAAGCGCAGCGGCCCCGCCTGCTCGTCGGACGAACGCAGGCGACGCAGACGGCCTGCGGGGTCGAGATAATCCCAGCTTTGCAAGCGCCCGAACTGGCTGGCGACCCGGTTGCAGCCCACCACGTGACACAACAAATCCAGTACGCGACGGTCGGCCAGTCGCAAATAGGCAGCCTTGGTGTAAGCATCGGTCTTGAGCAGGCACATGGTTGCAACGATATCCGCCAGCGCCTCGGGCTGCATGCTGCTTTGCAGCCATCCGCCAATGCGATGGGCTGCCCTGCCCTCGCCATCCAGTCCGCCGGACTGGGAGGCCGTCCGCTCACCTTCCGCCAGGTCCAAGCTCAGCTCCAGCAGGGGATCGTCCGGCCCACGCAATTGCACCAGATATGGATGCTGATGCGACGGCAGTGCAATCGCCTTCGGTAGTACCACCGGGACAATTTCCCTTTCCCATAGCTGCTGGCCAGGCAGAGGTTCGCCCGCCATGGGGTCGATCAACACAAACAGCGGTGTCAATGGATCTATGCCCTGACGTAGTTGATCGAGCTTAGATGGCACTGGCGCCCCCGCTGGCGGCATCGGCGAGTGCTGACGGGCATTCGGCCAGTTTGCCTGTCGGCAGCGTCGCCTGGTTGGATGAACTCGCCGGCCCGGTCAGATCCTTCATCGAGGCCTTGAACGTCATCGTCCCCGGCCCGTGGATCATGATGTTGCCGCCTTCGAGCTTGAGAAAGGCGCCCTGCGCCGTCAGCATCACGTGCTCCTTGCCGCTGACCGCGACGCTCTTGCCGATGCTGGCCACAGTGACCAGCTTGTCGGCGGTGACCTTGGTCTCGTCCGACTGGCTCTGCACGCTGACCTTGCCGCTGGCCGCGTGCAGCTTGATGCCGGTTTCCTGGTTCGGTTTGTCGGCGCTGCTGGCTTTGCCATAGGTGAACAGGCTGATGCCCTTGCTCACCAGGTTAAACGCATTGCCCTGCGCGGCGAAGTTGATATCCTGCCCGGCGCTCATACTGGCCGTGCCGCCCGCCGCGAATATCGCGCTGGCCGGCGTCACGGCCGCGATACCGGCCGGGCTCGACAATTGCAGATGCTGTTCGCTGTACGCCGTCACATTGCCGTCGCCGCCCTCGTCTCCGCCGCCGCCGGCAGCGCTGGCCTGCACCACCTTGCCGCTGTTCTGCATCTGCGCCAGCGCGGCCAGCTTGGCCGGCTCCGCTTCATCCTTGAGCTTGGCGTTGTGCTTTTGCGCCGTCTCGGCCAGCGACAGCTGCAATGCATGGCTTTGCTCGATCTGCGACCGCGCCTCGCCCGTATCGAGCTGGCTGCCCCTGGCGCCATTGCGGGCGTCGGTCGACAGCAGCAAACCCTGGCCGGCGCGCAGCGCGGCGCTGTGCGCGGTCTTCAGTTCGGCGCCGAAGCCGGCCGTCTGCAGGCGCTGGTTGTCGCTCTGGTGGCGCAGGTGGCCCAGGTTCAGCTCGTCCGTACCCGCGTGCGGCGACGCGTGCCGCTGCAAGGCCACGCGCGGCTCGCCCGGATGGTCGTCGAACACCAGCTGGCTGTACGCGCTGGCGCCGCTCTGGCTGGCGTTCATGGTTTGCGATTTGATGCCCGACAGCGCCGCCGGATGCGCGTGCGCGCCGCTCTCGCCGGGGAACCAGGCCGGCGCGTTGCCGGTCGCCACGCCGGCGCCCTGGCTGACCTGGTTGTTCTGCGCGTCGCGCGCGCCGCTGCCGTTGTAGACGCTGCCGATCACCACCGGCCGGTCGATGTCGCCGTCGATGAAATCGATCAACACCTCGCTGCCGACCCGCGGCACCGCCACCGCGCCCCAGTTGGCGCCGGCCACCGGCGCCATCGCGGTGGCGACGCGCACCCAGGTGCCGGCGCTGTCGTCGGCCGGCGCGCCGCTGTGGCCGCTAGGGGCCGGATGCGCCAGCCGGCTGTGGCTTTGCGCGCCGCGCTGCCAGTGGAACTGCACCTTGATGCGGTGGTCGCGGTCGGTGTGGATCACCGCGCCGGCCGGGCCGACCACGATCGCGGTCTGCTGGCCGCGCACGGTCGGCTTGGGATGCAGCAGCAGGCCGTGGCCGTCGGCGTCGCTGCTGCGGTAGGGCAGCTTGCTGCGGATGGCGTCGATGCGGTTGCGGTACAGCGGCCGCTCGCCCTTGCCTTCGCCGACCGCGTGCAGGCTGCCGCCCTGTTCGCGCGCGATCGCCTGCGCCAGCGCGCTCACGCCCAGCGCCTGCGCCGCCGCGTGCTGGATGTCGGTGCTGAGGTTGTTGTGCGCCAGGTGCACCACGCGCGTGATGACGAAGCCGCGCTCGCCGGCATCGGCGGCGTCGAGCAGCGCCTGGCCGTCCAGCGTGAAGGTGGTGCCGGCGCTGAGCGTGCGCACGGTGCCGGCGCCGGTGTAGATTTCGCGGCCCGCCTCCAGCGCCTCGGCCTGGCGCTCGGCGATGCGCTGGCCGTGCTCGCGCGAGGTGTAGGCGTAGGCACCCGGCGCGTCGCGGCTCACCGGCGCGGCCGGGTCGGCGTTGACGCTGGCGGCCGACGCCGGCCGGGTGCCGTTGCTGCGGTAGTCCCAGCTGGAAAGGTCGACGCCGCCGGCGATCCAGCGCAGTTCGCTGCGCCAGCGGTCGATGACATCCTCCTTCATCACCGCGCCCGGCTGCGTGAAGCGCACCGTGGCCTGGGCGTTGGGCTGGAAGCTGCCGTTGTGGTCGGCGATCACCATGGTGTGGCTGCCCAGGCCCGGGCTGGCGGCGTCGCCGCTGTGCTCGAAGTAATAGAACAGGCCTTCTTCGCGCATCAGCCGCTCGGCGAAGGCCAGATTCGATTCCTGGTACTGGCAGGTCAGCGAGCGCTTGGCGTAGAGGGCGCGGTCGGCCAGGTCGTAGCGCCACTGCGGCACCAGCTTGCCGGCGTCCTGCCAGCCGTTGAACACGGCGTCGAGGATGTCGAACACGGTCTGGTCCTGGAACACCCGGCTGTCGCGCCCGGCGGCCAGGAAGGCGTACCACGGGCCGATGCTCAGTTCGTAGCGCGCCAGGCCGCCGTCGGCGCCCAGCATGCGCAGCGCCGTCACATGGCCGTGGAAGGGCCGCAGCTGGTCGCGGCTGGCGGCCGTCATCAGCTCCAGCAGCACCGGCTGGCCCAGCAGCGACTTCAGCGGGATGTCGGCGTCGCTCGACAGGGCCGTCACCGTCAGCTGGTAGGGCTGGCTCAGGGCTTCCTCGCCGCGCAGGCATTCGGCCACCAGGGTGTCCGCTCCCAGCGGCGTGGTCAGCCGGAGGATACGGTGGTCCTGGGTCAAACTGTCTAGCAGCGCAAGCATGGATTTCAGCCCTTCAAGATAACGACGGAATTAGTAATTTACTATGATTTATCCGGCATTACACCTGAGTTAGCTCAGTTGGGCAAGAGTGATTCGATTGAAATCGGGCTTTACTGGCTGCGCAGCAGCTGGTCGAACTGCTCGGCCGGCATGGGGCGGGCGAACAGATAGCCCTGGCCGTAGTCGCAGCCGGCGGCGGCCAGCAGGTCGCGCTGCTCCGGCGTCTCCACGCCCTCGGCGATCACCCGCAGGCCCAGCTTGTGGGCCATGACGATGATCGCGTCCGACAGCGCCATGTCGCTGGAATCGGGCGCCAGGTTGCGGGTGAAGGAGCGGTCGATCTTCAGATAGTCGATGTCGAACTTCTTCAGGTAGGACAGCGACGAGTAGCCGGTGCCGAAGTCGTCCAGCGCCACCTGGATGCCGGCGTCGCGCAGCTGCAGCAGCTTGTTGCTGACCGTGGCGTTGGCGTCGAGCAGCAAGCCCTCGGTGATTTCCACCACCACCGCCTGGCCCGGCAAGTCCAGCGCCTGCAAATAGCTCAGCCAGCTGTCGTAGGCGCCGTCCTCGCGCGCGAACTCCAGCGGCGACTGGTTGACGCTGACCTGGAATTCCGGATGGTGCTCATGGCGCCAGCGCTGCACCCAGCGCGCCGATTCGCGGAACACCCATTCGCCGATGTCGATGATCAGGCCGCTGGCCTCGGCCAGCGGGATGAAGTCCATCGGGCTGACCACGCCGCGCTGCGGGTGGTTCCAGCGTATCAGCGCCTCGGCCTTGTGGATGCGGCCGCTCTTCAGGTGGACGATGGGCTGGAAATACAGCTCGAACTGCTCGGCCTTGAGCGCGCCGCGCAAGTCGTTGGTCAGGCGCATGCGGTTCAGCGCCGCCACCTGCAGGGTCGGCGTGAAATAGCTGTAGCGGTTGCGGCCGGCGCCCTTGGCGGCGTACATGGCCTGGTCGGCGTGCTTGAGCAGGTCGTCGATGTCGAGCGCGTCGTCCGGGTACAGCGTGATGCCGATGCTGGCCGAGACGAAGGCCTGCTCCTGCCCCAGCGGGAACGGCTGGCGCAGGCTGTCGATGATGTGCTGGGCGATCTGCTCGACCCGCTCGGTGCCGTCGAGCTCGGACAGGATCACGGTGAACTCGTCGCCGCCCAGGCGCGCCACCGTGTCCGACTTGCGCACGCAGGCGCTGATGCGGCGCGCCGCGTCCACCAGCAGGATGTCGCCCTGGTGGTGGCCGAGCGTGTCGTTGACTTCCTTGAAGTGGTCGAGGTCGATGAACAGGATGGCGATGTGCGAGCGGTCGCGCTGGCTCTTGAGCATGTCGTGCGCCAGCCGGTCGTGGAACATGCGGCGGTTGGGCAGCTGGGTCAGCGGGTCGAAGTTGGCCTGCTGCCAGATCAGCGCCTCGCTCTGCTTCTTGTCGGTGACGTCCTCGATCATGCACAGGTGGTGCGGATGGCTGCCCTTCTCGGTCTCGATGGCGGTGACCGACACTTCGATCCAGACCAGCTCGCCGTCCGGGCGGAACAGCCGGTTGGTGATCTTGAAGCTGCCGATCTCGTGCAGGAGCAAACGCCCCATCTGCACCTTGATCTGCGCCACGTCCTCCGGATGGCCGGCCTCCAGCCAGCGCATCGCGTTCAGCTCGGCCTGCGAGCGGCCGACGATTTCCTGGAAGCGCGGGTTGATGTCGCGGTATTCGTAGGTGACCGAATCGACCAGCGCGATGCCCAGCGGCGACGCCTCGAACATGGTGCGGAAGCGCTGCTCGCCGGTGCGGATGGCGGCGTTGGCGCGGCGCCGTTCGCGCGCCAGCAGGCTGAAGTGGACGGCCGCGCCCAGCCCCAGCACCAGCGCCGCGCCGCCCAGCACGCGGTACAGCCACAGCAGGCTGCCGCCGCCGCCGTCGATCTGGTAGATGAAGCCGTCGAAATTGGCGTTCTTCGGCACCATGCCCAGGCCGGCGTAGACGTCGGCGATGTGGCGCCAGCGTTCCGGGTTCTGGTAGCCGATCTCGACGAGCACCGGCTGCACCAGCGGCACCATCTGGCGCGCCTCGTACAGCAGGTGGGCGCGGTCGCTGCGGCGCGAGTACTTGCTGAGGATGACGTCGGCCATCTCCTCCTGGTGGCTCATGGCCCACTGCCAGCCGCGCATGCTGGCGGCGCGGAAGGCGCGCACCCGCTCCGGATGGTTGGCGATCTCGCGCTCGCTGGTGAACAGGTTGTCGCCGTAGAAGTCGATGCCGACCGCGCGCGGGCTGTAGACGTCGTAGGGGAAGCCGAGGCGGTCGAAGGTGTCCGGTTCGTTGGTGGTGTAGACCGCGATGGCGTCCACCTTGCCGTTGATCAGGTCGGCCGTGTTGTAGGTCGGCTCGACCCGCTGGAAACTGCTGGCGGGGATGCCTTCCTTGATCAGGTAGGCCAGCAGCTCGTCGGCGCTGCCCAGCTCGTCGGTCAGCGAGCCGATCATCGCGCGCTTGCCGATGATGCGGCGGATGTCCGGCTCGGCGCTGGTCTGGCGCATCGCCAGCGCATACGGCGAGTGCTGGAACACCACGCCCAGCACCACCACCGGCTTGCCGGCCAGGCGCGCCAGCAGCAGGCTGCTGGCGCCGACGCCGTACTCGGCCTTGCCGGCGGCGACGTCGCGCTCCGGCTCGTTGCCGTCCGAGCCTTCGCGGATGGACACGTCCAGCCCGGCCTCGCGGTAATAGCCCTGCTCCAGCGCGGCGTAGTAGCCGGCGAACTGGAACTGGTGATGATGCTTGAGCTGCAGCGTGACCTTGTCCTGCGCCGCGGCGGGCGCCAGCCACAGCGCGGGCAGCAGCGCCAGCAGCGTCAGGCCGGCACGGCGCCACCGGCGCGGCGCGCGGAAGGCGGGGGAAGTGGTGGGGACAGGTTCACGTACGGGCACTAGTGTTTTTCCAGAGAATCGCGGACTAGCTGTAGTGTAGCTGCTTCGGCGGCCGAAATCGTCGCTTTCTGACAATACTCAGGCATAAAACACAACGGACGGCCAGGCGTTGGCCTGCCGTCCGTCGTCAGGTCGGTAGTACTACTTAGTTGGGAATGGCGACCGGCACCGGCGCCTGGGCATTGTCGCCCTTGCCCAGCTGGCCTTCCGCGTTGCGGCCCCAGCCCCACAAGGTATTGTCCGAGCGCAGGCCGAAGCTGTGCAGCGCGCCCGCGGTGACCGACAGCCAGTTGTTGGCCGTGCCCACCTGCACCGGCGTCGGGCTGTCCGGGCCACCGGTGCCGAGCTGGCTCTCGGCGTTGCTGCCCCAGCCCCACAGCTGGCCGTCGCGGGTCACCGCCATGGTGTGGGTGGAACCCGAGGCCGCCGCCAGCCAGTTGCTGCCGACGCCGATCGGGGTCGGCGCGTTGATGTTGGTCGAGCCATTGTTGCCGACCTGGCCAAAGGTGTTGTTGCCCCAGCCGTACATGGCGCCGTCGGTGCGGATCGCCACCGAGTGGTTGGCGCCGGCCGCCAGCGACGACCATTGGAAGGCGCCGATCTTGGCGGGAGACAAAATGTCCACCAGGCCGCCGTTGCCGACCTGGCCGCTGGCATTGCCGCCCCAGCCATACAGGTTCAGGTTGTCCTTGACGATGGCCAGCGTATGGGTGTCGCCGGCGCTGACCGACAGCCAGGCCTTCAGGCCGGTCGGCAGCGGCACCGGGGTCGGCTGCAGCCGGTCGATGTTGGTGCCGTCGCCCAGCTGGCCGTTGAAGTTACGGCCCCAGCCGTACATGGCGCCGCTGGTCTTGATCGCGAACGCGTGCGACTTGCCGGCCGCCACAAAGGCCCAGTCGGTGTCCTTGCCGACCTTGGTCGGGATCGGATGCTGGTCGGTGTCGGAGGTGTTCAGGCCCAGCGTGCCGTTCTGGTTGGAACCCCAGGTCCACAGGGTGCCGTCGCTGCGCAGCGCCACCACGAATTGTTCGCCCACCGCCACCTGCTTCCACAAGGTGCTGCCGCCGCTAACCAGCACCGGCGCGTTGCGGTCGGTCTTGGTGCTGTCGCCGAGTTGGCCGCGGATGTTCGAGCCCCAGCCGTACAGGCTGCCGTCGGACTTGTGGCCGATGGTCTGGTTGCCGCCGGCGGCCACGCCGTTCCACTGCGCGATGACGTTGATGGCCAGGGTGCCGACCACGCCGTCCTGGGTCGCGGTCACGATGTCGGAGCCGACCGCCTTGCCGGTCACATTGCCGGCCGGGACGATGGTCGCCACCGCGCCGGCGCCCTTGAAGGCCCACACCAGGCCGGAGGCGGTGTTGAGCGCCTTGGTGCTGTTGTCCGAATACGTGCCGGTGGCCGTCAGCGGCACCGCGATGCCGATCGGGATGGTGGTGCTGGCGCTGGCCGTGATGGCGATGGACTTGAGCGTCACCACCGTCGGCGTGGTGGTCGTGCTGCCGCCACCGCCGCCGCCGCATGCGGCCAGGATGGCCAGCACGGGCGCCAGCAACAGGGTCGAGAATTTAAAGTTTTTCATGTTCTTCCAGTTCACAGAATGAGGTCTGCGTGCGGGGCCAACCGGACCGGCGGCCAGCTTGCAACCAGTGTAGCCGCAAGCGGTCTCCACGCATCGTCCGAGCAAGCCTGAATTATCCACGCAATTGCACCGATGGGGGCATTTAACAACATTTCCGGAATGAAATAGACGAAAAAAAAGCAGCGCCACCGTCGCGACGCTGCTTGCCGGACCGGCCGGGTGGGCCGATCGCGGTTGATGTGCGGCTTATTTGCTGCTTATTCGCCGCTTATTCGCCGCTTATTTGCGGCCGCGCGGGGCCGGCTTGGCGCCCTTGGCCGGCGCGGCGGCGGCCGGCTTCTTGACCTTGATGGTGTCGAGGATCGAGGCGCGCGGCTTGGTGTCGAGCGACTGCCGCGCCGTCAGCGAACCGGTCAGCGCATTGGCGCGCTGACCCTGATGACGGGCCGGCGGCTGGGCGCTGGCGACGATGCCGGAACGGGCGCCCTTGGCGCTCGGCGCCGGGCCGGACGGCGTGCGCCGGCTCGGATCCGGCGCATTGCCTTCGCCCGCCGACCACGACGGGATCAGGTGCTTGTCGCCGTTGCCGATCAGGTCGCCGCGCCCCATGGCCACCAGCGCCTCGCGCAGGATCGGCCAGTTCTCCGGGTCCTGGTAGCGCAGGAAGGCCTTGTGGGTGCGGCGGATCTTGCCGCTGCGCGCGGTCTCGACCACTTCCGAATCCTCGGTCACCTTGCGCAACGGGTTCTTGCGCGTGTGGTACATGGTGGTGGCCATCGCCATCGGCGTCGGCATGAAGGTCTGCACCTGGTCCAGCTTGAAGTTGTTCTTCTTCAGCCACAGCGCCAGGTTCAGCATGTCGAGGTCGGTCGTGCCGGGGTGGGCCGCGATGAAATACGGGATCAGGTACTGCTTCTTGCCCGCCTCCAGCGAGAAGCGGTCGAACATTTCCTTGAACTCGTCGTAGGCGCCGATGCCCGGCTTCATCATCTTCGACAGCGTGTTTTCTTCCGTGTGCTCCGGCGCGATCTTCAGCAGGCCGCCCACGTGGTGGGTCACCAGTTCCTTGACGTATTCCGGCGAACGCACGGCGATGTCGTAGCGCAGGCCCGACGAAATCAGGATCTTCTTCACGCCGGGAATCGCGCGCGCCTTGCGGTACAGCGAGATCAGCTTGCTGTGGTCGGTGCCCAGGTTGACGCAGATCGACGGGTACACGCACGACAGGCGGCGGCACGATTCCTCGATCTTCGGGTCCTTGCAGGCCAGCCGGTACATATTGGCGGTCGGGCCGCCGAGGTCGGAAATGGTGCCGGTGAAGCCCTTGGTCTTGTCGCGGATGTGCTCGATCTCGCGCAGGATCGACGGCTCCGAGCGGCTCTGGATGATGCGGCCCTCGTGCTCGGTGATCGAGCAGAAGGTGCAGCCGCCGAAGCAGCCGCGCATGATGTTCACCGAGAAGCGGATCATTTCCCACGCCGGAATGCGGGCCTTGCCGTACGACGGGTGCGGCGCGCGCGCGTAGTTCATGTCGTAGACGCCGTCCATCTCGTCCATGCGCAGCGGCAGCGGCGGCGGGTTGAGCCAGACGTCGCGCTCGCCGTGCGCCTGCACCATGGCGCGGGCGTTGCCGGGATTCGACTCCAGGTGGAACACGCGCGAGGCGTGCGCGTACATCACCGGATCGGTGCTGACGGTTTCGTACGACGGCAGCCGCACCACGGTCTTGTTGTGCTTTTCCCTGGCCATGGCCTGGCGCTCTTCGCGGCTCATGATGCGGATAGTCTTGATCACCTCGACCGGCACCACCGGCTTCGGCTCGACCATGCCTTCGTCCACTTCGCCCTTGGCGCCGCCGTTCTCGGTGGCGCAGGAGGAGGTGTTCTGCTGCACCATCATGTACGGATCGGGATGGGTGTCGATCTTGCCCGGCACGTCGACGCGGGTGCTGTTGTGCACGCCCCAGTCCGCGTCCGGCAGCCAGCCGGCCGGCACCATGAAGGCGGTGCCGCGCAGGTCGCGGATGGACTTGATGTCCTCGCCGGCGGCCATGCGGTGGGTCAGGTCGACCAGCGCGCGCTCGGCGTTGCCGAAGATCAGCAGGTCGGCCTTGGAATCGGTCAGCACCGAGCGGCGCACCTTGTCCGACCAGTAGTCGAAGTGGGCGATGCGGCGCAGCGACGCCTCGATCGAGCCGATCACCACCGGCGTGCCAGGATAGGCTTCGCGCACGCGCTGGGCGTAGACGGTGACGGCGCGGTCGGGACGCTTGTTCGGTTCGCCGTTGGCGGTGTAGGCGTCGTCGGAGCGGATCTTGCGGTCGGCCGTGTAGCGGTTGACCATCGAGTCCATATTGCCGGCCGTGATGCCGTAGTACAGGCGCGGCTTGCCCAGCGCGCGGAAGGCGTCGGCCGAGTGCCAGTCCGGCTGCGAGATGATGCCGACGCGGAAGCCTTGCGCCTCCAGCAGGCGGCCGACCAGGGCCATGCCGAAACTCGGATGGTCGATGTAGGCGTCGCCGGTGACGAGGATGACGTCGCACTCGTCCCAGCCGAGCGCAGCCATTTCGGCGCGGGACATCGGCAGGAAAGGCGCGACGGCAGCGCGGGCAGACCGTTTCGGGACGGTCGCAAATAAATTGGTAGGGGAGCTCATATGGGACGGCATTGTACCGGAAATGCCTCCGCTCCGCTCATGGCCGAAAGAAAAATTCTTTTACTATTCAATCACTTGAGTGTAAATGATGATGGATTTACATTGCTATAGTCCGCAACTTTGCTATAACGGTTAGACACCTGTCACCGGGAGACCATTATGCGACGCCGACTTTATTTCATGCTGCCCGACGTGCCGAGCGCCCGTTCCATGCTGGACGAGTTGCTGCTGGCGCGGATCGAAATCGGCCATATGCGCTTCATGGCCAGGGATGGTCTGCCGTCGGACATGCCGGACGTCAGCTTCCTGCAGAAGACCGACCTGGTCCACGGCGCCCAGCTGGGCGTGGTGATCGGCGCCATCGTCGGCCTCGGGGCCGGCGTGTTCCTGACGCTGTTCCCGGTGGACGGCATGACCTTGCGCACCGCCGCCATCCTGCTGGTGGCGCTGGGCGGGGCGATTTTCGGCGGCTGGGCTTCCGGCATGAACGCGGCGGCCGTGCCGAACACCCGGCTCAAGCAGTTCATGCCGCGCATCGAGCAGGGCCAGGTGCTGTTGATCGTGGACGTGCCGGTGCGGCGCGTCGAAGAAATCGAAGAGATGATCGCCAAGCGTCATCCCGAAATCAGCTTTGGCGGTATGGAACCGCCGATGCTGGCGTTTCCGTAACGCCGGCTGCCCGGGGACCTAGGTTCCCCGGGTCCTTGAATACCACCCCGCAAACCGGAGCCGTGGGGTCAGACCCCGTACGGGGTCTGACCCCTGTGGCCGCATTGCGGGTTTAAATCCCCATGCTGGACAGGATATTGCCCAACTCGCGCAGGGCCGGCTCCAGTTGCGGATGCTGGGCGGCGAACTTGGCCGAGATTTCCTGGGTGCGTTCGGCCAGGCCGAAGGTGGAACTCTCTGCCGGCGAGGCCTCGGCGGCGGCGCGCCGTTCCAGCAGCTGCTTGATGTCGCCGTCCAGCTGCGTCAGCAAATCCTGCAATTCCTCGTCGATCGGGCCGGCGTTGGCCAGATGGCTGCGCAGGGAACTCAGTGATGTCTTCAGATTGCTGTCCATAATCAACCCCTAGTCGGTAAATTTCGTGGCGACGTAGAGTTCTTCGACTCTGGCGCGGGCCCACGGTGTCTTGCGCAAAAATTTCAGGCTGGACTTGATGCTCGGATCGCTGATGAAGCAATTGATGTCGATCCGTTGGCCCAGCTGTTCCCAGCCGTAATGCGCGTGCAAACGGGTTACGATGGCTTCCAGCGTCACGCCGTGCAGTTCGTTACTCATAGTTCTATCTTACTCACAAAATGAAAGGGCCGGACTCGATTCTTACACAAATCGCGCCCGGCCCCTGCTTCCTTGCTGAACTTCGGCTTACTTTTCGGTCAAGCCACGGCGCTCCAGCAGCGGTTCGATCTGCGCATCGCGGCCGCGGAAGCTGCGGAACATCTGCATCGCGTCCATGGTGCCGCCTTTCGACAGCAACATCTTGCGGAAGCGGTCGCCGTTCTTGCGCAGCATGCCGCCGTTCTCGGTGAACCAGTTGACGGTGTCGGCATCGAGCTTTTCCGACCACAGGTAGCCGTAGTAGCCGGCCGAGTAACCGCCCGCGAACACATGCGAGAAGTAGGTGGTGCGGTAGCGCGGCGGCACCGGCGCGTAGTCGACGCCGGCGGCCTTCAGCGCGGCCGCTTCAAAGCCCAGCACATCGGCCGGGATCTGCGACGCGCCCAGCTGGTGCCATTTCTGGTCCAGGATGGAGGCGGCCAGGTACTCGGTGGTGCGGTAGCCTTCGTTGAATTTCTTCGAGGCGATCACCTTGTCCAGCAGTTCCTGCGGCATCGGCGCGCCGGTCTGGTAGTGCTTGGCGTAGTTGGCCAGCACCTCGGGCCAGACCGACCACATCTCGTTGACCTGCGACGGGAACTCGACGAAATCGCGCGGCACGCGGGTGCCGGAGAAGCGCGGATAGTTGACGTCGGAGAACATGCCGTGCAGCGCGTGGCCGAACTCGTGGAAGGCGGTGCGCAGTTCGTCGTAGGTCAGCAGCGTCGGCTCGCCGGCGTTCGGCTTCGGAATGTTGAGGTGGTTGGCGATCACCGGATGCGTGCCCATCAGCTTGGACTGCGACACATAGGCATTCATCCAGGCGCCGCCGCGCTTGTTGCTGCGGGCGTAGTAGTCGCCGATGAAGATGGCCAGCTGCTTGCCGTCGGCGTCGAACACGTCCCATACGCGCACGTCCGGATCGTAGACCGGCAAGTCCTTGCGCTCCTTGAACGTCAGGCCGTAGACCTTGTTGGCGGCGAAGAACACGCCGTTGGTCAGCACGTTGTTCAGTTCGAAGTAGGGCTTGAGCTGGTTCTGGTCGAAGTTGAAGCGCTCGGCACGCACCTTGTCGCTGTAGAAGGACCAGTCCTGCGCCGCCAATTGGAATTTATTCCCGCCAGCGCCGTGTTCCTTGTCGATCACAGCCTGGATCTCGGCGCCTTCTTTTTTGGCGTTGGCGACGGCCGGGCGGGCGAACTCGGACAGCATCTTGTTGACCGCTTCCGGCGTGTGCGCGGTCTGGTCTTCCAGCGAGTAGGCGGCGAAGTTGGCATAACCGAGCAGCGCAGCCTTGTCCGCGCGCAGCTTGGCCGTCTTCAACACCACTTGCGTGTTGTCGTACTTGCCGCCGTGGCTGCCGCGCGCCAGCGAGGCGGCCATCAGCCGTTCGCGCACGGCGCGGTTGGTCAGCACCGCCAGGTTGGCCTGGCCGGTGGTGTTGACCACCGGGATCGCGAACTTGCCGTCCAGGCCGCGCGCCTTGGCGGCGGCGGCTGCGGCGTCGATCGCCTTGTCCGACATGCCGGCCAGCTCTTCGCGGGTGTCGACGATCAGCGCCGAGGCGTTGGCTTCTTCCAGCACGTTCTGGGCGAAGCTGGTGGACAGCTGGGCCAGCTCGCCGTTGAGCGCCTTCAGTTTCTCCTTGTCGGCGCTGGACAGCTTGGCGCCGGCGCGCACGAAGTCGGTGTTGTAGCGTTCCAGCAGGTACAGCGACTCGGCGTCCAGGTGCAGCTTGGCGCGCTTGTCGTACAGCGACTTGATGCGGGCGTACAGCTTGGCGTTGAGGCGGATCGCGTCGCTGTGGGCCGCCAGTTTCGGCGACAGCTCACGCTCCAGCGCCTTGAAGCTGTCGTTGGTGTTGGCGCCGGACAGGTTGCCGAACACGCTGGACACGCGCGACAGCAGCTGGCCGGATTTCTCCATCGCCACGATGGTGTTGGCGAACGTGGCCGGCTGCTTGTTGTTGGCGATCGCGTCGATCTCGGCGGCGTTGATGCGCATGCCTTCGGCGAAGGCCGGACCGTAGTCCTCGTTCTTGATCTGGTCGAACGGCGGGTAGCCGAACGGCAGCGTGCTGGCCTTGGCGAAGGCATTGCTGGCCGGCAGCATGGAAGCTGGCTCGGCCGCGTGCGCGACGCCGCAAACGGCCGCCACGCCGGCGGCGAGCAGCAGGTTAAGGTTGGTGTTCATCTGGTTTTTCTTATAAACGGTTTATATTATTTCAGGCCACGACGGTCCAGCAGCGGCTCGATGATCGGATCGCGGCCGCGGAAGTTGCGGAACAGATTCATCGCATCGTCGGTGCCGCCGCGCGACAGCAGCTTGGCGCGGAACCAGTCGCCGTTTTCGCGTTTCAGGCCGCCTTTTTCCTTGAACCATTCGACGGTGTCGGCGTCCAGTTTCTCGGACCACAGGTAGGCGTAGTAGCCGGCCGAGTAGCCGCCGGAGAAGCTGTGCGAGAAGTAGGTGGTGCGGTAGCGCGGCGGCACCGGCGCGAAGTCCACGCCCATGTCCTTCAGCGATGCCGCTTCAAAGCCCAGCACGTCGGTCGGGATCTGCGACGGCGTCAGCTGGTGCCAGCGCTGGTCCAGCAGCGAGGCCGACAGGTATTCGGTGGTCAGGAAGCCCTGGTTGAATTTCTTCGAGGCGATAACCTTGTCCAGCAGTTCCTTCGGCATAGGCGCGCCGGTCTTGTAGTGCTTGGCGTAGTTGGCCAGCACTTCCGGCCACACGGCCCACATCTCGTTCACTTGCGACGGATATTCGACGAAGTCGCGCGGCACGCTGGTGCCGGAGAAGCGCGGGTACTTGACGTTGGAGAACATGCCGTGCAGCGCATGGCCGAACTCATGGAAGGCGGTCTTGACTTCGTCGTAGGTCAGCAGCGTCGGCTCGCCGGCCGGCGGCTTCGGAATGTTGAGGTGGTTGGCCACTACCGAGTGCGTGCCTAGCAGCGACGATTGCGAGCTGTACTCGTTCATCCAGGCGCCGCCCTGCTTGTTGCTGCGGGCGTACATATCGGCCAGGAAGATGGCCAGTTGCTTGCCGTCGGCGTCGAACACATCGAACACGCGCACGTCCGGGTTGTACACCGGCAGGTCCTTGCGCTCCTTGAACGACAGGCCGTACAGCTTGCCGGCGGCGTAGAACACGCCGTTGGTCAGCACGTTGTTCAGTTCGAAGTAAGGCTTGAGCTGGTTCTCGTCGAAGGCGAAACGCTGGGCGCGCACCTTGTCGGTGTAGAAGGCCCAGTCGGAGGCGTCGATCTGGAAGCCGCCCTTGTCGGCGTCGACCACGGCTTGCAGGTCGGCCGCTTCTTTCCTGGCGTTGGTGACGGCCGGCTTGGCCAGTTCGCCCAGCAGCTTGTTGACGGCGGCGGTGTCGTGCGCGGTCTGGTCTTCCAGCGAGTAGGCAGCGAAGTTGGCGTAGCCCAGCAGGGTGGCTTTCTCGGCGCGCGCCTTGGCGATTTTCAGCACCACTTCGCGGCTGTCGAATTCACCGCCGTGGCTGCCGCGCGTCAGCGACGCGGCCATCAGGCGTTCGCGCACGGCGCGGTTGGTCAGCACGGCCAGCGGCGGCTGGCCGCTGGTGTTGACCAGGGCGACCAGGAACTTGCCGTCCATGCCCTTGGCCTTGGCCGCTGCGGCAGCGGCGTCGATGGCGGCGTCGGTCATGCCGGCCAGTTCTTCGCGGGTGTCGACCACCAGCGCCGAGGCGTTGGTTTCCTTCAGCACGTTCTGGGTGAAGGTGGTTTGCAGGGTGGCGATGGCGCCGTTGATGGTCTTGAGTTTTTCCTTGTCGGCGTTGGACAGCTTGGCGCCGGCGCGGACGAAATCGGTGTGGTAGCGTTCCAGCAGGTGCTTGGATTCGGCATCGAGCTTGAGCTTGTCGCGGTTGTCGTACAGCGATTTCACGCGGGCGTACAGCTTGGCGTTCAGGTAGATGGCGTCGCTGTGGGCGGCCAGCTTGGGCGACATCTCGCTATCGATCGCGTCGAGCTTGTCATTGGTGTTGGCGCCTTGCAGGTTGCCGAAGGTGGTTTGCACGCGGGTCAACAGCTCGCCGGATTTTTCCATGGCGACGATGGTGTTCTCGAACGTGGCCGGCTTCTTGTTGTCGGCGATCGCTGCGATTTTCTTCAGCTGGATGCGCATGCCTTCGGCGAAGGCCGGCTGGAAGTGCTCGTCCTTGATCTTGTCAAATGCCGGATAGTGGAACGGCAGCGTGCTGGCGGCGGCCAGCGGGTTGCCGGCCAGCGCAGCGGCGGAGGCAGGTGCGGCCAGCACGGTCTGGGAGAAGGCCAGGCCGAGGGCGGCCGCGATTACGAGCACTTGAGGACGGGACATGGTGACATCTTTCATTAAACGCCGAGGGAAAATGCTGACGCGCCTAAGCGCAGCATGGAAGCGCAAGATGATATCAGGGTGATATGGCGGCAGTCACTGGCAAAAAATGCTGCACTGCACTTGGTTGGAAAGCCGGGGCTTTTTCCGAAGAATGCTTTGTCGAATTGGCATTTTTACAGCTACACTGAGGTTCCGTTGCAACATCACCGCAGAAATGAACACCCAACAGCTGAAACGACATTGCCAGCAATACCCCGGCGTGGTGGAAACCCTGCACGGCGAGCCGTCCAATATCCTGGTCTACAAGGTCGGGGACAAGACCTTCGCCTACTTCAAGACCAGCGAGCCGGAGCGCTGGCGCTTCAGCGTGCGCGTGACGCCGGACCGCTTCCTGGAGCTGACCGACGTGCCGGGTGTGAAACCGGCGCGCTACATGGGACGCTTTCACTGGGTGACCATCGTCGACGTGAGCAAGTTCCCGGCCGATTATCTGGCCGAACTGGTGACGGAATCGTATCGCCGCGCGGTGGAGTCGCTCAGCAAGGCCAGGCAGAAGGTCTTAAGCCAGCAAGCTAGCGCTGCTCGAAGCGGCGATCCGGGATAAACCAGATCATCGCGACGAACACGTAGGCC
The DNA here is from genome assembly GCF_040364205.1 of Duganella rhizosphaerae. NCBI lineage: Bacteria > Pseudomonadati > Pseudomonadota > Betaproteobacteria > Burkholderiales > Oxalobacteraceae > Duganella > Duganella rhizosphaerae. The sequence goes on from NZ_BPWK01000006.1 coordinate 96,292, forward strand.
GCGAAACCGGCCATCGGTTCGACCAGCGACAAGCCGATGCCGACCAAATACAGCAGCGAGGACAGCTTGCCCTTGCGGTCCTTGCCCAGCGCAATCCGCAGTGCTTCGTTATTGACCGCCAGGCACTTGGCCAGGATGAAGTAGGCGGAGCTGGACATGAACAGGATGAAGCCATAGCAGGCCAGCGGCAACGCGGCAAAATGGTTCTCGCCCATCCAGCCCGTCACGAACGGCACCAGCGACAGCCAGAACAGCAAATGCAGATTGCCCCACAGCGCGCCGCCGGTGACCTTGCTGACGGTGTGGATCAGATGGTGGTGGTTGTTCCAATAGATGCCGACGTAGATGAAGCTCAGCACATAGCTGAGGAACACCGGCCACAAAGGCTGCAACGCCGCCCAGTCCGCGCCATGCGGCACCTTCAGTTCCAGCACCATGATGGTGATGATGATGGCGATGACGCCGTCGCTGAATGCTTCTAACCTGCCTTTGCCCATGCCTGCTCACCGCTCCTTTTTGAAAGTACGGCAAGCTTAACCGAATCCTTCACTGCCGGGTCGGCTATAGCGTTCAGACCTGTATCAATCGTGTGCTCTATGCTGCGCAGGCATGCTGGCGTAAAGTGGTGGATGCCTCCGAGGAGCCCACTATGAACGGCAATAATCAGCCCCAGCAGGAACAGCACCGCATGGCCGAACGCGTTGCCCATCTTGAGACGGCGATCGACTACCAAGGCCAAGCGCTATCGGGGCTACGCGAGGAAACGCGCGCTGGCTTCGCCCGTGTGGACAACGAGTTCGTTCGAGTGCATGAGCAGCTGATGAAGATACGCACCACGGACTTCCGTATCCTGCTAAGCATCTGCCTGACCACGGCCCTCGGCACGGTGGGCTTGCTCATCAAGGTCTTTGGTCTGCTCCCGACGCATTGACCGAGAGCCCGACAATCAGTAGCTGCTGTCGATTCGGTAGGTGATGGTCACACTGCCCTTGACGGCATACTGCTTCAGGCGCATCGCCGCGACGCCGCCCACGCTCTCTTGCGGAAAACGAATCTCAAGGCGATTGCTCGCGAGCCATTTGACATCCGGGCCGTTGCGCAGATTATTGGTCGCCGGATCACGGAAGCTCCCGCAACCGCCCACGTAGACCACCTGGGCATCGTCGCGCGCATCGACCTTCACGTCGGCGGGTATGACCACGACCGTATCGATGCAATAGGGAGAAATGCCGCCGCCGCCATTCTCGTTGAGCAGCACCGCCTTGTACCTGCCATCAGGCGAGCGCATCTCCTTCGTTTGGAAGGGCTGGTCTCCGAAGTAGCCCAGTAAAAACCGCGCCGCGCCTGCCAGCAGGGCCAACAAGCCCACCAGCGCCAGAATATTTTTAAGCCAACGTCCGACAGCACGGCGTCCAGCGAATATCTCCAATTTTTCGATCCTCTATATTTTTTACTCGCGTATCTCCGGCTCCACCAGCTGCGCCAGCAGCACCAGCGACTCTTGCCAGCCCAGGTAGCAGGCTTCCGTCGGGATCACCGCCGGTATGCCTTCCTGCACCACCTTCAGCTCGACGCCGCAGAACACGTCGCGCAGCGTCACGGTGGTCTGCATCACGCCGGGCAGGTTGGGATCGTCGAACTTGCCGGTGTAGACCAGGCGCTGGTTCGGCACCAGCTCCAGGTACTCGCCGCCGAAGTGATGGCCGCCGCCAGTGGTGAAGTTGGTGAACGACATGCGGTAGCCGCCGCCCACCCTGGCGTCCAGCGCATGCACCTTGCCGGTGAAGCCATGCGGCGGCAGCCATTTGGCCAGCGCGTCGGCATCCAGGAAGGCGCGGTAGACGCGCTCCGCCTTGGCCTTCAGTACCCGTTGCAGTTGTACAGTATTCGTAGTCATGATCGTATCTCCTGAGAGTGAGAGGACATCCCTCTGCAAGCTACGACGAACGACGGTCCGTAAAATCGACACGCCACGCCTATCCTGCCGGTAATAGACAACTAAGCAATTTCCGCCTATCCTGCCCGTTTTCAAATTTGAAACATTAAGGATACGCTATGGGCCAGACTTTTTCCACCCGGCGCTTGCTGGCTGCGGCGCTCGGCGTCACGGTCTCGCTGGCCGCCCATGCCGCTGAGACGCGCACTCAGCCATTCGCCGATTTCAATAGCTGCGCCAAACCGGCCTGGCCCAAGGAAGCGCTGCGCAAGGAACAAGCCGGCACCGTGACCCTGTCCTTCCTGATCGCCGCCGATGGCAGCGTGGTCGATACCAAATTGGTCCGCTCCAGCGGCTTCCCGCTGCTCGACGAGGCGGCCATGGGCGGCCTGCGCCTGTGCCGCTTCAAGCCGGGCACCGTAGACGGCAAACCCGTCAGCGCCTGGCAACAGATGCAGTACGTGTGGGAACTGGAGGGCGTCTCCCGGATCAAGGTCGATCAGCAAGCAGTGAAGCAATACCACGATGCCGCGCTGGCCGGCGATCCCGAAGCGCTGTACATGCTGGCCAAGGCCTACAGCAACGGCGCGGCCAATCAGGCGGCCAGCCTGGAGCAGTTCCGCGCCAAGCTGGACAAGAGCCTGGCGGACGCGCAATTCGAACTGGCCCATCGGCTGGCGAACGGATCGGACGCGTCCAGGGACCAGGCCGAGGCGACAGTCTGGTATCGCAAAGCCGCGCAAGCCGGCAACCCGACGGCACAGCTGGAGCTGGGCTACCGCTATGACCATGACAAGGGCATCGCCAGGGATTATGCCGAGGCGATGGCCTGGTATCTGAAAGCGGCCGCACAGGGCGACCACCAGGCGGAAAGCAATATCGGCGTACTGCATGCCTATGGCCGCGGCGTTCCGAGCGATCTGGCCGAAGCCGCCAAGTGGTATCGCAAGGCGGCCGATGGCGGCAACACCTGGGGCGAGGCCAACCTGGGCTTGTTCTACCTGTACGGCAAAGGCGTGGCCGAGGATCTGCCGCAGGCGCTGCATTGGCTGGAACGGGCGGCCGCCAAGCACAACGCCGACGCCGAACGCGACCTGGCCACCATGTACCTGACCGGCAAAGGCGTCGCCCAGAACAACGAGGAAGGCTTGCGCTACCTGCGCCTGGCGGCGGCCGACAACAACGTCGGCGCGCAAATCCGCCTGGGCCTGGTGCTATCCCACGGCCTGTTCGGCGTCGCCGCCGATCCGGTCGAGGGCGTGAAATGGCAGCGCGCCGCCAGCAAGAGCGGCAACGCGGTGGCCGAGAACAACCTGGGCTATGCCTACGAAACCGGCAGCGGCGTCGCCCAAGACTATGTCGCCGCGCGCGACTGGTATATCCGCGCCGCCGGACAAGGCAACGGCAATGCCCAGGCTGCGCTGGGCGGCCTGTACGAGCATGGGCTGGGCGTCGACAAAGACCTGGGCCGCGCAGCGGTACAGTACCAGCTGGCGGCCGCGCAAAACAATGCGGATGGCCTGTATCGCCTGGCGGCATTGCACGAAGCCGGACTGGGCGTGCAGCAAAGCGCGGCGACCGCCGCCGCCATGTACCTGCGCTCGGCCAACCTGGACTTCGAAGCCGCCATGCGCCGCCTGGCAACCGCCTACAAAAAGGGCGAACTGGGCCTGAAGGCGGATGCGGCGCAGGCGCGCGCATGGCAAGCCAAGGCCGAGCAAAGGGCCGCAGCTCCGCGATTCGACTTCCGCTAATCCGGGCAGCTCGGCTACACTGCCGTCTTGTACCGGATGAGGATCAACGATGGAAAATTATGTCGAGCTGCTGGAAACCCTGGCGCAGCAGGAAAAGGAATTGCAATTCACCGCCTTCACCAGCGACACCGCGCTGGCGCTGGGTCTGAAGGTGGTCGATCTGGCCAGGCAACGCGACAAGAGCGTTACCGTTAACGTGACGGTCAACGGCAAGGTGCTGTTCCACCATGCGATGCAGGGCGCGACGCCGGACCAGGCCGACTGGATACGCCGCAAGAGCAATGTGGTGACGCGCTTCGGCCGCTGCTCGTTTCATATCGGCACGGACTATAAAAATCGCGGCGTGGCGTTCGAGGAAGTGAAGTACCTGGACCCGAAAGAATACGCGCCCTACGGCGGTTCCTTCCCGGTGGTGGTCAAGAATGTCGGACTGATCGGCACGGCCACCGTCTCCGGCCTGCGCCAGGCGGAAGACCATGCGATCGTGGTCGAGGCGTTGCGGGCAGTGCTGGCGTAATCAGTAATGCGGTGGCGGCTCGTGCGCCAACGCGCCGCCGCCTCCGCCGCCTTGCGCCTGGTCGCGCACATGCTGCACCAGCGCCGCGCACATCTGCTCGAGCTTGTCGATCTGCTGCTGCTGCTCGTAGACGCGCTGGTTCAGCGACTCCACGATGTGCTCCTGGTGCGCCAGTTTGATTTCAATATCGATAAAGCGGTCTTCGTTGGTGCTCACGGCATACTCCCTGCTGGAAAGCACGCATTCTACCCCTCACTTGAGGTAGACCCCGCCGCAAACCACCATGTCGTCTTCCGGCACGCAATACATGGCCTTCGGTTCGATCTGGCCGCTGATCGGATTGGTGAACTTGTAGTCCTGCCAGAACGGCTGCTTTTTCTTCGCCAGTTCGACCCGTTCCTTGACGAAGGCCTTGCCGTCGACGTCCTTAATTTCCAGCAGGTTCTTGCCGATCATCTTGGCGTTGGCGCCGTGCGCGCGCACCACGCCGTCCAGGCCGTACACGGTCAGGTACAGGTCGCGGTCGGTGAACTGGCCATCCTTCTTGCTGATTTCGCCGTAGGTTTTGTCCTTGCCATTGGACTTCAGGAACTTCAAGGCTTTATGCACCATCGCCTCCGCTTCGGCCTTGGTGGCAATGTCGGCGGCGCGGGCGGCAGGCAGCAGCGCGCAGGCGAGAACAACAGACGCAATGAGCTGGGTACGCAAGTGTCACCTCCGGTGAAATCGCGCCAGATTGGCACATGCCGATGCTAGCACAAGGCCAGTCCGATTACGTCTTCGGTGTGGTTAAAAGTTCCTTCATGCGTGCCAGCCGCTCCTTCGGCGTCAGCACCTCGGACTCGGCCGGCACGGCGTTGCCGACGTCGAGCTCCATCTCCTTGATGAAGCGCGACGGATCGCAATGCACCTGCTCGCCCGCGCGCTTGCGCTTCTTGCACCAGGTGATTTGCAGCGTGCGCTGCGCGCGCGTGATGCCGACGTACATCAGGCGCCGCTCTTCCTGCACGCGGGCGGCGATGGTCTCGGCCGGCGCATCGGGATCGCCCTTGTGCGGCAGGATGCCTTCCTCGACGCCGACCAGGAACACGTGCGGATACTCCAGTCCCTTCGACGCGTGCAGGGTCGACATGCGCACCGCGTCCGGGTCTTCGTCCTGGCCTTCGAGCATGGACATCAGCGCCACCATCTGCGTCAGCTCCAGCACGTTCTTCTCCTCGCTGTCGCGGTCCTTGCCGCCACGGCCGCGCTCCTTGAGCCAGTTGGTGAACTCCAGCACGTTCTGCCACCTGGCCTGCGCGGCGCGCTCGTCGAACATATCGTAGAGGAAGGATTCGTAGTTGATCGCTTCCAGCAAGTCGTCCAGCACCTGCGCCGCGTTGTCGCCGCTGCCGCTCGGACCGGGCCGGCTGGCGCGCGCTTCCAGGTTGTTGATGAAGTTGCAGAACTCGCGCAGCGGCAGCAGTTGGCGGTCGTTCAACAGTCCCTCGATACCGCCCTTGAACACCGCCTCGAACAGCGAGCACTGCCATTGGCCGGAGAAGGTGCCCAGCGTTTCCAAGGTCGACTGGCCGACGCCGCGCCGTGGCGTGGTCACGGCGCGGATGAAGGCCGGGTCGTCGTCGGTGTTGGCCAGCAGGCGCAGGTAGCTGATGATGTCCTTGATCTCGGCCTTGTCGAAGAAGCTCTGGCCGCCGGAGATCGTGTACGGGATGCGCTCCTTGCGCAGCGTCTGCTCGATGATGCGGGCCTGGTGGTTGCCGCGATACAGGATGGCGTAGTCGGACCACTTGTTCTTGCGCTGGAAATGGTCGGCCGAAATCATGATCGCCACCTGCTCGGCCTCCTGGTCGTCGTTGGCCATGCCCAGCACGTTGATCGGCTCGCCCAGGCCGTGCTCGGACCACAGCGATTTCTCGAACAGCTTGGGATTGTTGCCGATCACCGCGTTGGCCGCTTGCAGGATGCGGGTGGTGGAGCGGTAGTTCTGCTCCAGCTTGATCACCTGCAGGTCGGGGAAGTCGGTTTGCAGCGTCTTCAGGTTTTCCACCGACGCGCCGCGCCAGGCGTAGATCGCCTGGTCGTCGTCGCCGACGGCGGTGAACATCGGCTTCTTGCCGATGCCCGTCACCAGCAGCTTGACCAGCTCGTACTGGCAGGTGTTGGTGTCCTGGTACTCGTCCATCAGCAGGTAGCGCAGGCGGCGCTGCCACTTGTCGCGCACCGGCTCGTTGCTGCGGAACAGCTCCACCGGCAGGCGGATCAGGTCGTCGAAGTCCACCGCCTGGTAGGCCGACAGGGTCGCCACGTAGCTGGCGTAGATGCGCGCCGATTGCGCCTCGTCCTCGTCCTTGGCGTTGTGCAGCGCGATGGCCGGGTCGACCAGGCCGTTCTTCCACAGCGAAATATCGGTCTGGATGCGCCGCACCACCTGCTTGTCGGTGGTGATCGCCATGTCCTGGATCAGCGAGCCGCAATCGTCGCTGTCCATGATGGAGAAGCGGTCCTTGAGGCCGACGCCGTTGGCTTCCTGGCGCAGGATCTTGACGCCCAGCGAGTGGAAGGTCGAGACGGTCAGCTGCTTTGCCTGCCGAGGCTGCTTGAGCAGCTTGGCGATACGTTCCTGCATCTCCAGCGCGGCCTTGTTGGTGAAGGTCAGCGCGGCGATGGTGCGCGGATCGTAGCCGCGGTCCTCGATCAGGTGGGCGATCTTCTGGGTGATCACGCGCGTCTTGCCCGAGCCCGCGCCGGCCAGCACCAGGCAGGGGCCGTCCAGGTACATGACGGCCTCGCTTTGCGGGACATTAAGACCGAATTGGGGGGCTTTGGACATCAGGCAACGATCTGGCTAGGGAACAGCCAGTCATTGTACAGCCCCCGGCCGCTCAGAAGCCCGACAACACGATCTTGCCGATGGTGCGGCGACTTTCCAGCGCCTCGTGCGCGCGGCGCAGGTTGGCGGCGCTGATCTTGCCGACCACCTCGCCCAGCGTGGTCTTCAGCTTGCCGGCGTCGATCAGCGTTGCCACTTCGTCCAGCAGCTTGTGCTGTTCGATCATGTCCGGCGTGCCGAACATCGAGCGGGTGAACATCATTTCCCACACCCAGGTCACGCTCTTGGCGAACAGCTTGTCCATGTCCAGCGGCGCGGTGTTGTGGACGATGCTGACCACCTTGCCCTGCGGCGCGACCACTTGCGCGATGGCGTCGAAGTGCGGATCGGTGTCGCTCAGGCACAGCACGTAGTCGACGCTGGCGATTTCCAGCGCCAGCAGTTGCGCCGCCATGTCGCCGTTGTGGTCGATCACGTGGTCGGCGCCCAGCTCACGCACCCACTTGGCCGATTCCGGACGCGAGGCGGTGGCGATCACCGTCAGGCCGGCCAGCTGCTTGGCCAGCTGGATCGCGATCGAGCCGACGCCGCCGGCGCCGCCGATCACCAGCACGCGTTTGCCGGCATCGGCGCCGTCGCGGCGGATCGCCAGGCGGTCGAACAGCGCTTCCCAGGCCGTGATCGAGGTCAGCGGCAGGGCGGCTGCGTGGTTGAAGTCCAGGCTGGCCGGCTTGCGGCCGACGATGCGCTCGTCGACCAGGTGGTATTCGCTGTTGGCGCCGGGGCGGACGATGCTGCCGGCGTAGTAGACGGCGTCGCCCACCTTGAACAGGGTCACGTCCGGGCCGACGGCGGTCACGGTGCCGGCGGCGTCCCAGCCCAGCACGCGCGGGGCGGCGTCGGCCGCTTCGCCGGCGCGCACCTTGGTGTCGACCGGATTGACGGAGACGGCTTCGATCTTGACCAGCAGGTCGCGCCCGGTGGCGACAGGCACGGCGATTTCCACATCTTGCAGGGCGGTGTTGGTGACGGCGATGGCTTTCATGGTTTGCTCCAGATAAAAGTTTTGATGGACGCAGTATGAATCGCCGCATTGTGTTTGATAATTGGCATAATGATGAAATCATTCTTCATTAAATCAATAAAATGGCTCTGGACCTGACTGACGTGGCGCTGTTTGTGCGGGTTTGCGCGACCCGCAACCTGTCCGCTGCCGGACGCGAGTTCGGCCTGTCGCCGGCCGCCTCCAGCACCCGCATGGCGCAGCTGGAAAAGCAGCTGGGCGCGCGCCTGCTGCACCGGACCACGCGCCAGATCACCGTGACGCAGGACGGCGAAGTGTTCCTGGAACACGCGGTGGCGCTGCTGGATGCGGCCGAGCAGGCCTCGGCGGCGGTCGGCCACGGCAACGCCCAGCCGCAGGGCTTGTTGCGGGTGGCGGCCTCGGTGACGTTCGGGCGGCTGTACCTCGTGCCGGAGGTGGCGCAATTCCTGGACGAACACCCCGGCGTGCAGCTGGACCTGCGCCTGTCCGACGGCACCCACGACCTGGCGGCGGACGGCATCGACGTCGCCATCCGCATCGGCCCGCTGCGCGATTCGGCGCTGGTGGCGCGGCCGCTGGCGCCGAGCAAGCTGGTGTTGTGCGCCTCGCCCGACTACCTGCGCCGGCGCGGCGTGCCGCAGCAGCCGGCCGACCTGTTGCAGCACGAATGCCTGGTGCTGCAAGCGATGAACCCGTGGCGGCTGCGCGAGCGCGACGGCAGCGAGCTGCTGCTGCGCGTGGGCGGCCGCTTCCGCAGCGACAACGGCGAGGCGCTGCGCGACGCCGGCATCGCCGGGCTGGGCATCGGCCTGGTGTCGACCTGGCTGGTGGCGGAGCAGTTGCGCAGCGGCGCGCTGGTGCGGGTGTTGCCGGGCTACCAGACCACCGATTCGGTGATTTCCGCCGTCTACCTGAACCGCCGTTTCCTGCCGCCCAAGAGCCAGGCCTTCATCGACTTCTTCAGCCGGCGTTTCGGGCCGGAACCCTACTGGGATGAGGGCATCGCCTGAGCGGGCGCAGGAGCGATGGCGTCATTTGCGTTACCATGCGGGGATGAGGCGCACGTGCGCCTGCCTTAAACATGGTTGCCCTATGAAATTCGAACATTTAATTGAAATTAACGACCCGCTGAATCCGCTGATCGATGCGCTCAGCCTCGAACAGCTGTGGAGCGGCCTGGTGCTGCGCGCCGAATCGCCGAAACTGTTCGTGCCGCACCTGGACGAATGCGTCATCGACGAGCGCGTCGAGAACGGCTTCCGCCGCCGCCTGACCTACGGCAAGCTGGTCATCGAAGACCGCGTGGTATTGGAGCCGATGCGCCAGGTGCGCTACGAAGTGGCGGCGCAGCAGGACATCAGCCAATCGAGCCTGACGATGACCATCGAAACGCCGACCGCCGACACGCTGTACGTGCGCTTCCAATACGACGACGGCCATGACGCGGCGACCGACGCCGCCAACGCGATGTACGACGATTTCCGCCGCTCCGCCTACCAGGAGTCGGATATCGACACCATCCGCGTGCTGCGCGACCTGGCGCAGCAAGGCCGGCTGGGCGCGCTGCTGAACTAGTACTCGCCTACGGCGGCGCTGCGGCCCCACACCTGCTCCAGGCGCAGCGGCGGCGCCTGCAGCGTGGCCAGCTGCGCAAGGCTGAGTACCTCGCGGATGCCGTGCATCTCGGCGCGCGTATCGCGTTGCAGGAACACCTCCAGCGGTGCGCCGCGCGGGCCGATCACCGATTCCACATGCGGCGTGGTCGACTGCAGGCCGCGGCGCGACACCACGCCGATCTCGCCGTTGATCAAGCGCACCCAGGTGCCGATGGGATAGATGCCCAGCTCGCGTATCAGCAGCGCGGCCAGGTTGCCGTCCACCGTCACGTTCGATTCCAGCAGCAGGTCGCGCAGGGCGGCGTGCGGGGTCATGGTCTTGCGCCAGGCGCGCTCGGCCACGCGGGCGCAGTAGCGGTCGGCCAGCGCCAGCAGCCGGGCCAGCGGCGGGATCTGCGCGCCCGACTTGCGCAGCGGATAGCCGCTGCCGTCTTCGTTTTCATGGTGATGCAGGATGCAGTCCAGCCAGGCCTGGTCGGCGATGCCTGCCAGGCGCAACAACTGCACGCCGGCTTCGGGATGGGCTTGCACCGCGGCGCGGTCGGCGGCGCTCAGTTCGAGGCGGCTGTCCTGCAGGCGCTGGTGCTGCTCCAGCATGGCGACGTTCATCGTCAGCGCGGCCAGCGTCAGGCTCGCGGTCTCTTCCGGCGACAGCTGCTTCGCCTTGGCCAGAAATTGTGCGACGACGGCGGTGTCGATGCAATGACGCACGGCGTAGGGCGCGGCGCGCTGATTGTGCAGGATGGTGGCAACGGCCACGTCGGCATTGACGGCCACGGCATCGGTGACCAGCAGCGCCACCTCGTCCAGGCGGCGGCGCAGGTCGGGCGGCGCGGCGCGGCGCGACACCGCTTGCAACAGTGTTTGCAGCTCCAGGCTGGCGGCATTCAGCTTGCGCAGTGCCGAGTCCGGCTCGCGGGCTGTTTCATACTGCCCGCTGTGGTCCTCGAACGAACCGCGCTCGACCAGATAATCGATCTGATTGGCGCTGGCGATCATATGCCCTTTGCGGACCAGCAGGGCGCCGTTTTCGCCGTACACATTCCACGGTATCAGCATGCCCAGCTTCAGATCGGCTGCCGTGACTTTACGTATCTTCATTGCCGTTGATAAAAAACCATCGAGCCAGCAGCATACGGGGTTTTAGTGACAATGTGTGAGATTGTTGTATTTTGAGCCTAGGGCGCTGGCGTGCAATCGATGCAGCCACAGTCGTGCGCCGGGGCGTTGGCCAGCTGGTGCGCCAGGTCGCGCAGGGCGGTGCGCACGCCTTCCTCCACCACCGGGTGATAGAAGGGCATGTCCAGCATGGCGCTGACGGTCAGCCCGGCCTGGCAGGCCCAGGACAGCAGGTGGCCGATGTGCTCGGCGCGCGGGCCGATCATCTCGGCGCCCAGGAAGCGGCCGGTGGCGTGTTCGGCATACACGCGCAGCATGCCCTTGTTTTGCAGCATCACGCGGCTGCGGCCCTGGTTTTCAAACGACACCTTGCCGACTGCGAAGCGGCCGGCGTAGGTCGCGCACAACTCCTGGTAGCTGGCGCCCAGCGTCGCGATCTGCGGCTCGGTGAAGGCGACGGTCAGCGGCGTGCGGCGCAGGCCGGGTTGCACGGCCGGGTAGCGCGCCGCGTTGTCGCCGGCGATGCGGCCCTGGTCGGCCGCTTCCGGCAGTTGCGGCCGTTCGTTGTCGGCGTCGCCGGCGATGAAGATGGAACTACTGCCACACTGCATGGTCTGCTGGTCGTACAGCGGAATGCCGTGATGGTCACGCTCCAGCCCGGTGTTTTCCAGTCCCAGCTTGTGCACGTTCGGACGCCGGCCGATGGCCGACAGCAGGTAGCTGAACTGCTCGGTGCGCTGCACGCCGTCGCCATCCTCGCTGGTGACGGCCAGGCCGTCGCCCTGCTGCACCACGCGCACCACCTTGGTTTCGAAACGCACGTCGAGCTCGTCGGCCATGGCGCGGCGCGCCACGTCCAGCACGTCCGGGTCGCTGAGCTGGGCGACGCTGCCGCCACGGCCGAACACGGTGACCCGCACGCCCAGCCGCGCCAGCGCCTGGCCCAGCTCCAGGCCGATGACGCCGGTGCCGGCCACGGCGATCGAGGCCGGCAGGTCGTCCCAGTAAAACACCTCGTCGCTGGTGATCACGCGCGGGCCAGCCTCGCGCCATTCGTCCGGCACGATGGGCGTGGAACCGGTGGCGATGACGAAGCGCTCCGCCTCGATCAGCGTGTGATCGTCGATTTGCAGCTGGGTCGCGCTGAGGAAGCGCGCATGGCCGTGGATCTTGTCCTCGGCCGGATAGCCGTCGACGCTCTCGACGACGAAGCCGACAAACCGGTCCCGTTCGCTGCGCACGCGCGCCATCACGGCCTTGCCGTCGATGCGGACCTGACCCGGATGCACGCCGAAGGCCGGCGCCGCGTGCAGCGCGTGGGCCGCCTCGGCCGCCGCGATCAGCAGTTTGCTCGGCATGCAGCCGACGCGGGCACAGGTGGTGCCGTAGACGTTGGATTCGATCAGCAGGGTTTTCTTGCCGCCGGTGGTGGCGGCGCGGTAGGCGGTCATGCCGGCGGTGCCGGCGCCGATGACGGCGACTTCGGTGCGTAGCGTTTTCATTTTCCAGAGTCTACACCGTTTGGCCGGACGGCATATTCGGCCCAAAGGCAAGTTTTACCACGCACGATACGTGTAATCGAGTTTTACTTAAAAGCAAAAGAGTATTAGTATCACTTATCGTTTCCAATTTATATAAGTACAGCTTATGGGCTCACTCGACTACCGCGCACTGGCCGTGCTGGACGCTGTTGCCAGCCAGGGCAGCTTTGAAAAGGCCGCTTTGGCGCTGGGCATCAGCCAGTCCGCCGTTTCGCAACGCATCAAGGCGTTGGAGGACGCCGCCGGCCGCTTGCTGATCGTGCGCGGCCAGCCGGCCGTGCCGACCGGCCTGGGCCAGCGGCTGGTGTCGCACCATCGCAACGTCAGGCTGATGGAAGCGGCGCTCGATATTGATCTGGGTCACAAGGTGAGCATGCCGGAGCTTGCGCTGGCGGTCGATGCGGCCAGTCTGGCGACCTGGTTTCCCATGAGTTTGCAGCCCTTGCTGTCGCCGCCGCGCTGCCAGTTGAAGGTGCAGCTGGCCGACCAGCGGATGGCGCTGCACCTGGTGCAGGAAGGCAGCGTGTTCGGCAGCATCGCCGTGGCCCAGGAGCACCCGGACCAGCACGCCAACGGGCCGGACGTCACGCCGCTGGGCAAGATGCGCTATGTGTGCGTGGCCACGCCGGCGTTTGCCGGCCACTGGTTCGGCGACGGATTCTCGCTGGATGCGGCGCGGCTGGCGCCCGCCGTGGTCAGCGACCAGGACATGATGACCGGCTTCCTGCACACGGTGCTGGAACTGAACGGCCCGTATCCGCACCACACCATGCCGCAGTCGGCCGCCACCACCGAGTGCATCTACGGCAGCCTGGCGTACGGCCTGATGCCGCTGATCCAGGTATCCGGCGCGCTGGCGGCCGACCGCCTGGTCGACCTGGCGCCCGGCCACCACATCGACGTTGCGCTGAACTGGCACGCGTGGAACCTCGACACCCCGTTCACCCGCGCGCTGACCGAGCAGATCGTCGCCACCGCCCAGCGCTTCTTGCTTTAAACCATGGGGGTCAGATCTGACATCTGGACACGAGCTCATGCTTTAAGAGCGATGACGGCTGAATCCGTGTCCGAATGTCAGATCTGACCCCGATGTTAAATATCCAACGGATCGACTTCCAGCGACCACTTCACGCGGCTCTTCATTTCCCGCAGAGTGAGTAGCCACTCTCGCAGAAACGCTTGCAGCATCGGCCTCGATGGCGATTCCACCAGCAACTGCGCGCGGTCGACGTTGTGCACCCGCGTCATGCTCATCGGAATCGGATCGTTGATCGTGATGCCCTGATGCTCGACGCAATCGCGGGCGATGGTCAGGAATTCGATGGCCGTGGCCAGCTCCGGCGCCTCGGCCCGCAGCAGCGCCTGGAACAGATACGGCGGCAACGCTGCCTGTTCGCGCTCCTCCAGCAGGGCCGAGGCGAAATGGTCGTAATCGTGGTTCACCACCGCGCCGTACAGCGGATGCTGCGGGTAGCGGGTCTGGATCAGCACCTCGCTGGCGCTGCCGCCTTCGGTCTGGGCAGAACGGCCGGCGCGGCCCGCCACCTGCATCAATTGCGCGAACAGGCGCTCACTGGCGCGGTAGTCCTGCGAAAACAGCGCCGTATCCGGGTTCAGGATGCCGACCAGGGTCAGCTTTTTAAAGTCATGCCCCTTGGCCACCATCTGCGTGCCGATCAGGATATCGACCTCGCCCCGGTGCACCGTCTCGAAGGCGGCCTGGGCGCTGCCCTTCTTGCGGGTGGAATCGGCGTCGATGCGCAGCACCCGCGCTTCCGGGAACATGGCTTGCAAGCCTTCCTCCACGCGCTGCGTGCCGCGCCCCAGCGGTTGCAGATCGACGTTGCCGCAGGTCGGGCAATGGCGCGGGATGCGCATCTCCAGGCTGCAATGGTGGCAGCGCAGCCGGTGCTCGGGACGGTGCAGCACCATGAACGAGGTGCAGCGCGTGCATTCGCTGATCCAGCCGCACGATTCGCAGCAGATCACCGGCGCATAGCCGCGCCGGTTCAGGAACAGCAGCGATTGTTCGCCGCGCTCCATGCGCTGTTTGATCGCCGCGATTAAGTGGGACGTCAGCCCGTCCTTGGGCTTGTCGCGCTCCATGTCCAGCAGCTTCACTTGCGGCAGCACGGCGTTCTTGACGGCCCGTTCGCGCAGCTCCAGCTTGCGGTAGCGGCCGGACTGGGCGTGGTGCCAGCTCTCCAGCGACGGCGTGGCCGAGCCCAGCACGATGGGTATGCCCAGCTGCCAGGCGCGCCACACGGCCAGGTCGCGCGCCGAGTAGCGCAGGCCTTCCTGCTGCTTGTACGAGGGATCGTGCTCCTCGTCGATGACGATCAGCTTGAGGTTCGGCAGCGAGGCCAGGATCGCCAGCCGCGTGCCCAGTACAATGCGCGCCTTGCCCTGGTGAGCGGCCAGCCAGTGCAGCATGCGCTCGCCTTCGGACAGGCTGCTGTGCAAGGTCGCCAGCATCACGCCGGGGAAGCGCGCGCGGATATTGCCTTCGAGCTGCGGCGTCAGGTTGATTTCGGGCACCAGGATCAGGATCTGCGCGTCCGCATCGCGCGCCAGCACCTGCGCGCAGGATTGCAGGTAGACCTCGGTCTTGCCGCTGCCGGTGACGCCGTACAGCAGAGTCGGCTTAAAACCGACCGCGCCGCCGATGGCGTCCGCCGCCTCCTGCTGCGACGGATTAAGTTGCGGCATGTTCAGCGGCGTGCCGTCGTGCGGCGCGTCCAGCTTGGCCAGCTTCTTCAGCGCCCGGTCCAGCGCCACCGTGGTCAGCACGCGCAGGTTCTTCGGCAAGCCCGGCAGCGCCACCTCGCCCAGCGGACGCTGGTAATAGTCGGCGGCAAAGCCGGCCAGCGCCAGCCATTCCGGCGACAGCGGCCCCAGCTGGCTGCGCACGGCCAGCGCGTCCTTCAGCTTTTCGGCCGGCACATCGGTCTCGGCCGCCACGCCGACGATCAAGCCCATCACCTCGCGGCGGCCGAATGGCACCAGCGCCAGCTGGCCGACCTGCGGCTGCTCTGCCGCGTCGCAATGCCAGCGGTAGTCGAAAATCGCGTTCAGCGGCGTATCAAGCGCAATCTGAAGGATGCAATGGTGGAAAAGGCCCTGCATGGATCCCGTCACAGTAGAAAATTATTGCGGCAACTGGGCGCAAATACCGCCCTCACTGGGGCGCTTTGAAGTATCCACAGTTTTTGTGGATAACTTTGTGGACAAAGGAATCTTAATCCCCGGAAAGCATAGACTTCTGGCTTCGCATCGTCGTAAACCGGGCAAAAATTCAAAATTATTTCTCTTTAAAATCAAAGACTTGGAAAATGCTTCCTAGGAGAAGAAAAATTCGTGTTTTTTCTCAGCCGCTGTGCATAAGTGAAGTATTTAGGATGCATTTTTTGCCGAAATCAAGCATTTTTTTGAACTTATCCACCGATATTGCAAAGCACAATACGCTACTTCCGGTGGACCGCATTGGACATACCTTATGTGTAAGGTTTGTCTGTTCACAACTTCGTTATCACGGCCTAAACTTTGCTCAAAAATCGTGCAACGCAACATAAACCTCAGGCAAAACAGCAACATTATGGCTAAGTCACGGTTTACTAAGTACTTTTATTTTTTATCCACAGTTTTTGTGGATAACTTTGTGGACAATGAGGAAATAAACTAGTTTCAGCGCACAGTCAAGGTTTACGACTTGCCATGTATTGCCTCTTCGACCACAAATTTTATCCTTCATAATCAATGACTTGCAACATCCTCACGGGCTAGCAAAAAAGCCCTGCCCAATATTTCCGCAGTTAAAAAAATTGTGCATAAGTCGGTTTTACTGAGTCGTGAACACCAATGAAAAAACCCCCATCCGCACCGAGCGCGATCTTGAGCGCGTTCAGGCTGATGGGGGTTTTGGGAAATTACATCAGGATGCGCGCTGGGCCTTGCTGTAGCTGTGAACGGCTTCGACCATCGCGGCGACGTTCTCCGGCGGGGTGAACTGGGAGATGCCGTGGCCCAGGTTGAACACATGGCCATTGCCGTCGGTCGGCTTGCCGTAGGCGTCGAGTACCTTGTGCACTTCGGCGCGGATCTGCTCCGGGCTGGCGAACAGGATGGCCGGGTCCAGGTTGCCCTGCAGGCCGACCTTGTGGCCGACCAGCTTGCGCGCCTGGGTCAGGTTGACAGTCCAGTCCAGGCCGACCGCGTCGGCGCCGATGTCGGCGATCTGCTCGATCCACTGGCCGCCGCCCTTGGTGAAGACGATGGCAGGAATCTTGACGCCGTCTTTGTCACGTTTCAGCAGGGAAACAACCTGCTGCATGTATTTGAGCGAGAACTCCTGGTAGGCGCCGTCCGCCAGCGCGCCGCCCCACGAGTCGAACACCATCACCGCCTGGGCGCCGGCGTCGATCTGGGCGTTCAGGTACTCGGCCACCGCCTTGGCGTTGATGGACAGGATGTGGTGCATCAGGTCCGGGCGGTTGTACAGCATCGTCTTGATGGTGTGGAACTCGCGCGAGCCCTGGCCTTCGACCATGTAGCAGGCCAGCGTCCACGGGCTGCCGGAGAAGCCGATCAGCGGCACGCGGCCGTTCAATTCGGTGCGGATCTGGGTCACGGCCTTGAACACATAGTCCAGCGAGCCCAGTTCCGGCGCGCGCAGGGCCAGCACGTCGGCCTCGGTTTTCAGCGGACGCTCGAATTTCGGGCCTTCGCCTTCGACGAAGTACAGGCCCAGGCCCATCGCGTCCGGCACCGTCAGGATGTCTGAGAACAGGATGGCCGCGTCCAGCGGGAAGCGGTCCAGCGGCTGCAGGGTGACTTCGGTGGCGTAGTCCGGATTGGTGGCCAGGCCCATGAAGGAGCCGGCCTTGGCGCGCGTGGCGCGGTATTCCGGCAGGTATCGCCCCGCCTGGCGCATCAGCCACACAGGCGTGTGGTCGGTCGGCTGGCGCAACAACGCGCGCAAGAAGGTGTCGTTCTGGAGCGGGGCAAATTGTGGCATGAAAGGCAATCGAAATCGGTCAAAAGACTATTATCGCATCCTGAGCGGATTTTTTTTGCTGGATGATAGTCCGTTCATTCTCTATCATGCGTAGCACCCGACTTTGGAGACGCCATGACATCCGCTGGATCGACAACAAGCACCATCACCGCGCCCTACGGCGCCTGGCCATCGACCATCAGCGCCGCGCGCGTGGCCGCCGGCGCCACGCCCCTGTCCACGCTGATGCTGGGCGGCGCCGATGGCAGCGATATCTTCTGGCTGGCCGGACGCGCCGCCGAAGCGGGCCGCAACACCCTGCTGCGCCACCATGGCGTGACCACCGGCGAACTGACGCCGGCCCCCTTCAATGTGCGCAGCCGGGTACACGAATACGGCGGCGGCGCCTATACGGTGGACGGCGATACCATCTATTTTTCGCATTTTGCCGACAACGTCGTCTACAAACTTGATGTAGCCGACGACGGCGCGGTCCCCGTGGCGATGACCAGGGCCGGCAAGCAGCGCTTCGCCGACTTCGTGGTGGACCGCGCGCGCGGGCGCCTGATCGGTGTGCGCGAGCTGCATCGGGATGACGCGGGCGACGCCCACGCCCAGCCGTCCAACACCATCTGCGCCATCGACGCCGACGGCGGCGAGACCGTGCTGGCGCAAGGCGCCGACTTCTACTCCTCGCCGCGCCTGTCGCCGGACGGCCGCTCGCTGGCCTGGCTGAGCTGGGACCATCCGCGCATGCCATGGCAGGGCACCACGCTGTGGCTGGCCGACATCGGCGACGACGGCGCGCTGGCCACGCCGGTGCGCATCGCCGGCGGCGCCGAGGAATCGGTGTGCCAGCCCGAATGGTCGCCGGACGGCCTGCTGCACTTCGTCTCCGACCGCAGCGGCTGGTGGAACCTGTACCGCCTGTGCCGCGAACGCGATCGCACCGAAGGCCTGTGCCCGATGGAGGCGGAATTCGCCTCGCCGCACTGGACCTTCGGGAACTCGATGTACGGCTTCCGCTCGGCCTCCGAAATCATCTGCACTTACATCGACAAGGGCGTGAGCCGCCTGGCGCGCCTGCTGCCGGGCAGCGGCAAGCTGGAAGCGATCGCCAACCCCTACGAGGAAATCCGCGAACTGCGCGTCGCCAAAGGCTACATCGCCATGCTGGCCGGCGGCCCGACCATCCCGATGGAACTGGCGCGCATCGACTTCACCGAGGAGGGCGTGGAGATCCTGGCGCAATCGATCGAAGAACTGCCGGAGGAAGACTACCTGTCCATCCCCGCCAGCATCAGCTACGCCAGCGCCAACGGCCGCACCTCGCACGCCTTCTTCTACCCGCCGCGCAACCGCGACGTGACGGCGCCCGAAGGCAGCAAGCCGCCGGTGATCGTTATCAGCCACGGCGGCCCGACCGGCATGACCGTCAACACGCTGAACCTGAAAACCCAGTACTGGACCAGCCGCGGCTTCGGCGTGCTGGACGTGAACTACGGCGGCAGCACCGGCTTCGGCCGCGCCTACCGCGACCTGCTCAAGGGCCAGTGGGGCATCGTCGACGTCGAGGACTGTGTGGCCGGCGCTCAGGCGCTGGTCGAGCGCGGGCTGGCCGACGGCGAGCGCCTGATCATCCGCGGCGGCAGCGCCGGCGGCCTGACCACGCTGTGCGCGCTGACCTTCCACAATGTGTTCAAGGTGGGCGCCAGCTACTACGGCGTGTCCGACCTCAAAGGGCTGGACCAGGACTCGCACAAGTTCGAATCGCACTACAATGAGTACCTGATCGCGCCGCAGCCTCAGGCCGAGGCGCTGTACCAGGCCCGCTCGCCGATCAACCACACCGACAAGCTGGCGCGCCCGATGATCTTTTTCCAGGGCCTGGACGACAAGGTGGTGCCCCCGCAGCAATCGGAAATGATGGTCGATGCGCTGAAGGCGCGCGGCGTGCCGGTGGCCTACGTGCCGCTGGAAGGCGAAGGCCACGGCTTCCGCAAGGGCGAGAACATCGTCCGCACCTTGGAAGCGGAACTGTATTTCTACCAACGGATGTTTGGCCTGCACGATCCTGCGGCCACGCCGCCGGTACACATCGTTAACCTGAAAGACTGACCCCGCATGGCCGACGCTAAGCTGCTCGCCGAATTTGACGCGCTGGAATTCAACGAAAAAATGATACTGGCGCTGCTCGCCCTGATCGGCGAGCCGGTGGGACGCACGGCCATCCTCGATCACCTGAACCACGCCCGCATCGAGGACAAGGACGGCAATGCCTACGGCGTCGGCACGCTGGACGAATCGATGCGCAAGCTGGAACGGCTGGCCTTCATCAGCATCGTGACGGGACGGGGCTTCGTCTGCAATCCCAAGCTGCGCTGGCCGGCGATGCGCGCCTCCATCGGCACCCACGCGCTGGACGACTTGTGCAGCGCCTACGACGAGCTGACGCCGATGCGCCAGACCTGGAACAGCTTCGAGCCGCGCAGCTACCGCGCCGGCATGGCGCGCCTGCGCATGGGCCTTTTGCGTGGCCTGGCGCCGCAGCAGATCCAGCCGATACTGGCGTTCTGCCTGGGCAGCTACGAAGCGGCGCAGCTGCATCCCATCGTCGACATCTTCGGCCGTCCCTTCGAGCCGGGCATGCTGGCGCGCGTGCATCCGCTGCTGCAGGACGACGTGCTGATGGTGCTGCTGCAAAACGCCCAGCATGAATTCCTCACGGTGCCGGTGATCCGCGAATTCTGCGAGCAGCACATGCAGCGCCGCCTGGCCGCCAAGGACGACATCAGCCCCGAACTGCGCATGGCGCTGGCCGAGGATGCGCTGCTGTGCGGCCGCCTGGACGACGCCAAGCGCTACCTGGAGCGCACCGCCGGCCCGCAAAGCCAGTACCTCGCCAGCGCGGTGGTGCTGCTGCGCGGCGCCAGCGGCGCGGCCATCGTCGGCTTCGACGCGGCGCTGAAGACGCTGCGCCGCGACACCGGCAAACGCAAGCACCTGTTCACCGGCATGGCCGGCTACCTGTACCTGCTGGCGATGCTGCGCAGCGGCGATGCCAAGCACCTGAAGGCGGCCGAGGCTTATCTCGAAATCGCCGTGCGCATGCCGCAGAATCACGACACCGCCGTGCATCAGCAAATCGACATGCTGCGCCAGATCCGCGCGGGCACCATGCAAACCGACGCCGTTGCGGCGCTGGCTTGGGACAACAGCCTGCAAACGCAGATGTTCCAGTGCCTGCTGTATTTCTGGTTGTCGCTGCCGCAGCTGTCCGAGCGCAAGGCGCAATTGCAGGAGCTGGCGCAGAACGCCGAGCGCGCGGGCTACCTGTTCATCGCCGGGCAAGCCGCCTGCCTGCTGGGCCATCTGGGCGACGTCGAGCAGCAGCGCCACGCCAACGCGCTGCGCTCGCGCCTCGGCTATCCCGACCTGAGCGTGTGGTTCGAGCGCCAGGAAGCGTGGCAGCGGCAGCTGACGGCGCTGATCAATCTCCAGCAGCCCGCCACCGCCGATGCCGCCGGCAGCACGCGCCTGGTGTGGATGCTGAACTACGATAGCCGCCACGGCCTGACCGACGTCGCGCCGGTGGAGCAGAAGCGCGATGCGCGCGGCCTGTGGAGCAAGGGCCGCGCCGTCGGCCTGAAACGGCTGCGCTTCGAGGCAGAGCAATTCGACTTCCTGACGCCGCAGGACATCCGCGCGTCCGAGGCGATATCGGTGGCGCACCGCAGCTACCAGTCCAGCGGCCTGGCCTACGAAATCGATCCGCAGCGCGCCGCATCGGCGCTGATCGGCCATCCGCTGCTGTTCTGGGCCGACGCGCCGGATACGCGCGTGGAAATGCTGGCTGGCGAACCTGAGCTGCTGATCAAGAAAAGCCCCGGCAACCTGGAACTGCGCCTGCAACCGCCGATCCCGGACGACAGTTCCTCTGTCATCGTCAGCAAGGAGACGCCGACCCGCCTGCGCGTGGTCACCATCCTCGACGAGCACCGCCGCATCGCCGCCATCGTCGGCGACGGCTTGAACGTGCCGGCCCACGCGGAGCAGCAGGTGCTGCATGCGATCAGCTCCATCTCGTCGCTGGTGACGGTGCAGTCGGAAATCGGCGGCGCCGCGCCGGACATGGAACAGGTGGAGGCCGACATGCGGCTGCACCTGCACCTGCTGCCCTACCAGCACGGCCTGAAGATGCAGGTGCTGGTACGTCCGCTGGCCAACGGCGCCTACTACGCGCCCGGCGCCGGTGCGGACAGCGTGATCGCCGACGTCAACGGCAAGCCGGTGCAGGCGCGCCGCAAGCTGATCGACGAACGCGACGCCGAGCGCGAACTGATCGCCAAGTGCCCGGTGCTGGAATCGGCCGAACAGGAACACGGCGAATGGCTGCTGGGCCAACCGGCGCTGTGCCTGCAACTGCTGGTGGAACTGCAGGAGATGAACCCGGACACCATCGTGCTGGCCTGGCCGGAAGGCGAAAGCTTCCGCGTGACCGCCAAGGTGGAGACCAAGCAGCTGCGCCTGGCCATCAAGAGCAACAAGGACTGGTTCGCGGCCAGTGGCGAATTGCAGATCGACGAAGGCAAGGTCATGGATCTGAAAACGCTGCTGGAGCTGATGCAGAAGAGCCAGAGCCGCTTCGTGGAACTGGGCGAGAACCGCTACCTGGCGCTGACCGAGGAGCTGCACCGCCGGCTGATGGAAGTGTCGGTCTACGGCGAGATCACCGAGGACGGCGTGCGCGTGCATCCGCTGGCGTCGTTCGCGCTGGAGGAGCTGGCCGACGATATCGGCGGCCTGAAATCGGACAAGCTGTGGAAGGAACACCTGGCGCGCATGGAAGCGCAGGCGGCCTTCGTGCCGCAGCTGCCAACCACGCTGCAGGCGGAACTGCGCGACTACCAGCTGGAAGGCTTCAACTGGCTGTCGCGCCTCGCCAGCTGGGGCGTGGGCGCCTGCCTGGCTGACGATATGGGCCTGGGCAAAACGCTGCAGGCGCTGGCGCTGATCCTGTCGCGCGCACCGCAAGGCCCGACCCTGGTGGTGGCGCCGACCTCCGTCTGCATGAACTGGATCAGCGAAGCCGCGCGCTTTGCGCCGACCCTGAACGTGAAGCTGTTCGGCCCCGGCGACCGCGCCGAGACCATGTCCACCTTGCAGCCCTACGACCTGGTGGTGACCAGCTACGGCCTGCTGCAACTGGAATCCGCGCTGTTCGCCGGCGTGCAGTGGAACACCATCGTGCTGGACGAAGCGCAGGCGATCAAGAACGGCGCCACCAAGCGCTCGCAGGCCGTGATGGCGCTTAAGGGCGACTTCCGCATGATCGCCACCGGCACGCCGCTGGAGAACCATCTGGGCGAGCTGTGGAACCTGTTCCGCTTCATCAATCCAGGCCTGCTGGGCAGCATCGAGCAATTCAACCTGCGCTTCGCGGCGCCGATCGAAAAACCGCAGGACCATCGCGCCGAAGTGGGCGCGCGCAACCGCCTGCGGCGCTTGATCCAGCCCTTCATGCTGCGCCGGACCAAGGCGCAGGTGCTGACCGAACTGCCGTCGCGCACCGAGATCACGATGGAGGTCGACCTGTCTGCGGACGAGACGGCGCTGTACGAATCGCTGCGCCGCGCCGCGCTGGAAAACCTGGCCGCCGTCGAAGGTCCGGCCGAGAAGAAGTCGATCCAGATCCTGGCCGAGATCATGCGGCTGCGGCGCGCCTGCTGCAACCCGAACCTGGTGGCGCCGGAGCTGGGCCTGGCCAGCAGCAAGCTGGCGGCCTTCGCGCACTTGCTGGAAGGGCTGCTGGAAAACCGCCACAAGGTGCTGGTGTTCAGCCAGTTCGTCGACCACCTGTCGCTGATCCGCGCCCACCTGGACGCCAACAACATCGGCTATCAATACCTGGACGGCTCGACGCCCATGGCCGAGCGCAAGAAGCGGGTCGACCTGTTCCAGGCCGGCGAGGGCGATGTGTTCCTCATCAGCCTGAAGGCGGGCGGCGTCGGCATCAACCTGACCGCGGCCGACTACGTGATCCACATGGACCCGTGGTGGAATCCGGCGGTGGAAGACCAGGCCTCGGACCGCGCGCACCGCATGGGCCAACTGCGGCCGGTCACCATCTACCGGCTGGTGGCGCGCCACACCATCGAGGAAGGCATCGTCGACCTGCACCAGCACAAGCGCGACCTGGCCGACAGCCTGCTCGAGGGCAGCGATGTGTCGGGCCGCATGTCGGCCTCCGAGATGTTGAACATGCTGCAAGAAGGAATGCGAAAGTAGACGTCCGGTTACAAACCGGATGTGCTCAAACCGGCGGATTAGTGATAATCTCCTCCGCTTCGGCCCGGTACGCCGGGCCACTTTATCGACAAGGCTGTTCAAGATGATCAAGACAAATATCGCACTGGCTGTATTGATGACGACGCTCGCCGTCGCACCAGCCGGCGCCACCACGCACCACAAGACAACTCATACCTCGGCCAAGAGCAGCAGCCACACGGCCCACGCGAAAAGCGGCAAGTCCGGCAAGAGCGCCAAAGCCAGCAGCAAAGGCAGCAGTAAAAGCAGCAGCAAAGGTAGCAGCAAGCACGGCAAGGCAAAAGCCGTCGCCGCCACCGCCGCAGTGGCCGCCGTCGCCGCGCCGTCGCTGAAGCCTTCCGGCACGCCGGAGCGCCGCCAGGACCGCTCCTTCGACGGCCAGAGCAGTCAGTTCCTCAACGCGCTGTGGCGCATCGATTCGGAAAGCGCGATCTACGCCGGCAAGTACGACACCGCCGCCACGCTGTCCATCCCCGACAAGGCCGGGCAAGCCAAGGAGCTGGCCTTCATCGACGAATGGAAGCAGCGTTTCGGCGCGATCAACGCCAGCCAGCTGTCGGCCAAGCAGCGCACCGACCTGGCGCTGCTGATCAACAAGCTCGACAGCGACCGCTTCCGCCTGACCACCCTGAAGGAATACGAGTGGAATCCGGCCAGCTACAACGTGGCCGGCCCGATCGACCTGATCCTGAACACCGAATACGCGGCCCAGCCGCAGCGCCTGCGCACCCTGCTCAAGCGCATTGCCGGCATCCCGGCCTACTACGAGGCGGCGCGCGCCAACATCGTCAATCCAACGCGTGAGCACACGCGCCTGGCGATCGCGCAGGCGCCCGGCGTGCAGACCTTGCTGACCGAGGTGGACAAGGCGGCGCAGGCGTCGATCCTGACGCCGGTGGAGAAGCAGCTGTTCACGAAGCGCGTCAACGCGGCGCTGACGGCGGTCGACGGCTATGTGGCCTTCCTGACCGAGATGGACAAGCAGATGGACACCAGCGGCCGCCGTACCTTCCGTCTGGGTAAGGAGCTGTACGAACAGAAGTTCGCCTTCGACATCCAGTCAGGCAGCACCGCCGAGCAAACCTACCAGAAGGCGCTGGCCGCGCGCGAAGAGCTGCTGGCCAATATGGACCGCATCTCCGACGAGCTGTGGGACAAGACCATGGGTTCCACCGCCAAGCCGGCCGACCGCTTTGCCAAGATCGGCATGGTGATCGACAAGCTGTCCGAACGCCATGTCAAGCGCGAGGATTTCTTCGCCGAGATCCGCCGCCAGGTGCCGGTGCTGCAGGACTGGGTGATCAGCCACAACCTGCTGACGCTGGATCCGAAGAAGCAGCTGGAAGTGCGCGCGACGCCTGCCTACCAGGCCGGCGTGGCGGGCGCCAGCATCGATGCGCCGGGGCCGTATCGTCCGCAGGACCGCACCTACTACAACGTGACGCCGCTCGACGGCGCGACGCCGGAAGCGGCCGAGAGCAGCCTGCGCGAGTACAACTACTGGATCTTGCAGATCCTGAATATTCATGAGGCGATACCGGGCCACTATGCGCAGCTGGTGTATGCGAACAAGTCGCCGTCTATCGTCAAATCCATCTTCGGCAACGGCGCGATGGTGGAGGGCTGGGCGGTGTACGGCGAGCGCATGATGCTGGAGTCCGGCTACGGCGACAACGCGCCGGAGATGTGGCTGATGTATTCGAAGTGGAACCTGCGCAGCGTGACCAACACCATCCTCGATTACAGCGTGCACGTGCTGGGCATGACCGAGGAACAGGCGATCGACCTGCTGACGCGCCAGGCCTTCCAGACGCGCAGCGAGGCGGTGGAGAAATGGCATCGGGTGCAGGTGTCGTCGGTGCAGCTGACCAGCTATTTCAGCGGCTACAGCGAGATCATGGAATTGCGCGAGCAGCGCAAGCAGCAGCTGGGCGCCAAGTTCAATCTGAAGGAATTCCATGAGCAATTCCTGAGCTACGGCAGCGCGCCGGTGCGGGTGATCAAGGGCTTGATGACGCAGTAGAGCCGCAGGCGTTTACGCGCACTTGAGTGCGCGCAAACGACTCATCCATTGATTCGATACGCTAGTGAACCGGCTCGCATTCGGGCCGGTTTCTGCTACGATTAAATCAGGGAGCGGTCATGAACATGCCTATTAAATTCGACACTCTTTCATACGCCAGAAAACTTGAGGAAGCAGGGCTGCCTCAGCAGCAAGCCGAGGCCCAGTCACTAGCCTTGCGCGACGCGTTGGCCGAGTCCACTGTTACGCCCGGTGATCTGCTATTGCTGAAAACGGATGTCATCGCTCGGATAGAGATACTGCGCAGCGATATGCAAGCGCAGATCGACGCGTTGAAAGAACACATGAATGCCAGGTTCAACACGCTTTACATGCTGACCGGGCTGTCCTTGGTGCTGCACGTAGTCACACTAGTGAAGCTGTTTTCCTGACGTCAGGCCTTCTCTTCCGGCGCCGTCGACATGCGCACGAACATCGGCGCGACCAGCAGGCCCAGTTCGAACAGCAGGCACATCGGAACCGCCAGCGAGAACATGCTGACCGCATCAGGCGGCGTGACGATCGCGGCGATCACGAAGGCACCCACGATGGCGTAAGGCCGTATCTCTTTCAGCTTGGCCACGCTGACCAACCCCATACGCACCAAAATCACCACCACCACCGGCACCTCGAAGGTGGCGCCGAACGCCAGGCACATCGACATGACGAAATCCAGGTAGTTCTCGATATCCGGCGTCACCGCGATCGAATGGGGCGAAAACTCGGAGATGAACTGGAACACGCGTCCGAACACCAGGAAGTAGCAGAACGCCACGCCGGCCATGAACAGCACCGACGACGAAATCACCAACGGCGCGATCAGGCGCTTTTCATGCGCGTACAACCCCGGCGCCACGAAGGCCCACAGCTGGTACAGCACCCAAGGCAGCGACAGGATGATGGAAATGACCAGCGTCACCTTCATCGGCACCAGGAACGGCGAGATCACGCCGGTGGCGATCATCTTCGAGCCGACCGGCAGCGAGGCGATCATCGGCCGCGCGATGAAGTCGTAGATCTGCGACGGACCGGGCCAGATCATCAGCGCGATGCAAACAATCGCAATCCCGATCGACGCCTTGACCAAGCGGTCGCGCAATTCGATCAGGTGAGAGATAAAGGTCTCTTCGCCCTTTTCAGGTGTAGTCATTTAGTAGAACGAAGAAGAGGAGTTGCTGCCGGGGCGGAAGCGCGCCACGCGCGCGGCGCCGGAGGTCACGTGCATCTTGCCGCCGTGACGCTGCTTGTACCAGCCGGGGATGGCCGAATTGCGCACCAGCTTCTTGCGGCGGAACTCGCGCGCCTTGCGCGACAGGTCGTCGGTGGTGACGTGACTGATGCTCGGCGTGTGGATGGTCGGCGTGTCGTGCCAGGCGTTTTCCACCTCGGCCGCGTGCTGCGACATCGAACTTTCGACGTCCGCCTTCACGCTCTCGGCCGCCGCCTGCACTTCCTTCTGGAGGTTTTTCAACTCTTCCAGTTCGATTTCGCGCGAGACTTCGGATTTGACTTCGTTCAGGTAGCGCTGGGCGCGGCCGTACAAGGTCCCGGCCATGCGCGCCACCTTGGGCAGCTTTTCAGGACCGATGACGATCAGCGCAACCACGCCGATCACAGCAAGTTTGGTAAGACCGAGATCGATCATAAGGGTGTTTCAGCCCGAAGGGAGCGCAGCTCCCCCAGCTTACTTCTTCTCTTTAGCGTCGACGTCGATGGTGCCGGGAGCGGCTGGCGCGGCCGGCTTGTCGTCGTCGCCCTTGACGCCATCCTTGAAGCCTTTAACGGCCTTGCCGATGTCCGAACCCATATTGCCCAGTTTTTTGGTGCCGAAAACCAGCATCACAATTACCAGGACGATCAACCAATGCCAAATACTGAATGAACCCATCATATTCCCCTTGCAAGGCGCATGCGCCCAAATTATCCGTTGATTCGAGAACTGCTGCGACAGTATAAGCGAACCGCAGCCTGTCATGTAGATGTCATGCGGCTATCGATATAACGCCATTGCGCTTAGCGTTGTCCGCGCCAGGGGTGCGGGCCGCCGATCACGTGCAGATGTAAATGGTACACCTCCTGGCCGCCGTTGGGACCACTGTTAATCAGCGTCTTGTAACCGCCGGTCGGCGAACCGTCCGCATCATAGCCCACGCCACAGCCGGCTTCCTCTGCCAGACGGGGGGCCAGCGCCAGCATCTTGCCCAGCAGCGGCGCTTCGTTGGCGCTGCAATCCGACAAGGTCGAGAAATGTTTCTTCGGGATCAGCAGCAAATGCACCGGCGCGGCCGGGTTGATGTCCTTGAAGGCCAGCAGGTCTTCATCTTCGTAGACGATGGCTGAGGGGATTTTCTTTTCGGCTATTTTGCAAAACAGGCAATTTTCCACAACGACTCCGTAAATGGGGGGATTATTCCTTGCGGGCGGCTTTTTCGTCGATGCCGGAGACGCCCTCGCGGCGCGCCAGCTCGTCGAGCACCTGCTGCGGCTTGAGGTCGAACTGGGCCAGCAGCACCAGCGTATGGAACCACAGGTCGGCCACCTCGTACAGCACCTTGCCGCTGTCGCCGCCGGCGCGCGCATCCTTGGCGGCCATGACGGTTTCGGTGGCTTCCTCGCCGATCTTCTTCAGGATGGCGTCGTCGCCCTTGGCGAACAGCTTGGACGTGTAGGACGTCGCGGGATCGCCCCCGTTGGCCAGTTTGCGCGACTCGATGATGTCGGCCAGGCGGTCCAGGATAGTGCTCATGTCGATTTCTTTGCTTTGGTTTTCGCCACGGTGGCGGGGGTGTAGATTTCCGACGGGTCTTTCAGCACCGGCTCGGTGTTCTGCCAGTCGCCTTCCAGCGCGTCGCCTTCGAACTTCTGGAAGAAGCAGGAATGGCGGCCGGTATGGCAGGCGATGCCACCGGCCTGCTCGATCTTCAGAAGCACCACGTCTTCGTCGCAGTCGAGGCGGATTTCCAGCACCTTCTGCACGTGGCCGGACTCCTCGCCCTTGTGCCACAGCTTCTTGCGCGAGCGGCTCCAGTAGACGGCCTCGCCCAGCTCGACCGTTTTGGCCAGCGCGTCGCGGTTCATCCAGGCGAACATCAACACATCGTTGCTGCCCGCTTCCTGGGCGATGACCGGCACCAGGCCGTGCTCGTCCCACTGGATTTTCTTCAGCCATTTAGCCTTGGCCAAGGCGCTTGCGGTGATCGACATCTTACTTTCCCAACTGTTATGAAACTACGCCAGGCGCATCGGAATGCCCTGCTGCGCCATGAAGCGCTTGGCTTCCTGCACGGTGTGCTGGCCGTAGTGGAAGATACTGGCCGCCAGCACCGCGTCGGCCTTGCCCAGCTTGATGCCGTCGGCCAGGTCCTGCAGGCCGCCGACGCCGCCCGAGGCGATCACCGGGATGCCGACCGCGTCGGACACGCCGCGCGTCAGGCCCAGGTCGAAGCCGGACTTGGTGCCGTCGCGGTCCATGCTGGTCAGCAGGATTTCGCCGGCGCCCAGCTGTTCCATTTTCCTGGCCCATTCGATGGCGTCGATGCCGGTGGCCTTGCGGCCGCCGTGGGTGAACACTTCCCACTTGCCCGGCGCGATCTGCTTGGCGTCGATCGCCACCACGATGCACTGCGAGCCGTGCTTTTGCGAGGCGTCGAACACCAGCTGCGGATTCGACACCGCCGACGAGTTCATGCTGACCTTGTCGGCGCCGGCGTTGAGCAGGCGGCGCACATCGGCCACTTCGCGCACGCCGCCGCCCACCGTCAGCGGGATGAACACTTGCGAAGCGACGGCTTCGATGATGTCCAGGATCAGGCCGCGGTTGTCGCTGGTGGCGGTGATGTCGAGGAAGGTCAGTTCGTCGGCGCCCTGCTCGTCGTAGCGGCGGGCGATTTCCACCGGGTCGCCGGCGTCGCGCAGCTCGGTGAAGTTGACGCCTTTGACGACGCGGCCATTGGTCACGTCCAGGCAGGGGAT
This sequence comes from Duganella rhizosphaerae, assembly GCF_040364205.1. Taxonomy (NCBI): domain Bacteria; kingdom Pseudomonadati; phylum Pseudomonadota; class Betaproteobacteria; order Burkholderiales; family Oxalobacteraceae; genus Duganella; species Duganella rhizosphaerae. Next base: position 126,007 of record NZ_BPWK01000006.1, read on the forward strand.
GATGCGTTTAGCGAGCATGGTATTTAACTTTAGTTTTCTTCCGAGTCGACTTCCAGGTCGCCGCTCAGTTCATCCGCGCGCAACTGGGCCGAAGCCAGGTCGATGGTGCCTTCGTAAATCGAACGGCCGCAGATCACGCCTTCGATGCCTTCGTCCTGGACAGCGCACAGCGCTTCGACGTCGCCCAGGTTGTGCAGGCCGCCCGAGGCGATGACCGGGATCTTGACCGCCTGCGCCAGCTTGACGGTGGCCTCGATGTTCACGCCGCCCATCATGCCGTCGCGGCCGATGTCGGTGTAGATGATCGATTCGACGCCGTAGGCTTCGAACTTCTTGGCCAGGTCGATCACTTCGTGGCCGGACATCTTGCTCCAGCCGTCGGTGGCGACCTTGCCGTCCTTGGCGTCCAGGCCGACGATGATGTGGCCGGGGAAGGCGCCGCAGGCGTCATGCAGGAAGCCCGGCTCTTTGACCGCGGCGGTGCCGATGATGACGTAGCTGATGCCAGCGTCCAGGTAGCGCTCGATGGTGTCGAGGTCGCGGATGCCGCCGCCCAGCTGCACGGGGATTTCATCCAGGTCGTTTTCTTCGGCGTACTCCTGCACCACTTTCAGGATGGCCTTGACCGCGCCTTCGTTCTTCGGCTTGCCGGCGAAGGCGCCGTTCAGGTCGACCAGGTGCAGGCGGCGCGCGCCTTGCTTGAGCCAATGCAGGGCCATGTCGGCCGGGTCTTCGGAAAATACGGTGGCGAGTTCCATATCGCCTTGTTTCAAGCGAACGCAGTGACCGTCTTTGAGGTCGATGGCAGGAATGAGCAGCATGATGGTTTCAGTAGATTTAAGGGGTAAATGAAATCAAGGGTTCCAGTGAACGAAATTTTTGTACAACTGCAATCCGGCCGCGGCGCTTTTCTCCGGGTGGAACTGGGTAGCAAAAATATTATCACGGGCGACGGCGCAACTGAACGCCGCACCGTAGACAGTTTGTCCGACGGTGTGCTCGGTCCGCTCAGGCTGGGCGAAATAGCTGTGCACGAAATAGAAATAACTGTTGTCGGCAATGTCCTGCCACATCGGGTGAGACGCGTTTTGGTGGACTTGGTTCCAGCCCATTTGCGGCACCTTGAAACGCGAGCCGTCTTCCTGGATCTGGCCGTCCAGCTGGAAGCGTACCACCTTGCCCGGCAACAGACCGAGGCCGGCGGCATCGCCTTCCTCGCTGACGTCGAACAGCATCTGCTCGCCGATGCACACGCCCATCAACGGCTTGGTTTTGGCGGCCACCAGCAATGCTTCCTGTACGCCGGATTCGCGCAGGCTGCGCATGCAGTCCGGCATGGCGCCCTGGCCGGGCAGCACGATGCGGTCGGCGCTTTCGATGTCGGCCACTTCGCCGGAAATGAGCACATTGGCTTCGGGCGCGACGGCGCGCAGCGCCTGCGCGACCGAGCGCAGATTACCCATGCCGTAATCAACTACTACGATTTTTTTCATGATGTGTGGTGTGCAAACTCGTTACAGACTGCCCTTGGTCGACGGGATGGTGCCGGCGGCGCGCGGGTCCAGCTCGGACGCCATGCGCAGCGCGCGGCCGAAGGCCTTGAACACGGTTTCGCATTGATGGTGGGCGTTGGTGCCGCGCAGGTTATCGATGTGCAGCGTGACCAGCGCGTGGTTGACGAAACCGCGGAAGAATTCCAGGGTCAGGTCGACGTCGAAGGTGCCGATCATCGCGCGCGTGAACGGAATGTGGTACTCGATGCCTGGACGGCCGGAGAAATCCAGCACCACGCGCGACAGCGCCTCGTCCAGCGGCACGTACGAGTGGCCGTAGCGGACGATGCCCTTGCGGTCGCCGATGGCCTTGGCCACGGCCATGCCCAGCGTGATGCCGACGTCTTCCACCGTGTGGTGGTTGTCGATATGGATGTCGCCGGTCGCTTCCACGTCCAGGTCGAACAGGCCGTGACGGGCGATCTGGTCCAGCATGTGGTCCAGGAAGGGCACGCCGGTGTTCAGCTTTTGCTGGCCGGTGCCGTCAAGGTTGATGGAAACGCGGACTTGCGTCTCGTTGGTGTTGCGGATGATTTCTGCGGTGCGGTTCATGAAGGGCTCGCGATGGCGATGGCTATAACGTTAGGATGCCAGCGATGCGGCGAACGCATCGAGGAAGGTGGAATTCTCTTCCGGGGTACTGACCGTGATACGCAAACAATTGGCCAGCACATCGTGCATTTTACCTACATTTTTGACTAATACCTTGCGGGACAGCAGTTTCGCGTAGGCATCGTCGGAATTTGGCACCCGTATCAAGATAAAATTCGCCGCCGAGGGGAAGACCTCGACGCCGGGCATAGCGGCCAATGCAGCCGTCAGATCGGCGCGTGCGGCGCGCAAAGCGGTGGCCTGCTGGTTCAGCACCTCCACGTGGTCGAGCGCGAATTCGGCCGCTGCCTGCGTCAACACGTTGATGTTGTAAGGAGGCCGCACTTTGTCGAACTCCGCCAGCAATTGCGGCGCCGCCGACATGTAGCCGAGGCGGATGCCGGCCAGGCCGAGCTTCGATACGGTGCGCATGACCACGAGATTGTTAAATTCCGGCAGGCGGTGCATGAAGGTCTGTTGCGCGAACGGCTCGTAGGCTTCGTCGACTACCGCCAGCCCGAAACCGTCCAGCGCCTTGATGATGGCGACGATATCGTCCTCGGCGAACAGGTTGCCGGTCGGGTTGTTTGGATAGGACAGGAACACCAGCGACGGCTTGTGCTGCTTGATCGCCGCCAGCATGGCCGGCATATCCAGCGTCAGGTCGGCCTTGAGCGGCACGCCGACGTAATCCATGCCGGCGAATTGCGCCGAGCGCTGGTACATGACGAACGACGGCGTCGGCGCCAGCACCACGGCGCGGCGGTCCTGCAGCGCGCAGCCCATGCACAGGATCGAGATCAGTTCGTCGGAGCCGTTGCCCAGCATGACGTCGTAGCCGGCCGGGACGCCCAGTTTGGCGCACACGCTTTGCTTGATGGTGGCGTAGGACGCCACCGGATAGCGGTTCAGCGTCACGTCCACCAGGCGGCGGGCCAGCTCCTCGCGCAGGTGATGCGGAAGGTGGTAAGGGTTCTCCATCGCATCCAGTTTGATATAACCACTCGCGTCGGCGACGTGGTAGCCATGGATGGCGCGCACGTCGGAGCGGATGGTGGTGTTGACCAGGGTGTCGATGGAAGACATCTTACTAAGGCTCCTATGAGTTGACTAAACTTCGTTTAACAGCGGATTTTTTCTTCTTCTCCGGCGGTGCGGGCACCTCCGGCATGGCGAGTCGTTCTGCGATGATGGCGCAGTAATCGGGATTCAGTTCGAAGCCGACGAAATTGCGGCCACAGCGCTTGGCGGCGATCGCCGTCGTGCCGCTGCCCATGAACAGGTCCAGCACCACGCCGTCCGGCGGGCACGAGGCCTTGAGCATGCGCTCGATGATCTCCAGCGGCTTCTGCGTCGGATGGTCGGCACGCTCGGGATGCTCCCGGTGCAGGCGCGACACGCTCCACAAATCCTTGGGGTTGTAGCCCACTTCCAGCCATTTGGCGCCGATGAAGATCGAACGCGAACGGGCCTTCTTGGTTTCGGCGTCGTACGGAATGCGCACCGAGTCCAGGTCGAAGTAGTAATCCTTGCGGCGCACGAAGAAGCCGATGGTGTCGTGCACCGACGAGTAGCTGCGCACGCTGCCGCCCATCGACGGCACACGGCGGTCCCAGATAATCTCGTTCATCATCGTCATGCGCTTTTTCAGCAGCACGAAGATCTCCGGCGAAAAGCGCCAGGTCAGGAAGATGTACAGGCTGCCGTTGGGTTTCAGCTTCGGCAGCGCGGCGTCGATCCATTGCTCGGTCCAGCGCAGGTACTCTTCCACCGTTTGCGAATCGGAGTCGTTGCCGTAGTCCTTGCCCAGGTTGTACGGCGGGTCGGTCAAAATCAGGTCGATGGAACCGTCCGGGATGCGCGCCAGGCCGGTCAGCGCATCCTCACAGAAGACCTGATTGATCCATGCTTCACTCATTTGAGGCGCAGCTCCGCGCTGCGGGCGTGGGCCTGCAGACCTTCGCCGTAGGCCAGTTCGGCCGCGACCTTGCCCAGCGTTTGCGCGCCGGCTTCGCTGACGTGGATGATCGACGAGCGTTTCTGGAAATCGTACACGCCCAGCGGCGACGAGAAACGCGCGGTGCGCGACGTCGGCAGCACGTGGTTCGGGCCACAGCAGTAGTCGCCCAGCGATTCGGACGAATAACGGCCGAGGAACATGGCGCCGGCGTGGCGGATCTGGTCGGCCCACTGCTGCGGGTTCTCGGCCGAGATTTCCAGATGTTCGGCGGCGATGCTGTTGGCGATGGCGCAGGCTTCGGCCATGTCGCGCACTTTCACCAGGGCGCCGCGGTCGGTCAGCGAGGTGCGGATCGTTTCCTGGCGGGGCATCTGGGGCAGTAATTTTTCTATGCTCGCTTCCACCTTGGCGATGTAGTCGGCGTCGGGGCACAGCAGGATGGCTTGCGCCAGCTCGTCGTGCTCGGCCTGCGAGAACAGGTCCATCGCGACCCAGTCGGGATCGGTGGTGCCGTCGCAGACGATCAGGATTTCGGAAGGGCCGGCGATCATGTCGATGCCGACGATGCCGAATACGCGGCGCTTGGCGGCAGCCACGTAGGCGTTGCCGGGGCCGACGATCTTGTCGACCGGTGCGATGGTCTCGGTGCCGTGCGCCAGCGCGGCGACAGCCTGCGCGCCGCCGATGGTGATGACGCGGGTGACGCCGGCAATCGCGGCGGCGGCCAGCACCATCTGGTTCTTCACGCCGTCCGGCGTCGGCACCACCATGATGATTTCCTGTACGCCGGCGACGTGCGCGGGAATCGCGTTCATCAGCACCGACGATGGATAGGCGGCCTTGCCGCCGGGGACGTAGATGCCCACGCGGTCCAGCGGCGTGACTTTCTGGCCCAGCACCGTGCCGTCGGCTTCGGTGTAGGTGAAGCCGTTCAGTTCCTGCTTCTGGCGCTCGTGGAATACGCGGATGCGTTGCGCGGCGACGTGCAGTGCATCGCGCTGCGCTGCCGGAATCGCGGCCAGCGCGGCTTGCAGTTCGGCTTCGGGAATATCGAAGGCGGCCATGCTGGAGGCGCCGCCGTTCGGAATGCGGTCGAAGCGGTTGGTGTATTCCAGCACGGCGGCGTCGCCGCGCGCCTTGACGTCGGCCAGGATGCCGCCGACGGCGCGTTCGATCGCTTCATCGGTGCTCGCTTCAAATGCCAGCAGGGCATCCAGGGACTTTTTGAAATCGGCTTGGGTGGAATCGAGCTTGGTAATTTGAATCGACATGATGATTTACTTTTTAGAGGCGCGTTCGAATGCTTCGATAATCGGTTGCAGGCGCGCGCGCTTGAGCTTCAGGGCGGCCTGGTTGACGATCAGGCGCGACGAGATGTCCATGATCGCTTCGACTTCCTTCAGGTCGTTGGCGCGCAGCGTGTTGCCGGTGCTGACCACGTCGACGATGGCGTCCGACAGGCCGACCAACGGCGCCAGTTCCATCGAGCCGTACAGCTTGATCAGGTCGACGTGCACGCCCTTCTTGGCGAAGTGCTCGCGCGCCGTCTCGACGAACTTGGTGGCCACGCGCAGGCGCGCGCCCTGGCGCACGGCGGTCTCGTAGTCGAAACCGTTGCGCACCGCGACCGACATGCGGCAGGCCGCGATGTTCAAATCGATAGGCTGGTACAGGCCCTCGCCGCCGTGCTCCAGCAGCACGTCCTTGCCGGCCACGCCGAAGTCCGCCGCGCCGTGCTGCACATAGGTCGGCACGTCGGTGGCGCGCACGATGATGACGCGGACGTCGGGATCGTTGGTCGACAGGATCAGCTTGCGCGAGGTCTCCGGATTTTCGGTGACGGTGATGCCGGCCGCTTCCAGCAGCGGCAGGGTGTCCTCGAAAATACGTCCCTTCGACAGCGCGAGGATCAGCTGCGAGTTGGCCTGGAATGCGCTCATGATTATTTGATCCTATTTGATCCGTTGAATGTTGGCGCCGACTGCGGACAGTTTCACTTCCATCTGGTCGTAGCCGCGATCGAGGTGATAGATGCGGTCGATCAGCGTTTCGCCGCGCGCGGTCAGCGCCGCGATCACCAGCGATGCCGAGGCGCGCAGGTCGGTCGCCATCACGGGCGCGCCCACCAGCTGCTCGACGCCTTTGATGAAGGCGGTGTTGCCGTCGGTCTCGATCGACGCGCCCAGGCGGTTCATCTCCTGCACGTGCATGAAGCGGTTTTCGAAAATCGTCTCGGTCACGCGGCTGGCGCCGTCGGCGATGGTGTTCACCGCCATGAACTGCGCCTGCATGTCGGTCGGGAAGCCCGGGTATTCGGTGGTGCGGAAGGTCACGGGCGTCGGACGCTTGTCCATCTGCGCGCGGATCCAGTTGTCGCCGATGGTCATTTGCAGGCCGATCTCGCGCAGCTTGTCCAGCGCGGCATCCATGATATCGACGCGGGTGTTGCGGATGGTGATGTCGCCGCCGGTGGCAGCCACCGCGCACAGGAAGGTCGCCGCTTCGATACGGTCGGAGATGACAGCGTGCTTGGCGCCGTGCAGTTCGGCCACGCCTTGAATAACAAGGCGGTTGGTGCCGATGCCTTCGATCTTCGCACCCATCGCCACCAGCAGGTTGGCCAGGTCGGTCACTTCAGGTTCGCAGGCGGCGTTTTCCAGCACGGTCTCGCCTTCGGCCAGCGTGGCGGCCATCAGCAGGTTCTCGGTGCCGGTGACGGTGATCATGTCGGTGACGATGCGCGCGCCCTTGAGCTTTTTGCACTTGGCGTAGATGTAGCCGCCTTCGACGGTGATGTCGGCGCCCAGCGCCTGCAGGCCCTTGATGTGCTGGTCCACCGGACGCGAGCCGATGGCGCAGCCGCCCGGCAACGAGACCTTGGCTTCGCCGAAGCGCGCCAACAGAGGACCGAGCACCAGGATCGAGGCGCGCATGGTTTTCACCAGCTCATACGGGGCTTCCAGCTTGTCGATGGCGCTGCCGTTGAGCGTGACCTTGTCGCCGTCCTGCGCCACTTTGAGGCCGGTCTGGCCCAGCAGCTTGAGAATGGTCGCCACGTCGTGCAGGTGCGGCACGTTGGACAGTTCGACATCGCCCGACGTCAGCAAGCCGGCGCACAGGATAGGCAGCGCCGCGTTCTTCGCGCCGGAGATGTTGATGTCGCCGTTCAGGCGGTTGCCGCCTTGTATGAGGAGCTTGTCCATGCTTGCTTATCCTTGGTATTCGTCAGGGGTGAGGGTTTTCATCGACAGCGCGTGGATTTCCTCGCGCATGCGGTCGCCCAGCGCGGCGTACACGATCTGGTGGCGCTGGATCAAACGCTTGCCGACGAAGGCCGGCGAGACGATGACAGCCTGGAAGTGCTGGCCGTCGCCCTCCACTTCGAGGTGGGTGCATTCGAGGCCGGCGCTCAGGTAGCCGTGGATCAGTTCTGGAGTTGTGGTCATGATGAAGTCCTTGGAATTAATGACGCCTTAGTGGCGTAACCGATAGCCGCTGCGCAGCAAACGAATCGCCAGCAGTGCCAACACGACGAGGAAGGCGGAGACGATGCTCACGCTGACCAGCGGGTTGACGTCCGACTGGCCGAAGAAACCGTAGCGGAAGCCGTCGATCATGTAGAAGAACGGGTTCAGGTGCGAGATCGTCAGCCAGAACGGCGGCAGCGAATGGATGGAGTAGAACACGCCGGACAGGAAGGTCAGCGGCATGATCAGGAAGTTCTGGAACGCGGCCAGCTGGTCGAATTTCTCGGCCCAGATGCCGGCGATCAGGCCCATGGTGCCGAGGATGGCGGCGCCCAGCAGCGCGAACACCACGATCCACAACGGCGCCGTGAACGACAGGTGGGCGAACCACGCCGTCACCACGAACACGCCGAAGCCGACCACGATGCCGCGCACCATGGCGGCGATCACGTAGGCCGAAAAGATCTCCCAGTGCGACAAAGGCGTGAGCAGCACGAACACCAGGTTGCCGGTGATCTTGGACTGGATCAGCGACGACGACGAGTTGGCGAAGGAGTTCTGCAACACGCTCATCATCACCAGGCCGGGAATCAGGAAGGCGGTGTAGCTGACGTCCGCGTACACGGTGACGCGGCCTTCGAGCACGTGGCCGAAGATCAGCAGGTACAGCATCGCGGTCAGGATGGGCGCGGCGACGGTTTGCGTGGCGACCTTCCAGAAGCGCAGCGTCTCCTTGTAGACCAGGGTGCGGAAGCCGGTGGAGATGAAGTTCATACGGTGCCCTTATCCATGATCTGCAAGAAGATGTCTTCCAGGTCAGCTTGTTGCAATTGCATTTCGTCGATCACGGCGCCGGACTCGCGCAGGCGCGCCAGGATGGTTTCGACTTCGGCGTATTCGTTGATGCGCAGGCTGTACTTCTTGCCGTGCTCCGACTGCTCCGGGTGCGTGACCAGGTGGCGCAGGTCTTGCGGCAGGTCGCCGCTGCTCAGGTTCACGGTCAGCTGCGAGCCGGAGATGCGGCGTATCAGCGACGCCATCGTGTCCAGCGCGACCACCTTGCCGCTCTTGAGCATGGCCACGCGCTTGCACATGGCTTGCGCCTCTTCCAGGTAGTGGGTGGTCAGCACCACGGTGTGGCCTTCGCGGTTCAGGCGCGAGATGAACTTCCACAGCGTCTGGCGCAGTTCGACGTCGACGCCGGCGGTCGGCTCGTCGAGCACGATCACGGGCGGCTTGTGCACCAGCGCCTGCGCCACCAGCACGCGGCGCTTCATGCCGCCGGACAGGGCGCGCATGTTGACGTCGGCCTTGTTGGTCAGGTCGAGGTTGTGCATCACCTCATCGATCCAGGCGTCGTTGTTCGGCAGGCCGAAGTAGCCCGACTGCAGGCGCAGCGTCTCGCGCACCGTGAAGAAGGGGTCGAACACCAGTTCCTGCGGCACCACGCCCAGCTTCTTGCGGGCGGCGCGGAAATCGCCGGTGACGTCGTGGCCATGGATGGTGACCTTGCCGGCGTCGGGACGGATCAGGCCCGCGATGATGGAAATCAGGGTGGTCTTGCCCGCGCCGTTGGGGCCCAGCAGGCCGAAAAACTCGCCCTCTTCGATCGAAAGGGACACGCCGCCCAGTGCCTGGAGCGACTTGTAGCGCTTCTCGACATTACTTATTTGGATCGCTGTCATGCTTGACTTATCTGTAAGGTGCGGCGGCGCGAGCCGGCGCTGTGTGGCCTAAACGTGGCGGAAGATGCTGCGGGCGCCGCGGCTCTCAGGCAGCGGCAACGTTCAATTATATTGGAAATTCGGATCGGCAGAGCCGGACTGGCTATTTACCAGGGGTACGACGGGACAGCGGGGGGCGGGGCGGGGGTCAATGATGGTGGTGCGAGGCCGGGTCGTCGGCGAGACCGGTCTTTTTGGTGAAGAATGACTCCGGCGCATTAACCGGGGCGAATTCGTCTTGGGCGGGGTTGCGCGCGGCGGCGCTGTCCTGGTCCAGCTTGACTTCTGGCGGGAACAGCAGCGAGCACACGCCGTACAGCTTGGTCAGGCTTTGCAGCGCCGGCGGCAGGTTTTTCAGTTCCAGCTTGACGCCGGCATCCTGGGCGGCGCGTTGCCACGCCAGCATGACCGACACCGCCACCGAATCCACCGTCAACACATGACGCAGGTCGAACACGGTCTGGCCGGCCTTGAGGGCCGCCAGGCCGCGCTCCAGCGCCGCGGAGGCGTTGAGCACGGTCAGGGTCGTGAGCGACTGCAAGTTGTCGGTGGCTTCGGAAACGGCGGTAGACATGGCGTTATGGCTTCGTTGTGGCTTCGTTGTGGCTTACTTAGCGACGGTTTTCAGGGGTTTGTTGGCCAGCGACTTGTTCTTTTCCGTCAGCGTCTTGATCAGGCCGTCGATGCCGCCCTTGCTGATTTCGGAGGCGAACGTGCCTTTGTAGGTCTCGACCAGCCATGCGCCCAGCACATTGATGTCGTAGATCTTCCAGCCCGACGGGGTCTTGGCCACGCGGTAGTTCAGCGGGATCGGTTCGCCGCGGGTGACGTTGACCTGCGAACGCACTTCCACTTCATTATCGGTCGGATCGGAACGCATCGGCTTGAATTCGATGGTTTCGTTCTTAATCTGCGACAGCGCGCCGGAGTAGGTGTAGATCAGCAGCGTGCGGAACTGGTCCGACAGCGCTTTTTGCTGCTCGGGCGTGGCGTCGCGCCAGAAGCGGCCGGCCGCCAGCGAGGTCATGCGCTGCGAATCGACGTAGGGCAGGATCTTGCTTTCCACCAAGTCGAGCACTTTCTTCTGGTCGCCGGACTGGATGGCCTTGTCGGCCTTGGCCGTCTCGATCACGTCCTGGCTGATGCGCTTGACCAGCACGTCCGGCGCTTCGTTGGACGGCGCGGTGGCCGCGTGGGCGTTGGCGGCCAGCGCGATGGTTGCTAAAGCGATAAGTTGTTTAATCAATTTCATGTTGTCGTTACCTTTGTGTGGTTCTTCGGGGTCACGGGCTGACAGCAGTCGCAGCCGGTGCGCCAGAGTTTAACTCCTTTGGCGCCGATTCGGATGACACGGGGGTGGAACTTTGTGCAGGGGCGACTGGCGCAGTGACCGGTTTGGCGTCGATGTCGGCCGAATCATCCTTCTTCGACTTGCGTGGAGCGTCGTCGCCGTCAGGATGGATCTGGCTTTCGCGGCGTTGCAGGAAACCGTCGCGGATGAATTCGTAACGGTCCAGCGCGGCGTCTTCCAGCAAACTGGTCGCGTTGAGCAGGTTAGCACGTTGGTCGACAACGCGCAGCGCGGCACCGGAATTACGGATATAGATCGGCTCCTTGTAGGCCCAGATGTCGCCCTTGAAGTCCAGCGGCAAGGCCACCGTGTCGCGCACGGTCGATGGGCCCAGCAGCGGCAGCATCAGGTAGGGACCGGACGGCACGCCCCAGGTGCCCAGCGTCTGGCCGAAGTCTTCCTTGTGTTTTTGCAGGCCGGCTTCCGAAGCGATGTCGAACAGGCCGACGATGCCCAGCGTGGAATTGAGCGCGAAGCGGGTGACGTCCGACATGCCGGCCTCACCCTTGCCTTGCAGCAGGTTGTTGACGCCGGTCCAGGCGTCGGCCAGGTTGCCGAAGAAATTGTTGACGCCGGTCTGCACGAAGTTCGGCAGCACGTTGCGGTAGGCCGTGGCTGCCGGCTTGAGCGCGTAGGTGTCGACCGTATCGTTGAAGCTGAACATGGCGCGGTTGAAACCCTCGTAAGGGTCGCGCGGGTTCGGGCCGGCGCAACCGGCCAGCAGCACGGTGACGCCCAGCGCCAAGGCGGCGCTGCGGAGAGATTTCGGAGTACGGTACGTCATTTACTGTCCTTTCCCTCTGCAGCTTTGCTGTAGATGAATTGATTGATCAGGTCTTCCAGTACGGCGGCAGACTGAGTACGGGCGATCTTGTCGCCGGCGGCCAAGTTATTGGTGTCGCCGCCGGCTTCGATGCCCACGTATTGTTCGCCCAGCAGGCCGGCGGTCAGGATCTTGGCCGAACTGTCTTTGGGAAATTTGTAGCCTTCTTCCATGTTCAAGGTTACCAGTGCCTGGTAACTCTTGTCATCAAACTTGATCTCTCCCACACGGCCTACCACCACGCCGGCCGCCTTGACGGCCGCTTGCGGGCGCAGGCTGCCGATGTTGTCGAACTTGGCGGTAATCGGATACACCTTGCCGAACGACATGGAACCCATGTTGCCGGCCTTCAGCGCAAGAAACATCAGCGCGGCGACGCCGACGACGATGAACAGACCGACCCAGACATCCAGAGATTTACGTTGCATAGCGATTCCTTAGTTTCTTATCTTGTACTGTATTTTGTGCTGCGTCTGTTACTTGCTGAACATTAGCGCGGTCATCATGAAGTCCAGCCACCAGATCATCAGCGACGAGATCACGACCGTGCGGGTGGTGGCGCGCGCCACGTCTTCCGGGGTCGGCTGGGCTTCATAGCCCTGGTACAGCGCAATGAAAGTGATGGCGATGCCGAACACCACGCTCTTGGCAAAACCGTTGAAAATATCTTTCCACAGGTCGACGCCGCCCTGCATCTGCGACCAGAACGCGCCGTCGTCGACGCCGATCAGCTGCACGCCGACCAGCCAGCCGCCCAGCACGCCGACCGCGCTGAACACCGACGCCAGCAGCGGCACCGAGATCACGCCGGCCCAGAAGCGGGGCGCCAGCACGCGCTGGATCGGGTTGACGGCCATCATTTCCATCGCCGACAACTGCTCGCCGGCCTTCATCAGGCCGATTTCGGCGGTCAGCGAGGTGCCGGCGCGGCCGGCAAACAGCAGCGCGGTGATCACCGGGCCCAGTTCGCGGGTCAGGCCCAGCGCCACCAGCAGGCCCAGCGACTGCTCGGCGCCGTATTTGTTGAGCGTGTAGTAACCCTGCAAGCCCAGCACCATGCCGACGAACAGGCCGGACAGGGTGATGATCAGCATCGAATAATTGCCGATGAAGTGCAATTGCTCGATCAGCAGCGCCGGACGCCGCAGCAGGCCGGGCGACACACCCAGCATGTTGGCGAAGGTGCGGGCGCCGTAGCCTATGCTTTCGACGTAATCGCGCAGTGGCGCGCCCAGCTTGGACAACCAGTTCTTGAGGCTCATAAGACTTGCACTCCCAGGCCCAGGTCGTCGGCCAGGGACTTGCCCGGATAGTGGAACGGCACCGGACCGTCGGCCTCGGCGTTGACGAACTGCTTCACGTACGGGTCGGTGGACACCATCATGTCGGCCGGCGTGCCGTGCGCGACGATCTTGCCTTGCGACAGGAAGTAGACGTAGTCGGCGATGGCGAAGCATTCCTTGACGTCGTGCGACACCAGCACGGTGGTCGAGCCCAGCGCGGTATTCAGGTTGCGGATCAGGTTGGCGGTGACGCCCATCGAGATCGGGTCGAGGCCGGCGAACGGCTCGTCGTACATAATCAGTTCCGGATCGAGCGCGATCGAACGCGCCAGCGCCACGCGGCGCGCCATGCCGCCGGAGATTTCGCCCGGCTTGAGCTTGGCGGCGTTGCGCAGGCCGACCGCGTGCAGTTTCATCAGCACCAGGTTGCGGATCAGCTCTTCCGGCAAGTCGGTGTGCTCGCGCAGCGGGAAGGCGACGTTTTCAAATACGCTCAGGTCGGTGAACAGCGCGCCGTGCTGGAACAGCATGCCCATCTTGCGGCGCAGCAGATACAGGCCGGCGGTATTCAATTTGTGCACGATCTGGCCCTGCACCTTGACGTGGCCGCGTTGCGGGCGGATCTGGCCGCCGATCAGGCGCAATACCGTGGTCTTGCCGCTGCCCGAGCCACCCATCACTGCGATTACTTTCCCGCGTGGGAAATCCATCTGGAGGCCCGACAGGATCGAGCGCTTTCCATAGGAAAAGTGTAAATCACGGATTTCGACTAGATTATTAGCCACGACTGAACTCATTATTTTTAATGCCGTATTGTAGTGCAGAAAGGTTAATCTCTGCTGGCGTCCCCCTCTTTTGTGACAGAGGAAGACAGCGTAAGTAGCAGATAATACAACACTACTGAACCTAAAGTCAGCAATTTACACCTATCAAGAATTGTTACATTGCTGCATTGCACAACCATTGCACAACCATCGCACAACATATAAGTCACACTATTGCCTCCAGAAACAATATGTTGATTGACAACATATGTGTAAATGATGACAATCCCTGTTCCCTTCCCGAAATAGAGTCGCCATGCCTAGTCCATCCAACATCTTGCCGAACAAAAAAATAACCGGCACCGCGCTGCTGGCCCTGACTTCGCTGGCGGCGCATGCGGACGTGATCCGGGTCGACGGTCTGAACCAGTCGCTGGGAGGGCTGTGGTTCGGCATCGGCACTCCCCCCCTGATCTCTATCGCCGTGGATGTGGACCACAACGGCACGACCGACTTCTCGCTGGCGAATAATGCGGCACTCTACGGCCAGAGCTGGGCCGTGATTGGAGGGATCGGCAGCACGGCCTTCTCGCTCCCCGCGTATGACCGCTCGGTCACGGCCGGCGCCCAAGGCGTAGCTGCGAGCTCGGTGGCCGCCGGCACGCTGATCGGGCCGTCGCTGGCGATGTCGAAGACGGTGACCCTTGACCTGACCACCAACCGGCAGGTGGGCAGCATCATCGGGCCCTGCAACAACACCGGCAAGGGCTCCCCCGGCGGCGGCCAGCAATGCGGCCAATTGTCGGTGCTGGCCAGCACCATCACCAACAACAATATCGGCAACAACCTGTTGGTGCCGTTCCAGTTCTCCAGCGGCCAGCAAACGCAATACGGCTGGATAGACGTGACCATCCTGGACAACCCCTCAGTCAAAGTCGCCACGTCCCCGTACATCGTGACATTCAACGGTTACGGCTACGACAATACCGGCGCCGCAGTGGCCGCCGGCGCGGCCGCCTTCACCAGTCCGGTACCCGAGCCGTCGTCGCTGCTAATGCTGGCCAGCGGCCTGGCCGGCATCGCCGCCTACCGCCGCAAAGGCCGCGGCCGGCGCACCGACGCCGCGCTGCCGGCCTGACGCAAGGTAGTGTTGCCGATGGCGACGGTGCATGTCGCCGTGGCGCAGCCGGGCGAACTGGACCTGGCTTTCGCCTTGCTGCCCCACGTCGCCAACCAGGGCGTGGCGGCCGAATCGGTGCTGGTCGCGCGCCGGCTCGGCGACCACGCGATCGTCGGCGCGGCGGCGTTTTCAGCTATCCCTTGGGAAGTGCGGCGCAGCGGATTGCGCGGCGCCATCTTCGTGCTGCCATCGCAGCGCCAGCGCGGCGTCGGCGGCGCGCTGCTGGCGGCGCTCAGCGGGACGCTGCGGCAGTGGGACGTCGATTACCTGCACGCCTGGGGCGAATGGGACACCGCCAACGCGCCGCCTTTCCTGGCGCGCAACGGCTTCGTGCCGCAACGCGCGGTGCTGCACTTTGAGGTGGACACCCGCAACGCCTGCCAGCAGACCAATCTGATGCTCGAACGCCTGCGCGCAGGCCGCCGCATTCCGGCCGGCGCCGCCGCCATACCGCTGGCGCCGCGCCACCTGCCGCAGGCCATCGCGCTGTACGACAGCTACGCCCAGCTGCCCCACGGCAACGCCGCCGCCCGCTTCGATGCCGCAATGGCCGACCCGGCCTACGCCGCGCTGTCGCAGGCGGTTGAACTGGATGGCGAGCTGATCGGTTTATTGCTGTGCCAGCCGAACCAGGAATTGCCCGAGGTGGACCTGTGGATCACCCAACCCGGCCATCGCCACGGCTGGCCGGCCTTGATGTTGCTGGACGCGGCCGCCCGGCAACTGGCGAAGCTGGCAGGGCCCCGCTTCCGCTTCCACTGCAACGACGCGGCCGGCGCCACCTTGCAGATGGCCCGCCGCGTCGACGCCATGCTGCTGCACACCACCCATACCTATGCACTCGCCCTCTGAAACGCGGACCGCGCCGGCGCTGGTCATGCTGGCACTCGACGGCGCCGACTGGCGTCTGTTGCAGGAGCTGGACCAGGGCGGACTGACGCCTTTTCTCTCCAGCCTGATTGGCGCGGGCACTTGGGCGCCGCTCGACTTTCCGTTGCCGGCCTGCGCCGACAGCGGTTGGGCCAGCATCGCCAGCGGCATGCAGCCGGACCGCCACGGCATCCTGCACCCGCTGACGGCGATCGACGGCTCGCTGTTCATGCAGGCACCCGGCGCCACCGCGCTGCGCACCGAGGCCATCTGGCACGCGGCCGATGCCGCCGGCCGCCACGCCGCCGTCATCGGCTGGCCGGCCACGCGCGGCCTGCGGCTGCGGTATGGCACCGTCATCGCGCCGGGCGCCTGCGCCGCGCCGGGCAACGACGAACACGCCTGGCCGCTGGACCCGCAAGCGGTCTGGCCGCCTGAGGCGCGTGAGCTGGTGCACGCGGCGCGCCTGGCGCCCGGCGACATCCAGGCGCAAGACCTGCACTTTCTGCTCAGCCCGCTCGACGCGGCCACCCGCCGCCGGCTGACGGGCACGACGGCGGCGGCACTGGCCGAATGCGCGACCCTGCACGCGCTGGGAACGGCCGCCATCGAACAACGCGGCGCCGATGTGCTGGTGCTGCGCCTGCCGTTTATCGCCGTCATGGCCGCCGCGCTGGCCGAGGTGGCGGACCGGCACGCGGCCAGCACCTGCCTGGCCCGCTGCTATCAGTTTCTCGACCTGCTGTGCGGCCGCTACCAGCACCTTGCCGGCCGCGACGCCTGTTTCGCGATCCTGTCGAACGGAGAGCGCGACGCCGGCTTCATGCTGCTGTGCGGTCCCGGCGTCGCGCGGGACCAGGCCACCGCATCGGTGGCCGCCTGCGATATCTGGCCGACCGTGGCGGCGGTGCTGGACTTGCCGGCCGGCGCAGGCCTCGATGGACGCGTTATCGAAGAGGCGTTGACCATCGCGCCGGTCCGCATGCAAGCAAATGCGGCGAACGCCGCGACAGCCGCCGCAGTTGCGCCGCTGACGCCATCCGATATCAGCGTCACGCCAGACGCGCCTGCACTGTCGGCAGCGGAATCGGCCATGTTCGAGCACGAGGGTTTGGCGCTGCCCGATTTCGCGCCGCAGATTGCGTTTGTCCGCCAAATCGAATGCGAGACGCGCCTGGCGCTGGCGTCGATGACGGCGTTGCGCGGCAACCGCAGCGCTGCGCTGGAGCAGTTGCGCGCATTGCAGCAGCGCTTCGACGGCGACCTGAACGTGCGCATCGCGCTGGCCGAGCAATTGCTGCTGGCCGGCCAATTCGACGAATGCCTGGCCATCGCACGCGATTTCCCGCTGGTGCGGGCAGGAGGCGCCTGGGCCGATGCGACCGAAGGCATGGTTGCCTTTGCCAGCGGCGACTGGCCGCAGGCGATGGCGCGCCTGGGCGCATTGGCGCGCATCCAAGCCAGCTCCGCGAACGCCGCCACGCCGCCCGTCAACGCCGCCATGTGGCTGGGCCGGGCCCACTTGATGCAACGGGAATGGGAATTGGCGGCCGCCAGCTTCCGCGCCGCAGTCGCGCATGACGGGCGCGATTATTTCGCCTGGTCAGGACTGGGGATGGCCGAGCGCATGCTGGGGCAATGGCGGCATGCGGCCAGCGCCTATGGCCGCGCGGTCAGCCTGGGGCCGCGTTCGGCGGAAGCGCTGCTCGACCTCGCCATGGCGTGGGAACACTGCGGCGACATGGAAGCGGCAGCCCAGGCACGCGCGCGGGCGATGCGGATCGATCCGGCGGCGGTCGCCAGGGATGCTGCCAGGAATACCACCTCAGAATAAAAAAAACCGGCAGGAACGGGGATCACCCATTCACTACCGGCGGAGACAGGCTGTTACGGCCGCAGGGATTAGCGCGGTAGTTCCGAACTGCCCATCAAAAACTCATCGACCGCGCGCGCGCACTGGCGGCCTTCGCGGATCGCCCACACCACCAGCGACTGGCCGCGGCGCACGTCGCCGGCGGCAAATACGTTGGGGGCGGAAGTCTTGTAGCAGCCTTCGCCGTCCGTGGTGGCCTTGGCGTTGCCGCGTGCATCTTTTTCGACACCGAACGCGTCCAGCACATTGGCGACCGGCGACACGAAGCCCATGGCCAGCAGCACCAGGTCGGCCTTCATCTCGAATTCCGAGTTCGGCACTTCCGCCATCTTGCCGTCTTTCCACTCGACGCGGCAGGCGACCAGCTTTTCGACCTTGCCGTTCTTGCCTTCCAGACGCTTGGTGGCCACCGCCCAGTCGCGCTCGCAGCCTTCCTCGTGCGACGAGGAGGTGCGCAGCTTGGTCGGCCAGTACGGCCACACCAGCGGCTTGTTCTCTTGCTCAGGCGGCATAGGCATCAGTTCGAACTGGGTCACCGAGGCGGCGCCATGGCGGTTCGAGGTGCCGACGCAGTCGGAACCGGTATCGCCGCCGCCGATCACCACCACGTGCTTGCCGGTGGCTTTCAGCTGGTCCTTGACCTTGTCGCCGGCGTTGACCTTGTTTTGCAACGGCAGGAAGTCCATGGCGAAGTGCACGCCCTTGAGCTCGCGGCCAGGCACAGGCAGGTCGCGCGGCTGTTCCGCGCCGCCGGCCAGGATGACGGCGTCGAAGTCCTTGGCGAGGTCTTCAGGGAAGATGGTTTCCTTGGCCCAGTTGTTGACGTTGGCAGGGAAGTCCTTGCCGACCAATACGCTGGTGCGGAACACCACGCCTTCGGCTTCCATCTGCTTGATACGGCGGTCGATATGCGACTTTTCCATCTTGAAGTCTGGAATGCCGTAGCGCAGCAGGCCGCCGACGCGGTCGCTCTTCTCGAACACGGTGACGGCGTGGCCGGCGCGCGCCAGCTGTTGCGCCGCCGCCAGGCCGGCAGGACCGGAACCGACCACGGCCACCTTCTTGCCGGATTGCTGTTCGGCCGGCTGCGGCACGACCCAGCCGTGTTCCCAGCCTTCGTCGATGATCTTGTGCTCGATCGACTTGATGCCGACCGGATCATTGTTGATACCCAGCGTGCAGGCGGACTCGCACGGCGCAGGGCAGATGCGGCCGGTGAACTCGGGGAAGTTGTTGGTCGAGTGCAGGGTGTCCAGCGCCTCGCGGTAGTTGCCGCGATAGACCAGGTCATTCCAGTCCGGGATGATGTTGTTGACCGGGCAGCCGGTGTTGCAGAACGGGATGCCGCAATCCATGCAGCGCGCGCCCTGCACCTTGGCCTGTTCATTGGTCAGGGTGATGACGAATTCCGAATAGTTTTTCAACCGCGTAGCAGGCGGCAGATAGCTCTCTTCCTGACGCTTGAATTCCATGAAGCCGGTGATTTTACCCACGATAATTCCTTAAATATTGTTCTGTACGGTCAGCATCAGGCTGCGATCGGCTGGGCGGATGCGGCTTCGTTCGCCACGTCCTCGGCCATCTCGGCCAGGGCGCGCTTGTATTCGCTCGGGAATACCTTGACGAATTTGCCGCGGCCTTCGGCCCAGTTGTCCAGCAACAGGCGGGCACGGGTGCTGCCGGTGTGCTTGAAGTGCCGCTCGATCAGACGCTTCAGGATCACTTCGTCCGCTTCGCGGCCGAGGTCCTTGTGCTGCATGTGCCAGGTTTCGCTTTGAGCTTCCTGCTCCTTGGCGGTCAGCACCGGCTCCAGCGTCACCATCGAGGTGTTGCAGCGCGCTTCGAAATCGCCGTCCGGGTCGTACACGTAGGCGATACCGCCCGACATGCCCGCCGCGAAGTTGCGGCCGGTGGCGCCCAGCACCACCACGGTGCCGCCGGTCATGTATTCGCAACCGTGGTCGCCGGTGCCTTCGACGATGGCGGTGGCGCCGGAGTTACGCACGGCGAAACGCTCGCCGGCCACGCCGTTGAAGAAAGCTTCGCCGGCAATCGCGCCGTACAGCACGGTGTTGCCGATGATGATGTTGTTCACCGCCCAGCCGCGGAACTCGGTGTTCGGACGCACGATGATGCGGCCGCCCGACAAGCCCTTGCCGACGTAGTCATTGCCTTCGCCGACCAGGTCGATCGTGATGCCATGCGCCAGGAAGGCGCATGCCGACTGGCCCGCCGTGCCTTGCAGCTGGATGTGGATGGTGTCGTCCGGCAGGCCGGCGTGACCGTAGCGCTTGGCCACTTCGCCCGACAGCATGGTGCCGACGGTGCGGTTGACGTTGCGTACCGGCGAGATGAACGACACGCGTTCGCCTTTTTCCAGCGCGGCCTTGGCTTGCGCGATCAGCTTGTGATCGAGCGCCTTGTCCAGGCAGTGGTCCTGTTCCTGCGTGTGGTAAATCGAGTCGCCGCTCGGCACTTCCGGCGAGTAGAAGATGTTGCTGAAGTCCAGGCCCTTGGCTTTCCAGTGCGTGATCGCCTTCGATTTGTCCAGCAGGTCGACACGGCCGATCAGCTCGTCATACGTGCGGATGCCCAGTTGCGCCATCAGCTGACGGGCTTCTTCGGCGACGAAGAAGAAGTAGTTCACGACGTACTCAGGCTTGCCGGAGAACTTGGCGCGCAGCACAGGATCCTGCGTGGCGACGCCGACCGGGCAAGTGTTCAGGTGGCATTTGCGCATCATGATGCAGCCCTCGACCACCAGCGGCGCGGTGGCGAAGCCGATTTCGTCGGCGCCCAGCATGGCGGCGATGACGACGTCGCGGCCGGTACGCATCTGGCCATCTGCTTGCACCCGAATACGGCTACGCAAACCGTTCAGCACCAAGGTCTGCTGCGTTTCCGCCAGACCCAGCTCCCACGGCGTACCAGCGT
Organism: Duganella rhizosphaerae; assembly: GCF_040364205.1. Lineage (NCBI taxonomy): Bacteria > Pseudomonadati > Pseudomonadota > Betaproteobacteria > Burkholderiales > Oxalobacteraceae > Duganella > Duganella rhizosphaerae. The sequence continues at coordinate 146,380 of NZ_BPWK01000006.1, forward strand.
GCTTGACCGACGACAGCGGCGAAGCGCCGGTGCCGCCGTCATGGCCGGCGACCACCACGTGATCGGCCTTGGCCTTGGTCACGCCGGCTGCCACGGTGCCGATGCCGACTTCCGACACCAGCTTGACCGAGATCGAAGCGCGCGGATTGGCGTTCTTCAAGTCGTGGATCAGCTGGGCCAGATCTTCGATCGAGTAGATGTCGTGGTGCGGCGGCGGCGAAATCAGGCCCACGCCCGGCACCGAGAAGCGCAGGGTGGCGATGTATTCGGACACTTTATGGCCTGGCAGCTGGCCGCCTTCGCCCGGCTTGGCGCCTTGCGCCATCTTGATCTGGATCTGGTCGGCCGAGTTCAGGTAGGCCGCGGTCACGCCGAAACGGCCGGACGCCACCTGCTTGATGCGCGAGCGCAGCGAATCGCCTTCCTGCAACGGAATATCGACCACCATCTGCTCTTTGCCCATGACCGAGGCCATGGTCTCGCCCTGCTTGATCTTGATGCCCTTCAGTTCCATCGTGTAGCGCGATGGATCTTCGCCGCCTTCGCCGGTGTTGGACTTGCCGCCGATGCGGTTCATCGCCACCGCCAGCGTGGCGTGCGCTTCGGTCGAGATCGAACCCATGGACATCGCGCCGGTCGCGAAGCGCTTGACGATTTCCTTGGCCGATTCGACTTCGTCCAGCGGGATCGCCTTGGTCGGATCGAGCTTGAACTCGAACAGGCCGCGCAAGGTCAGGTGGCGCTTGCTCTGGTCGTTGATGATCTGGGCGTACTCCTTGTAGCTGGAGAAGTTGTTGCTGCGGGTCGAATGCTGCAACTTGGCGATCGCATCCGGGGTCCACAGGTGGTCTTCGCCGCGCACGCGGTAGGCGTATTCGCCGCCGGCGTCGAGGTGGTTTTCCAGCACAGGATCGTTGCCGAAGGCCAGGTTGTGCAGGCGCAGCGCTTCTTCCGCCACTTCAAACACGCCGATACCTTCAACGTTGGAAGCCGTGCCCTTGAAATACTTGTCGACCAGCGACTTGTTCAGGCCGACAGCTTCGAAGATCTGCGCGCCGCAGTAGGACATGTAGGTCGAAATGCCCATCTTGGACATGACCTTCATCAGGCCCTTGCCGATGGCCTTGGTGTAGTTGTAGACCGCCTTTTCGCCGTTCATGTCGCCCGGCATGCCGAGCGCCATCTCGACCAGCGTTTCCATCGCCAGGTAGGGGTGGATCGCTTCGGCGCCGTAGCCTGCCAGCAGCGCGAAGTGGTGGGTTTCGCGGGCCGAGCCGGTCTCCACGACCAGGCCGGTGGACGCGCGCAGACCTTTGCTGACCAGGTGCTGGTGCACGGTCGAGGTGGCCAGCAGCGCAGGAATCGCCACGCGCTCAGGGCCGACCGAGCGGTCCGACACGATCAGGATGTTGTGGCCGGACTTGACCGCATCGACCGCTTCGGCGCACAGCGAAGCCAGGCAGGCTTCCACGCCGTCCTTGCCCCATGCCAGCGGATAGCAGATGTTGAGCTCATATGACTTGAACTTGCCGCCGGTATGGGAGCTGATGCCGCGCAGGCGAGCCATGTCGTCGAAGCCCAGCACCGGCTGCGAGACTTCCAGGCGCATCGGCGGATTGACGTTGTTGGTGTCCAGCAGGTTAGGTTTAGGGCCGATGAAGGACACCAGCGACATCACCATCGCTTCGCGGATCGGGTCGATCGGCGGGTTGGTCACTTGCGCGAACAGCTGCTTGAAGTAGTTGTACAGCGGCTTGAGCTTGTTGGACATGACGGCCAGCGGCGAGTCGTTGCCCATCGAGCCGGTGGCTTCTTCGCCGGCGGCGGCCATCGGCGCCATCAGGAACTTCAGGTCTTCCTGGGTGTAGCCGAAGGCTTGCTGGCGGTCCAGCAGCGACGGCGTGGCTTTTTCGCCTTGTGCCGGCGCAACGTCCTTGGCGCGGTTGTGCGCCAGCTGGCTTTCGCTCAGCTTGATTTCGTTGAGCTTGATGCGCACCGCGTTGATCCATGCCTTGTATGGCTTGGCGTTGGCGTAGGTGTCTTTCAGCTCTTTATCGTCGATGATGCGGCCGGCTTCCAGGTCGATCAGGAACATCTTGCCTGGTTGCAGACGCCATTTCTGGATGATTTTCGATTCGGGAATCGGCAGCACGCCCGATTCCGACGCCATCACCACCAGGTCGTCGTCGGTGACGATGTAGCGGGCCGGACGCAAACCGTTGCGGTCCAGCGTGCCGCCGATGTAGCGGCCGTCGGTGAAGGCCATGGCGGCCGGGCCGTCCCATGGTTCCATCATTGCGGCGTGATATTCGTAGAACGCGCGGCGATTGTCGTCCATCGTGCCGTGATTTTCCCAGGCTTCCGGGATCATCATCATCATCGCCTGGGCGATCGGATAGCCTGCCATCAGCAGCAGTTCCAGCGCGTTGTCGAAGCAGGCGGTGTCCGACTGGCCTTCGTAGATCAGCGGGAACAGTTTCTGCAGATCGTCGCCCAGCACGGCGGATTTCATCACGCCTTCACGGGCGCGCATCCAGTTGAAGTTGCCTTTGACGGTGTTGATCTCGCCGTTGTGGGCGATCAGGCGGTACGGGTGGGCCAGCGGCCATTCCGGGAAGGTGTTGGTCGAGAAACGCTGGTGCACCAGCGCCAGCGCGGAAATGCAGCGCGCATCTTGCAGGTCTTTATAGTACACACCGACCTGGTCCGCCAGCAGCAGGCCTTTGTAGACGATGGTGCGGGCCGACAGCGAGGCCACGAAGAATTCTTTGCCGTGGATCAGTTTCAACGCCTGGATAGCGTGGCCCGACGATTTGCGGATCACGTACAGCTTACGTTCCAGCGCGTCGGTGACCATGATGTCGGCGCCGCGGCCGATGAAGATCTGGCGTATCACCGGCTCTTTGGCGCGCACGGTAGGGGACATCGGCATGTCGCAGTCGACCGGCACGTTGCGCCAGCCCAGCACGACCTGGCCTTCGGCGCGCACGGCGCGCTCGATTTCCTGTTCGCAAGCGATGCGGGAGGCGTTCTCTTTAGGCAGGAACACCATGCCGACGCCGTATTCGCCTGGCGGCGGCAGTTCCACGCCTTGTTTGGCCATCTCGTCGCGGTAGTACTGGTCCGGGATCTGGATCAGGATGCCGGCGCCATCGCCCATCAGCGCATCGGCGCCGACGGCGCCCCGGTGATCGAGGTTTTTCAGAATCAACAGACCCTGTTCCACGATGGAATGGCTCTTGTTGCCCTTGATGTGGGCGACGAAACCGACGCCGCAGGCATCGTGTTCATTGGACGGATCGTACAGACCTTGGGCTTTCATGGGCTCTCCACTGCAATTTTGACTAACGAAAAGCTAGAGTAGTGCAATGCAGCGTAAACTTCAACAATAACAATTAGGGTCGGAGTCAGATTAATTTTTCGCGAGTTGCCGAAAATTTTAATTAGGGACAGAGTGATGGCGACTCTAAAAAAACCGCAGGAACTGGCGATTCCTGCGGTTTCAAGTAGTTGTTCAGGCTGCTTCCGGCTTGATTTTGAACGGTCTGCCGCGCTTGGCCGGCAGTACCTGGCGCTTGACCTTGTGCTGCAGCGCAGTCTTGAATTGCTCGGTGCCCAGCGGCCAACCCTTGAGCAGCGCCTTGCTGATGCTGGCCACCTCATCCTCGCTCAGCGCCGGCTCGGCCAGCGCGATGTAGGCCGCCTCGCGCTGAAACGGCGTGTTGCCCAGCTCCCAGAACTTCGGATGATCGACGATCAGGCCGTCCGAACGGAGCCCGGCATGGTGGGCATAGCTGGACCACGGATAATCCTCGGCCCGCCCGACCATGCCGTTGCGCACCGGATTGAACTCGATATATCGGCTGCACGACATGAAGTATTGCTCTGCGTCGATAAGCGAGGTTTTGTAGCGTCCGTTCCACAAAGTGCCGCTGCGGCCGTATTTTTGGTTGAAATAGGGCACGTAGTAGCGCCCTATCCACTGCATCATCTGTCCCAGGCCGTCCGCATCGGCCGGCGTGACCAGCAAATGCAGGTGATTCGGCATCAAAACATAGGCGTGCACCGCCACTTTGTAGTTCTTGGCGGCGGTGCGCAGCCAGCCCAGGAAGGTTTGATAATCTTCCGTGTCCTGGAAGATAGCCTGGTTGTTATTGCCGGTCTGGATAACGTGATGCGGCTGGCCGGGGACGATCAAACGGGGTAGACGTGCCATAAATTTGAGCAAAGTGAATCGGAGACAGCGATTCTACACCACTCTGTCCCCGATTATTCAAGCGCCCAGCAAAACCGGCATGACTCTGTCCCTCTTTTTGCTCATATTGCCGGAAAGCTGGAATACGCTGACCACGCGGGCCAACGCGCCGCTCTGGTCCTGCAGGGCGGCGGAGGCGGCGGCCGCTTCCTCGACCAGCGCGGCATTCTGCTGCGTCACCTGGTCCATTTGCGCGATGGCGCGGTTGATCTGCTCGATGCCGTTGGTCTGTTCGGCGCTGGCGGCGGTGATTTCACCGATGATATCGGTCACCCGCCGCACGTTGACGACGATTTCCCGCATCGTGCTGCCGGCCTGGGTCACCAGGCGCGCGCCGCTTTCCACCTTGTTGACCGAATCACCGATCAGGGCCTTGATTTCCTGCGCCGCGCTGGCGCTGCGCTGGGCCAGGTTGCGCACTTCGGTCGCCACCACGGCGAAGCCGCGGCCCTGGTCGCCGGCGCGGGCCGCCTCCACCGCCGCGTTCAGCGCCAGAATATTGGTCTGGAAGGCGATGCCGTCGATAACCGCGATGATGTCGACGATTTTATGCGCGGAGGCGCTGATCTCGCTCATGGTGTCGACCACTTCGTCGACCACGCTGCCGCCCTTGACCGCCACTTCCGAGGCCGACAGCGCCAGCGTGTGCGCCTGGCGCGAGTTGTTGCCGTTCTGCTTGACGGTGGCGGTCAGTTCTTCCATCGACGAGGCGGTCTGTTGCAGCGAACTGGCCTGCTGTTCGGTGCGGGCCGACAGATCGAGGTTGCCGCTGGCGATCTGGCCGGAAGCGGTGGCGATGGTGTCGGTGCCGCTGCGGACCTGGCCGACGATGTTGACCAGGCTGGCGTTCATGTCCTTCAGCGCTTGCAGCAGCATGCCGGTCTCGTCCTTGCTGCGCACGTCGATCTTGCTGCTCAGGTCGCCGGCGGCGACGGTCTGCGCGACCCGCACCGCCTTGTGGATAGGACCGGTGATCGAGACGCCGATGATGTAGGCGAACCAGGCGCCCAGCACCAGCGCGCCGGCCGTCAGCGCCAGCAGGAAGCGCTGGCCGGAATGGTATTGCGTCTGCACCTCTTCCCCCAGCGCGCGGCCGACGCCGGCCTCGTAGTCGCCGATCTTTTGCACGCTGTCCAGATAGGCATTGAATTGCTGTTCCATCTTGCTGTCTGCCAGCGCGCGGGCGCCGGCGATGTCGCCGCTCTTCTTCAGCTTGAACAACAGGTCGCGGCTGGCCGCATAGCCCTTGCGCACCGAGGCGACGGACTCCAGCAAGGCTTTTTCCTCATTGCTGGCAAGCAGGGGTTCGAGTTGTTTCTGGATGGCGTTGACGCGCGCGCGGGTGGCGGCGGCTTTTTCGGCGAGGGCCGGAGATTCGGCGGTTTCGGTATTGCGGGCAAAGGCCAGCACGCCGACGCCGCTGATGCTGATCTGGTTATGCCATTCGGCGGTCAAGCGTTCCTTGACGCTGGCGCTGCCGACCATCTGTTCCGTCAAGTCGCCCACGGCCTGCAAGCGCCACATGCCGGCCATGGCCATACCGACGACCAACAACATCACCAGGCCGAAGCCGCCAGCCAGGCGTATCCCTATCTTCCAATCGCTGTAGCGCATTACAATTCTCCCCAACACTGTAGGTGGAAAATTCATGCTACGACAAAGCTGCGCTTAGGAAACTCTCACATTCCCACACAACAAAATTACTATCGGAAATTGATCAAGATGCGATCAAGACAGGTTGAAGCTGGCGGACAGGCTGTAGCCTTCGCCATAGGCGCTGCGCAACGGCAGGTCCTGGCCCAGCCCGGTGCGGGCTTTTTTGCGTAAACGATACACCAGCATGTCGACCCGGCGGCCGGCGTCCGGATCGTCGCCGCCGATGCCGGCCACGATGACCTGGCGCGGCACGGGACGGGTGTTAATCGTCAGCAGATGCAGGAAATTGCATTCTTTTTCGGTCAAGGTGATCGCCATGCCCTGCAGTTCCAGCTGGCGGGCGCTGACCTTGAGCGTCCACTTGCTCGGCACAGGGAGGGTTTCCTGCGGACCGACGCGACGGTCCAGCGCCTCGATGTGGGCGGCCAGTTCCGGGAATTTGATCGGCTTGGTCAGGTAGTGGTCGGCGCCAAGGCGCAGACCGAGGATGCGGTTGTCGAAGGCGACCCGGCCGGTCAGCACCAGCAGGCCGATTTGCGGGTACAACTGGCGCATCCGGGGTATCACATTGAAACCGTCTTCGTCCGGCAGGCCCAGATCGAGCACCACCACTCCGACGTTGCCCTGGCTCAGGGCCGACCACATTTCGCTGGCGTTGTTAGTGATATGCACTTCGTGTTCAAGCTCAGTCAAAAACTCTGCCATTTCTTCGGCATAGTCCAGATTGTCTTCCACGATGAGTATTTGCGTCATTGATGCGCCATTCGATCGATTATTGAGCAACAGTGCTCAGTCCTGCCTTGCTGTTTCAGCTTGCGCTCGAGGAATTATCACTGCTGCCACCCGCCCGCGCAAGGCTTTTCCCGGCGCCGGCCGCTATGGGCAGCCAAATCCGAAATTCCGTGCCGCTTTCAGAAACATTTGTTGCCGTCAGCGTTCCCCCGTGTACATCCACCACTGCGCGCGCCATGTACAGGCCGAGCCCCGATCCGGCGATGCCGGCGGCGTTGCTGCCGCGGAAGGATTTGTCGAACACCTGCGCCAATTCCGCCGCCGGCAGACCGGCCCCGTGATCGCGCACCAGGAACTCGACGCCGCCCTCGCTTGCTACTTTGCCTATCAATTCTATCGGAGTATTGGCACTCGTGTACTTAATTGCATTGTCGAGCAAAATTTCCAGGCATAAGCGCACACCGGCCGGGTCGCAACGCATCCATTGCGGCAGCGCTTCGATCCGCACGCTCACCGCCGGACGGCGGCTGCGCGCCTGCTCGGCCACCGCTTCCAGCAGCGCGGCGGGGCAGATTTCATTCGGCTGGCGCTCGCGGCCGATGCTGGCCATGCGCTCCGGCGACAGGTACTCGTCCAGCATCACCAGCATGCGGTCGACCGCGGTCTGGATCTTGCGGTAGCGCTTGCGGGTGGCTTCGTCGTGATGGGCGCCGGTCATTTCCAGCCGCTGCACGGCGCCGTCGATGGTCGACAGCGGCGTGCGGAATTCGTGCGACAGCATGGAGGCGAATTTTTTCTGCTGCGCGGCCAGCTCGCGGCGCGCGCTCAGGTCGCGCACCACGCCGACCACGGAAACGGCGATACCGTCGTCATCGACGATCAGCGTGGATTCGATTTCCACCGGCAGCAGGCGGCCGTCCGCATGGGGCAGTTCGGTTTCGCGCACCAGGCGCAGGCGGCTCAGGTCCCCACCGGCGTGACGCGCCAGCCTGGCGGGCAATTGCTGCAACAGGCCGGCCGCCAGCGCCTGCGCCGAGTCCAGCGTGTAGCCGAACTGGCGCTCGGCGGCCGGGCTGAGCCAGGATAATCGCAGGCTGGCGCAGTCGGCCATCCAGCTGACCTCGCCGCTGTGCTGGAGCAACAGACGATAGCGCTCGGCCTCCGCCTGCGACTGGCGCAATGCCGCTTGCAGTTCGGCGACGGTCGCCACTTATTCCGCCAACGGTGCGAAGATCTGCTGCAAATCTTCCTGGGTGAGCGCCATTTTCTGCGACTCGCCTTCGGCCAGGATGGATTGCGCCAGATCGGATTTTTTCTGTTGCAGCACCTGGATTTTTTCTTCCAGCGTGCCCTTGGCGATCAGCTTGTAGACGAACACCGGCTTGTCCTGGCCGATGCGCCAGGCGCGGTCGGTGGCCTGGTTTTCCGCCGCCGGATTCCACCATGGATCATAATGGATCACGGTGTCGGCCGCCGTCAGGTTCAGGCCGACGCCGCCCGCCTTCAGGCTGATCAGGAAGATCGGCACCGCGCCCTGCTGGAAGGCCGCCACTTGCGCGCTGCGGTCCTTGGTTTCGCCGGTCAGCAGCGCATACGGAATATCGCGCGCTTCCAGTTCCTCCTCGATCAGCTCCAGCATGCTGGTGAACTGCGAGAACACCAGGATCTTGCGATTCTCTTCCAGCAAATCCTCGACCATCTGCATCAGGTCGATCAGCTTGGCCGAGCCGGCCGTCTGCTTCTTCGACGGCAGCGACTTGACCAGGCGCGGATCGCAGCACACCTGGCGCAGCTTGAGCAGCGCCTCCAGGATGACGATCTGGCTGCGCGCCACACCCTTGCGGTCGATTTCCTCGCGCACCTTCTGGTCCATGGCCAGGCGCACCGTCTCGTACAGGTCGCGCTGGGCGCCGGTCAGCTCGACCTTGCGCACCATCTCGGTCTTCGGCGGCAATTCCTTGGCCACGTTGTCCTTGGTCCGGCGCAGCAGGAAGGGCTTGATGCGGCGGTTCAGCAGCGCGCGCCGCAGCGGATCGTCCTGGCGCTCGATCGGATGGCGGAACACGGTGTTGAAACCCTTCTCGTCGCCCAGCAAGCCCGGCAGCAGGAAGTGGAACTGCGACCACAGCTCGCCCAGATGGTTTTCCAGCGGCGTGCCGGACAGGCACAGCCGGTGGCGCGCGCGCAGCAGGCCGGCGCTTTGCGCGGCCTTGCTGCGGGTGTTCTTGATGTAGTGCGATTCGTCCAGGATCACCAGGTGGAAATCATGCTCGCGCAGTTTTTCCTCGTCGCGCGGCAGCAGCGCGTAGGTGGTCAGCACCAGGTCGGCTTCGTCGATCTGGTCGAACTGGACCATGCGGTCCTTGCCTTGCAATAGCAGCACGCGCAGGCCGGGAGCGAAGCGCGCCGCCTCTTCCTGCCAGTTGCCCATCAGGCTGGTCGGTGCGATCACCAGCGCCGGCGCGGTCAGGCGGCCGGCTTCCTTCTCGACCAGGATGTGGGCCAGCGTCTGCACGGTCTTGCCCAGGCCCATATCGTCGGCCAGGATGCCGGCGAAGCCGTATTCGCGCAGGAACTGCATCCACGACAGGCCGTCGGTCTGGTAGTCGCGCAGCGTCGCCTGCAGGCCGGCCGGGGTGGGAATGCGCTTGACGGCGCCGAACTGGTTCAGGCGCGCGCCCATTTCGCGCAGCTCGGCGCCGCCGGTCCAGTTCAGCTCGACGTTGCGGGCCAGGTCGTCCAGGCGCGCCGCGTCCAGCGTGGCCATGCGCAGCGAGGTCTTGATCTTGTCGCTGAAATACAGCTCGCCCAGCGTGGTCAGGATGGGCTTGACGCGGCCCCACGGCAGGGCGACGCGGCTGCCGTCGGGCAGCGTGGCCAGCATCTGGTCTTCGTCGCCGTGCAGCGCGATGGACTTGGGATTGAAGTCGTTCGGCGCGCTGCGTATCATCTGCACTAGCACCGGCAGCAACGGCACGCGGTCCTGGTCGACCATGATGCCCAGTTCCAACTCGAACCAGGCGTGGCCGCCGTCGGCCGGATCTTCCACCACGTCCGCATACCAGTCGCCGACGTCGCTGACGTCGTAGCGGTACTTGACGGTTTTTTCCACTTTCCAGCCGGCCAGCTTCAGCGCCTCGATGCCATCGCGGGCGAAGCGCAGCCATTCGGCCTGGCTGGGCAGCAACAACCCACCCTTGACGCTGCTCAGCGGCAAGGTGGCGGGAGGCAGGAAATGACGTTCGGTCAGCAGCGACAGGGCCAGCTCTTCGGCGGCGGCGTCGCGCTGGATGATTTCGGTGACTTCGCCCTTCTGGCGCACCACGCGCTGCGACGGGTCGAAGGACACGCGCTCGCCGTCGTAGTCGAAGGACAGCACGGCGAAGTCGTGCCAGCGTTGCAGCGAGCCGTCGGCCAGCATGGCGGCGTCCAAGGTCAGCACCGGACGCGGCTTGACGTCGTCGCGTACGCGCTGCGGCAACGGTTGCGGCAGCGGCATCAGCTGCTGCAGGCCGTGGGCCAGCAGCAGTTGCGACACGCGCATCTTGTCGTTATTGGTCAGCAGCGGGGCTTGTGCCACCAGCGCCTGCAAATCGGCCAGCGGGATGGCCGCGCCGCCCTGGTTCAGTTGCAGCACGCCGCAAGAAAGATTGTCGATGTACCACGGCGGATCGGTCGGCAACATGTAGTCGACCTGGTCGGCGCCGACATGCTTGGCGTTCGGCGGCGCCTGTACTTGCCAGCCCAGGCGCAGGCCCTTGCCTTCTTCGCGCCAGGCCAGGTTGGCCTCGCGCATCACGCCACCCTTGAGCGGATAGACCAGACCGTTGCCGACGTCGGCCCAGGAGTTTGCCCAGAGCAACTTATCCTGTTCGGCCAGCATGTTCAGCAGGGCCGCGCCGATCTTGCCGCGCGGCTCGGTGGCGGAGCCGGTCTGGGAATTCTGTCCGCTGCGCATGGCAACGAAGAAACGGATCAAGTCCTCGTCGCCGGCCGCGAGGAAGCTCGGCGGCGCTGACAGCAGCGAGAACACTTCGCTCACCGGGCTGGCCGCGGCGACGTCGCCGTTCGAGCGCAGGCGTGCCTTGTACAGGCACAGCGCCACATGGCGGCCGCCGCTGGTGGGCGCCATCACGTAGATCAGCTTGTATTGGGTTTGTTGCTTCGGATCAGTATCGAGCGGCGGCGCGTTCAGTTTGGCTTTGGGATGCGCGGCGGCATCCACACGCTGCAGCCAGGTGGCTACGGCGTACGACAATTGATTCGCGGGCGGCGCAGGGCGGGCAGGAGATGCTGGGGCGGCCGGTGCAGCTGGCTTGGCGGGAACATCGTCGGTGGCGTCGTCGCGGGTAAAATCCATAGGTCGCATTGTTGGTCAAAGATGGTTCAAAAACGGCAACAGGCGATATTATCCGCCATACACGCGTTCGTGTTTGCGGATTCTTCATAAAACCCGCATGTAAACGTGTTCCTTGCGTGTTCCTTGCGTGTTCCTTGCACGTTCCACAGCGGTACACAGTCCTTTTGGACTGTCAAGACTGGCACATTCGCGCCGATTGCGTATGATTCCGGGCTTGACTGCTTAGGAATCGCCCACATGTTGCCTTCAATCGAACAACGTCTTGCCCTGGAACTGACTTGCAAACCGGTACAGGTTGCCGCCGCCATCGCCCTGTTGGACGAAGGCGCCACGGTGCCCTTCATCGCCCGCTACCGGAAAGAAGCCACCGGCGGCCTGGACGACATTCAACTGCGCCTGCTCGAAGAACGCCTGCGCTACCTGCGCGAGCTGGAAGACCGCCGCGCCGCGATTGTGGCATCGATCACCGAGCAGAATAAGATGACGCCGGAACTGTTAGATGCTGTCATGCACGCAGAAGACAAGACCCGTCTTGAAGACTTATACCTGCCATACAAGCAAAAACGCCGCACCAAGGCGCAAATCGCCATCGAAGCGGGCCTGGCGCCGCTGGCCGACGGCCTGCTGGACAACCCGGAACTGAACCCGGAGATGGAAGCCAACAAGTTCCTGCGCGAAGCCTTCACCACCGCCGAGGGCAACAATCCGGGCGTGGCCGACACCAAGGCCGCGCTGGACGGCGCCCGCCAGATCTTGATGGAACGCTTTGCCGAAGATGCAACGTTGCTGCAATCCTTGCGCGAATACGTACTGGATCATGGCATTGTTGAATCCAAGGTCATTGAAGGTAAGCAAGACGAAGGCGAAAAATTCGCCGATTACTTCGATTATTCCGAGACCATAGGCACCGTGCCGTCGCACCGCGCGCTGGCACTGTTGCGCGGACGCCGCGAAGGCATCCTCGATGTCACGCTGCGGCTGGACACCGAAGCCGAGAAACCGAAGTGGGACGCGCCGCACAATCCGTGCGAAGGCCGCATAGCCGCCCGTTTCGGCATCAAGAACCAGGGCCGTCCGGCCGACAAATGGCTGGGCGACACCGCCCGCTGGACCTGGCGCGTGAAGAGCTTCATGCACCTGGAAACCGAACTGATGGGCGCACTGCGCGAGCGTTCCGAGCTGGACGCGATCAACGTCTTCGCCACCAACCTGAAGGCGCTGCTGCTGGCCGCGCCGGCCGGCCAGCGCGCCACCATGGGCCTGGACCCTGGCCTGCGCACCGGCGTCAAGGTGGCGGTGGTGGACGCCACCGGCAAGGTGGTCGATACCGCCGTGATCTACCCGCACCAGCCGAAAAACGACTGGGACGGCTCGCTGCACACGCTGGGCAAGCTGGCCGCCAAGCACAATGTGTCGCTGATTTCGATCGGCAACGGCACCGCCTCGCGCGAAACCGACAAGCTGGCGCAGGACTTGATCAAGCAATTCCCCGAGCAGAAAATGACCAAGATCGTCGTCTCGGAAGCGGGCGCGTCGGTGTACTCGGCGTCGGAGTTCGCCTCGCGCGAGCTGCCGGACATGGACGTGTCGCTGCGCGGCGCGGTGTCGATCGCCCGCCGTTTGCAGGATCCGCTGGCCGAGCTGGTCAAGATCGATCCGAAATCGATCGGCGTCGGCCAGTACCAGCACGACGTTTCGCAGACCCAGCTGGCCCGCTCGCTGGACGCGGTGGTCGAGGATTGCGTGAACGCGGTCGGCGTCGACGTGAACACCGCCTCGGCGCCGCTGCTGGCGCGCGTGTCGGGCCTGTCGGCCTCGGTGGCGCAGGCGATCGTGTCCTACCGCGACGTCAAGGGCGCGTTCACCTCGCGCGCCGGCCTGAAAGCGGTGCCGCGCCTGGGCGACAAGACCTTCGAACAGGCGGCCGGCTTCCTGCGCGTGATGGGCGGCGAGAACCCGCTGGACGCGTCGGCGGTGCACCCGGAATCGTATCCGCTGGTGGAAAAAATCCTCAGTGACATCAAGAAGGACATCAAGGCCGTCATCGGCGAGACCGCGCTGATCAAGACGCTGAATCCGGCCAAGTACGCCGACGACAAGTTCGGCGTGCCGACCATCAGCGACATCCTCAAGGAGCTGGAGAAGCCGGGCCGCGATCCGCGTCCCGAGTTCACCACCGCCACCTTCAAGGATGGCGTGGAGGAAATCCGCGACCTGCGTCCGGACATGATTTTGGAAGGCGTGGTCACCAACGTGGCCGCGTTCGGCGCGTTTGTCGACATCGGCGTCCACCAGGACGGCCTGGTGCACATCTCGGCCTTGTCGAACACCTTCGTCAAGGATCCGCACACGGTGGTCAAGGCTGGCCAGGTGGTTAAAGTGAAAGTGCTGGAAGTGGACGAGAAGCGCAAGCGCATCGCCCTGACCATGCGCCTGAGCGACAGCGCGCCGCAAGCCGGTTCGCAGCCGCAGCAGCGCGGCGACCGCAACGACCGCAAGAGCATGGGCCAGCACCAGAAGCAGGCCGCCAAATCCGAGCCGGTCGGCGGCAGCATGGCGGCGGCGTTCGCCAAGCTGCGCGGCTGACCCAACGGCCATAAAAATACCGGTGCCGCCGTTTTCTTATAAAATGACGGCATCTATTTACATCTTTTCACTGAGGCAGCTATGAGCGACGTACAAACCTGGATCAAAGAAACCGTGACCGGCACCCCTGTGGTGCTGTTCATGAAGGGCACCGCCCAGTTCCCGCAATGCGGCTTTTCCGGCCGCGCCATCCAGATCCTGAAGGCCTGCGGCGTCGAGAACATCGCCACCGTGAACGTGCTGGAAGATCCGGAAGTACGCCAGGGCATCAAGGACTACTCGAACTGGCCGACCATTCCTCAGCTCTACGTCAAGGGCGAGTTCATCGGCGGTTCGGACATCATGAACGAGATGTTCGAGTCCGGCGAGCTAAAGGCCCTGCTGGATGCCTGATCGTCCGCGGCGGATAATTATCGCCATCACCGGCGCCACTGGCGCGGTGTATGGCGTGCGTCTGCTGCAACAGTTGGAAGAAGTGCGCCGGTCGGGGAGCCGCCCTATCGAGACACACCTGATCGTTTCCGATGCCGCGGTCCTCACGCTGCACCAGGAAACCGGTCTGCAGCGGCGCGAAGTCGAAGCCTTGGCCCACGTGGTGCACAAGGTGCGCGACGTCGGCGCCTCGATCGCCAGCGGTTCGTTCCAGTCGGATGGGATGATCGTAGCGCCATGCTCGATGAAGACGCTGGCGTCGGTGGCGCATGGCCTGTCGGACAACCTGATCGCGCGCGCGGCCGACGTGGTGCTCAAGGAGCGCCGCCGGCTGGTGCTGATGGTGAGGGAAACGCCGTTCAACCTGGCGCACTTGCGCAATATGACGGCGGTGACGGAAATGGGCGGGATCATCTTCCCGCCGCTGCCCAGCTTTTATCACAACCCGCAAAGCATTGCGGAGATGGTTGACCACACGGTCGGCCGGGTCATCGATTTGTTCGGCATCGAGCACACAATGGCCCCGCGCTGGAACGGCATGAAGCCGACCAGCGAGTCCAACTAAGACCTGCACTACCCTCCAGCCTAGCGTTTATCGAACTGCGATCCGCTGGCTTTCTTCAGATCCCGTGCTTCCTCGACCATGCGGCGGTGGGCAATGCGCTTGCGCATTACCTCCGCGTGCTGGGCGGCGGTCATCGGGGGGACGGTCATCAAATCTTTTAGCTGCGCGACGTTGCTGTAGTTACTTTTCATAAGACGGCTCAAAAGCTTGGCTCCCGAAGTAAATGCTGCGGCTCAGCGATGGCTGATTACCTATTGTGCCTCAAATCCGTGTCGGAACTATGACAATTCGTAAAGCCCCCGAAAATAAAAAGGGCGCCCCCTGAAGGACGCCCTATCCGAACAAAAACCGGCCAAACTGTGAAACTAGTTTCACACGGAAACACTTTCGGCCTTAGCCACAAACGGTCAAAATAACTCCGTAGTAGTACTGAAAATGACTACTTTTGGTAATTAACCCGCACCAACATGCGAATAAATTCGCGAGCAATCTGGCGGTGATGCTCGTCCAGGCGTTGCAAATCGGCGATCAGCTTGACGTCGGCCGACTCGAAGCGCGACAGGCCGTTGCCCCCTTCACCGGTAGGCGCGTCCGCTTCGGCGCCGCCAAAGCGCAGCCATTCGGCCGGCACGCCCAGCCACTGCGCGATCATGCGCAGTTTTTCCTGGGTCGGAATCGCCTCGCCTACCAGCCACTTGCGGGCGGCGTGGACGGTGATCGGTCGGCCATCGAATCGGATATTGAATTCCCGCGCCAATCGAGTCGGGCTGTCGGGGGAGTAGTGGGCGTTTTTGAGTGCCTGTTGCAGGCGCTGGCTAAAGCTTTCGCGTTCATTAGAAGAATTCATAATTGCACTATTTCACGTTGCGTCATGAAAGTCAGTCTCTTGTTTTTAAGATCTGATTGTGACGTGATGGGATTTTATAATTAACACTTTATCCTCTGTAAGTGCAAGTACAGGGGAGAACCTGTACCGAACTTTATTCGGTTTACCGCTGCCAAACGGACCGAAGTCTTGGAGCCGTTTATAGCGGAAATAGTGAAGTTATTACAATAACACCACTACTAGTTTACGGCCACACTTTCAACGCTACGCGACGCGGAAACGTATGATGCCGTCCGCCCCTGTTTCACGGCGCACGATACCGTCGTGCCACAATTTGTGCAGATGCGCCAGCGCCTCGCCCAGCGCAAAGCTAAGCTGGTGGGCGTCTAGCGGCCGTTTGAACATCATCGGCACGATGTCGGCCGCCGACTGCCAGTCGCGGCAGGCGTCGACCACTTCGGCCAACCGCTCGACGTGGTGCTGGCGCAACTGGGCGATGCGGGTATGCAGCCCCCGGAACGGTTTGCCGTGTGAGGGCAGTACCAATACATCATTCGGCAAGTCAACAAACTTGTCCAACGAGTCAAGATACAGCGTCAGCGAGTTGGCCTCCGGTTCCACCGCGAAAACCGACACATTGGTGGAGATGCGCGGCAGCACCATATCGCCGGCGATCAGCACCTTGAGTGCCTCGCAATACAGCGAAGCATGCTCGGGGGCATGGCCGAAGCCGGTGATCACCCGCCAGCCATAATCGCCAATAACAACCAACTGTCCATCCTGGATGCGGGTGTAGGCGGCCGGCACCGACGGCACCAGGGTCGGATAGTAGTTTTTCCGGCTTGCCATTTTTTCCAGCATGTCCGGGTCGCGCAGGCCGTGGCGCTGGAAATGCGGCAGCGCCGCCGAACCGTCCACGCCCGGCAGGGCGGCCGACATCATGCGCGCGAAGGCGTATTCGCCGGTGGTGGTCCACAGCGGCGCATCCCAGCGGCGGCACAGCCAGTCGGCCAGGCCGATATGGTCGGGATGGCAATGGGTGGCAAACACGCGGCGCACCGGCAGGCCGTCCAGGCCGGTGTCGAAGATGGTTTCCCAGGCGGCGCGGGTGGCGTCCCCCGCGACACCACTGTCGACCACGCTCCAGCCGTCGCCGTCGCGCAGCAGCCACAGGTTGATATGATCCAGCGCAAACGGCAGCGGCATGCGCAGCCAGCGCAGGCCGGGGACGATCTCGTGCACGGCGCCGGTGGCGGGGATGGTGTCGCCCAGCGGGTAGTCCAGTTGCGATTCGAGCGGATTCATTTTTTTTCTTTCAAGATGTCAGGCGCGCTACAATGTGCTTGACGTTGACGTAAACGGAAATTGTACGACTTTACCGCAAACCCAGAGATGCCCACCACTTACACCATCACCGAACTGGCCCGTGAATTCGACATCACGGCGCGCGCCATCCGCTTTTACGAAGACCAGGGCCTGCTGAGCCCGTCCCGCGAAGGCGCGGGCGGCCGCAACCGGGTCTACACGCCGCGCGACCGCACCCGCCTCAAGCTGACCCTGCGCGGCAAGCGCCTGGGGCTGTCGCTGTCGGAGATCAAGAGCCTGGTCGACATGTACGAATCGCCGAAGGACACCAGCGCCCAGATGAACCGCTTTCTGGGCGTGCTGGCGCAACACCGCGAAACGCTGGAACAGCAGCGCGAGGACATCGAAATGTCGCTGGCCGAGATCACCGCCCACGAGGACGAATGCAGGCGCCTGCTGGCCGCCATCGGCGAACCCCGGCCGGCCACCATCTGACAAAAATAACAATATTGCGTGGCGGCCCACCGTCACCACTGCTTTACGTTTACGTTAACGTCACACCGGCGTATTATTGACGCTTCCAACAAAACACAAGAATGAGGACGACATGCTCCATCTCCCAGGCCTGACCTTTGACCACGGCGAAGACATCGCCGCCCTGCGCGAAGCCGTGCAACAGTTCGCCGCCGCCGAAATCGCGCCGCGCGCCGCTGAAATCGACCGCAGCGACCAGTTCCCGATGGATCTGTGGCGCAAGATGGGCGACCTGGGCGTGCTCGGCATCACCGTCGGCGAAGAATACGGCGGCGCCAACATGGGCTACCTGGCCCACATCGTCGCGATGGAAGAAATCTCGCGCGCCTCGGCCTCGGTCGGCCTGTCGTACGGCGCCCACTCGAATCTGTGCGTCAACCAGATCAAGCGCAACGGCACCGAAGAGCAAAAACAAAAATACCTGCCGAAGCTGATCTCCGGCGAACACGTGGGCGCCTTGGCGATGTCCGAGCCGAACGCCGGTTCCGACGTGGTCAGCATGAAGCTGCGCGCCGACTTCAAGGGCGACCGCTGGGTGCTCAACGGCACCAAGATGTGGATCACCAACGGCCCCGACGCCGACGTGCTGGTGGTCTACGCCAAGAGCGACCTGGAAGCCGGCCCGAAAGGCATGACCGCCTTCCTGATCGAGAAAGACTTCAAGGGCTTCTCCGTGGCCCAGAAGCTCGACAAGCTGGGCATGCGCGGCTCGCACACCGGCGAGCTGGTGTTCGACAACTGCGAAGTGCCGGCCGAGAACGTGCTGGGCGGCCTGGGCAAGGGCGTCAACGTGCTGATGTCCGGCCTGGACTTCGAGCGCACCGTGCTGTCCGGCGGCCCGCTGGGCATCATGCAAGCTTGCATGGACGCGGTGGTGCCCTACATCCACGACCGCAAGCAATTCGGCCAGCCGATCGGCGAATTCCAGCTGATGCAGGGTAAGATTGCGGACATGTACTCGACCATGATGGCGTGCAAGGCATATGTGTACGCCGTCGGTCAGGCCTGCGACCGGGCCAAAACCCCGGAAGCGGTCCGCCAGTTGCGCAAGGATGCAGCGGGAGCCATTTTGTATAGCGCAGAAAAAGCGACCTGGATGGCCGGCGAGGCGATCCAGACGCTGGGCGGCAACGGCTACATCAACGAGTATCCGGTCGGCCGCCTGTGGCGCGACGCCAAATTGTATGAAATTGGCGCCGGCACCAGCGAAATCCGCCGCATGCTGATCGGCCGCGAACTGTTCGCGGAAACCAAGTAAGCATCGCGTGTGCGTGGGCTGGCCCGGCGGCAGTATTCCGCTGATAGCCAGCTAACGCACACCAGGGCTGACCCATGATCCAGGCTGCTTTCCCCAAACTGCTGCGCTCGCAGATCGCGTTCGACATCGCCCGCACCATCCGCGACGGTTTCGACAAGCACTACCGCTTGTTCCGGCTCACCAGCCAGCAGGCCAAGCAGCACTTCGAGCAGGGCGCCTGGCGCACCGCGCAGCAGGCCGCGCGCGAGCGCATCGACTTCTACGACCGCCGCGTGCAGGAATGCGTGCAGATGCTGGAAGACGAGTACGATCCGGCCGAGCTGACCGACGAGGTGTGGCGCGAACTCAAGCTGCACTACATCGGCATGCTGTCCGACCACAAGCAGCCGGAGCTGGCCGAGACCTTCTTCAACTCGGTCTGCTGCAACATCCTGCACCGCCGCTACTTCCACAACGAATTCATCTTCGTGCGCCCGGTGGTCTCCACCGAGTACATCGAAACCGAGGAAATCGCGCCGACCTACCGCGTCTACTACCCCGGCACCGACGGCCTGCACTACACGCTCAAGCGCATCATCACCAACTTCCAGCTGGCCACCAGGTTCGCCAACCTGACGCGCGACGTGGCGCAGATCGAAGCCCGGCTGCGCACGCTGTTCGGCGGCATCAAGCTGGAACCCAACCACCAGATCCATGTGCTGTCGAGCCTGTTCTTCCGCAACAAGGGCGCCTACATCGTCGGCAAGGGCATCAACGGCAACAAGGAATACCCCTTCGTCGTGCCCATCCTGCACAACAAGCACGGCGAACTGATACTCGACACCGTGCTGTTCGACCAGGAACAGATCACGATCCTGTTCTCGTTCACGCGCGCCTACTTCCTGGTCGACATGGAAGTGCCGTCGGCCTACGTGCAGTTCCTGCGCACGCTGCTGCCGCGCAAGCCGCGCAGCGAGATCTACACCATCCTCGGCCTGCAAAAGCAGGGCAAGACGCTGTTCTACCGCGACTACCTGCAACACCTGAAGCATTCGTCCGACCTGTTCGACATCGCGCCCGGCATCCGCGGCCTGGTGATGCTGGTGTTCGCGCTGCCGTCGTTCCCGTATGTGTTCAAGGTCATCAAGGACTTCTTCCCGGCGCCCAAGGAAACCACGCGCGCGTTGATCAAGGAAAAATACCTGCTGGTGAAACACCACGACCGCGTCGGCCGCATGGCCGACACGCTGGAATATTCCAACGTCGCCTTCCCGCGCCACCGCTTCAGCGAAGAGCTGATCGCCGAGCTCAAGCATTTCGTGCCGTCGCTGCTGGAAGAGGAAGGCGATCAGCTGGTCATCAAACACCTGTACATCGAGCGCCGCATGGTGCCGCTGAACATGTGGCTGACCAACGCCGACAACGACAACGACGAGCTGCAGATCGAGCACGGCGTGCTCGAGTACGGCAACGCCATCAAGGAACTGGTGGCGGCCAACATCTTCCCCGGCGATATGCTATATAAGAACTTCGGCGTCACGCGCCACCAGCGCGTGGTGTTTTACGATTACGATGAAATCGAATACATCACCGACTGCAATTTCCGCGTGATCCCGGAAGCGCGCACGGAAGAAGAGGAAATGGCCTCCGAACCGTGGTACCCGATCGGCAAGTACGACGTCTTCCCCGAGCAGTTCGGCAGGTTCCTGCTGGGGAACGCCAAGATCCGCAAATATTTTATGAAGCACCACAGTGACCTGTTGACGCAAGCCTGGTGGCAGGCGCGCAAGCAGCGCATCCTTGAAGGCCATGTGGAAGACGTGTTCCCGTATCCGCAGCACATCCGTTTTTGCAATCAACACACCACCCCACCGGCGGCCATCCAGCCGCCATTTATGGAGACTCTAGAAAATGAATGATCCTATCGTAATCGTCGGTGCAGCTCGCACCCCCATGGGCGCCTTCCAGGGCGACTTCTCCAGCAAGGTCGCGCATGACCTGGGCGCCGTCGCGATCCAGGCCGCCGTCGAGCGCTCCGGCATCGATGGCAAGCTGGTCGAGCACGTCTACTTCGGCAACTGCCTGATGGCGGGCCAGGGCCAGGCGCCAGCACGCCAGGCGCTGTTGAAAGCCGGCCTGCCGACCTCGACCGGCGCCGTCACCTTGTCCAAGATGTGCGGCTCGGCCATGCAGGCCGCGATCTTCGCGCACGACCAGTTGGTCGCCGGCAGCGCCGACGTGGTAATCGCCGGCGGCATGGAATCGATGACCAACGCACCCTACCTGGTGCCGAAGGCGCGCGGCGGCTACCGCATCGGCCACGGCATGCTGTTCGACCACATGATGTACGACGGCCTGGAAGACGCCTACTCGCGCAACGAAAAAACCGGCGAAGGCCGCTCGATGGGCACCTTCGCCGAAGAGTGCTCGGCCAAGTACGAATTCACCCGCGAAGCGCAGGACAACTTCGCCATCGAATCGGTCAAGCGCGCGCAAGTCGCCACCAACGAAGGCTGGTTCAAGTGGGAAATCGCGCCGGTCACCGTGACCAGCCGCGCCGGCGACACCGTCATCGACAAGGATGAAGGCCCGCTCAAGGCCAAGGTTGAAAAGATCCCGACCCTGCGCGCCGCTTTCAAGAAAGACGGCACCATCACCGCCGCCTCGTCGTCGTCGATCAACGACGGCGCCGCCGCGCTGGTGATGATGCGCGAATCGACCGCCAAGAAACTGGGCCTGACCGTGATCGCCAAGATCCACGGCCACGCCACCTTCGCGCAGGAGCCCAACCTGTTCACCACCGCACCGATCGGCGCGGTTGAAAAGCTGTACAAGAAAATCGGCTGGGGCACCAAGGACGTCGACCTGTTCGAGATCAACGAAGCGTTTGCCGCCGTGCCGATGGCCGCCATGCGCGACCTCGACATCCCGCACGACAAGGTCAACATCCACGGCGGCGCCTGCGCGCTGGGCCATCCGATCGGCGCCTCCGGCGCGCGCATCATCGTCACCCTGATCGGCGCGCTGAAACGCACCGGCGGCAAGAAGGGCGTGGCGGCGCTGTGCATCGGCGGCGGCGAAGCGACCGCCATGGCCATCGAACTGGCCTAAGCGGATGGCGACGGCACTGATCATCGGCGCCTCGCGCGGCATCGGCCTGGAACTGGTGCGCCAGTACCTGGCCGACGGCTGGCGCGTGATCGCCACCGCGCGCAAGGCGGAAGACATCGATGCGCTGGCCGCGATGGGCGCCGAGGCCCACGGGCTGGACGTGACCAACGTCGAAGCCGTTGCGGGGCTGGGCTGGAAGCTGGACGGCGAGGAGCTCAACGTGGCCATCCTCAACGCCGGCGTGTACGGCCCGCGCCACGACGGCTTCCCGCTGCAAACGGACTTCGACACGGTGATGCACACCAACGTGCTGGCGGCGATGCGGCTGCTGCCCATCCTCGCGCCGATCGTGTGCGCGGTGCGCGGCAAGCTGGCGGTGCTGTCGTCGAAGATGGGTTCGCTCAGCGAGCGCGGCAATCCGACCGGCTCGCTGTACCGCGCCAGCAAGGCGGCGCTCAATTCGGTGCTGATCGATACGGCGCTGAGCTTCGGCAAGCAGGGCGCCACCTGTGTCGCCCTGCATCCTGGCTGGGTGCGTACGGACATGGGAGGCGGCGACGCCGATCTGCCGGTGGAGGAGAGCGCGGCAGGCATACGCGCAACGATAAGCGGGTTGCCCGCATCCGAAGTCGCCGTCTATCGCAACTACGACGGCGCGGAAATCGGCTGGTAAACCCCGCACAGCCAACCGGGGTCTGACCCCGTACGGGGTCAGACCCTTGCGACGGTTTGCGGGTTAACAATAAAACGAGACAATATGATACTGAGCGAAGAACACGAAATGATACGCGACGCCCTGCGCACGTTTGCGCGGGAGCGCCTGGCGCCCAACGCCGCCCGCTGGGACAAGGAGCATCACTTCCCGAAAGAGGAGCTGAAGGAGCTGGCCGCGCTGGGCGCGTTCGGCGTCGCGGTGCCGGAGGCGCTGGGCGGCGCCGGCATGGACTACGTGTCGCTCGCGCTGGTATTGGAAGAGATCGCGGCAGGCGATGGCGGCACGTCCACCATCATCTCGGTCAACAACTGTCCGGTGTGCAGCATCGCGATGATGTACGCCAACGACAAGCAGAAAGAACAGTGGCTGCGTCCGCTGGCGCAGGGCGAGATGCTGGGCGCCTTCTGCCTGACCGAGCCGCACACCGGCAGCGACGCCGCCGCGCTGCGCACCACCGCCACGCGCGATGGCGACGAGTACGCGATCAACGGCGTCAAGCAGTTCATCACCAGCGGCAAGTACGCGGACGTCGCGATCGTCATGGCGGTGACCGACAAGGCGGCTGGCAAGAAGGGCATCAGCGCGTTCTGGGTGCCGACCTCGGCGCCGGGCTACATCGTGGCCGGGCTGGAGCAGAAGATGGGCCAGCACTCGTCGGATACGGCGCAGATCTTGTTCGAGAACTGCCGCATCCCGGCGGAGAACCTCATCGGCGAGGAAGGCCAGGGCTACAAGATCGCCTTGTCCGGCCTGGAGGGCGGCCGCATCGGCATCGCCTCGCAGGCGGTGGGCATGGCGCGCGCCGCGTATGAAGCGGCGCTGGCGTATGCAAGGGATCGTGAAAGCTTCGGCAAGCCGATCTTCGAGCACCAGGCGGTGCAGTTCCGTTTATCGGACATGGCGACGCAGATCGAAGCGGCGCGCCAGCTGATCCGCCACGCGGCGTCGATGAAGGATGCGGGCCTGCCGTGTCTGAAGGAAGCGGCGATGGCCAAGCTGTTCGCGTCCGAGATGGCGGAGAAGGTCTGCTCCGACGCCATCCAGGTGCACGGCGGTTACGGCTACGTGTCCGACTTCCCGGTGGAGCGCATCTACCGCGACGTACGGGTCTGCCAGATCTACGAAGGCACCAGCGACATCCAGAAACTGCTGATCGCCCGCGCGCTGTAAGACAACGCCCGCTCCGTCATTCCCGCGCAGGCGGGAATCCATAGAACGCCTCAGTAACAGGCTCAGTATGGATTCCCACCTGCGTGGAAAGAACACTATTAGATGGCCACGCCACCGCTCAAGAGGTAGCCACCCGAAAACTATGTCTTGGGCATGTCCGTGCCGTTCCAGCGCGCACGAACAGTACCGCACACTCAGATGGCTCATCGCGATAAAGGCAGACGCCAGATTATCATGATGACCAAGACAAACCACATTAACAAGCAGGACTCCATCGGATAGCGACGAATAGCGGCCAATAGGCGACGCGGTTTTTTCAAGACAATTGCAGCAATTTCCCACATGATCATTCCTTTTATAGACTTCGGCCAGCGCCGCCGAAAAGCGCTATTGTTACGTCAACAGGACCATCTGTCTTTGCAACCGCGATAAACTGTTGCTCTGGATGACGGCATGCAGAAAGTATCGTCCGGTTATCGTGGAACAAAATCATCGGAATAAAAAGAAAATTTCGGATGGCTGAAGAGAAACCTAAATCGAAACGCCATGTTGCTCCGTATGGGGAAGAAGCGATGCGCTCGTACTCTGTGCGTCTCACCAAGGCGCAGTACGAATACTTCGTGGAGGTCGGAGAGGGGAATTTGTCTTTGGGCGTACGCCGAGTAATCGAACGCATAATGGAACTGGAAAGGACTCTCCCTGCTGAAGAGTGGCAGCGTCGACTGCAAGCAGCCAAGGCGAAACGAGCAATTAGAAACCGAGTCAAGATCACTCCGACAGCCAACGGGCGAGGACGTCCAGCGCTATCTGCGGAAAAAATTAAGGCCGCACAAGACATGTATGCGCACCAGGGTCGCTCGGTCAAAGAAATTGCAGAAGCTCTTCAAATTCACATTTCCACTTTCTACAAGTACGTAGACGTAAGAAGGAACCCTAATAACCCGGTCAGCGTTCAGTAGCGTAGTGGTCAGTTTGAGTGGCTTGTACAACTGCGCGGGAACGACAAGGTTTAACGCGTCTTTCTTTCACCCAGTGAAGTCCTCGAACAAATCGCGCCACATTGGATTAGATTTTTGTATCAACCCGATCTTCCAATCGCGGCGCCATTTCTTGATCTGCTTCTCGCGTGTAATCGCGGCCAGGATCTCTGCATGCTGCTCGTACCAGACCAGGCGCTTGACGGCATATTCCTTGGTAAAGCCTTCTGCGATACCTTCACGATGTTGCCAGACACGCTGGATCAGATTTGAAGTCACGCCGACATATAACGTGCCGTAACGGTTGCTGGCGAGGATGTAGACATAGCTTTCTTTGCCCATGATTTTCTCAACTCGATGAGTGAGAAAAAATAGTCTCTCGACTCAATTGGTCTTGAGATGATCTGGCGCAGATATTACGTTCTATGGATTCCCGCCTTCGCGGGAATGACGGACTCGCTGCTAACTCGTCATTCCCGCGAAAGCGGGAATCCATACTCAGTCGGCGTTACCCGCCGCCTTCACAACAAGTTTTTCGCCAATGGCGTAGAAAGTACCGCCGGCGATGTAGTGCAGGCTGCGCCAGGCCGGGCCGGCGGATTCGAATTCCCAGTGGCCGTTGCGGAACACATGAGTATCGGCATACGCTGCGACCACTTCGCCGATGAACAGGTCGTAGGTCTGCTGGTTGTGCGGCTCGGGCACCAGCTTGCAGATCAGCCAACCCGAGCAGCCCACCACCAGCGGCGTTTCGTGACCTTCGGCATGGAACAGCTCCACACCGCATTTGGCCAGCTTGTCCGGCATATCGGCCAGGCTCATGCTGCCGACCGCGTAGGTCAGATCGATCTGCGCCATGTTCGGCACCTGGATCGCAAAATAGCCGCTCTTCTCAACCAGCCCGCGCGTGCTGGTCGATTTGTCCAACACCACCGTGATCTTCGGCGGCATGAAATCCAGCGCGCACGACCAGGCCGCCGCCATCACATCCGTCACGCCGCCGTGCGTGGCCGATACCAGCACCGTCGGGCCGTGGTTCAACAAGCGGTAGGCTTTTTCCAGTTCGACTGGCAGCACATGTAAGTCCAATTAAATTTTCCCCAGTTGTCGATTGATCGCCTTCATTGAGCGCTCGTTGCGTTCGCTGTAGCGGTCGGTCAGGTAATCGGTGCGGCCGCGCAGGAGCAAGGTCATCTTGAACAGCTCCTCCATCACATCCACTACCCGCTCATAGTAGCCTGAAGGACGCATGCGGCCGGCGTCGTCGAATTCCTTGTAGGCCATCGGCACCGACGACTGGTTGGGGATTGTGAACATGCGCATCCAGCGCCCCAGCAGCCGCATCGTGTTGACCACGTTGAACGACTGCGATCCGCCGCACACCTGCATCACGGCCAGCGTGCGTCCCTGGCTGGGCCGCAGCGCGCCTTGCTCCAGCGGTATCCAGTCGATCTGGTTTTTCATCACCGCCGTGATGGCGCCGTGCCGCTCCGGGCTGCACCACACCTGGCCTTCGGACCACAACGACAAGGCACGCAACTCCTGCACCTTGGGATGGTCCTCCGGCACGCTGCCCGCCATCGGCAACTCGGTCGGATCGAAGATTTTCACCTCGGCGCCGAAGTGCTCCAAAATACGCGCCGCCTCTTCGGTCAGGAAGCGGCTGAACGAACGCTCGCGCAGCGAGCCATACAGCATCAGGATACGCGGCGGATGATCGAAGTTGCCGACGGGCGCCAGCTTGTCCAGCGTGGGCGTCTCCAGCAGCGAGGGATTGATGTTGGGCAGGTCCATATTGTCCTCTCAGTTCAAGCGCACAGCGAGCGCCGCCAGCGTGACCAGCAGCACCGGCAAGGTCAGGCAGATGCCGACGCGGAAGTAGTAGCCCCAAGAAATCTTGATGCCCTTGTTTTCCAACACATGCAGCCACAGCAGCGTGGCCAGGCTGCCGATCGGCGTGATCTTCGGCCCCAGGTCGCTGCCGATGACGTTGGCGTAGACCATGGCCTCGCGCACCACGCCCTGCGCACTGCTGGCATCGATCGACAGCGCGCCGATCAATACCGTCGGCAAGTTGTTCATGATCGACGACAGGATCGCCGTAATGACGCCAGTGCCCAGCGCCGCGCCCCACACGCCGTGCTGCGCGCAGGCGTTGAGCGCGGCCGTCAGGTAGTCGGTCAGTCCGGCGTTGCGCAGGCCGTACACCACCAGGTACATGCCCAGCGAGAACACCACGATCTGCCACGGCGCATTGCCGATCACCTCGCGCGTCGAGATGCGATGGCCGCGCGCCGCGACCGCCAGCAGCATGGCCGCGCCGACGGCGGAGGTGGCGCTGATCGGCACGCCCAGATCCTCCAGCCAGAAGAAGCCGATCAACAACAAACCCAGCACCCACCAGCCGGTCACGAAGGTCGCGCGGTCGTGGATCGCGTCTTCGGGCCGCTTGACCTGCGCCAGATCGTAGTCGGCCGGAATATCGCGGCGGAAGAACCACAGCAGCACCGCCAGCGTGGCCGCCACGGCGACAAAATTCACCGGCACCATCACCGCCGCATACCGCGCGAAGCTGACGTTGAAATAATCCGCCGACACGATGTTGACCAGGTTGGACACCACCAGCGGCAAGCTGGCCGTATCGGCGACAAAGCCGGCCGCCATCACAAACGCCAGCGTGGCCTTGCCCGAGAATTTCAGCTCGCGCAGCATGGCGATGACGATGGGCGTGAGGATCAGCGCCGCGCCGTCATTGGCGAACAGCGCCGACACCGCCGCGCCCAGCAGCACGAACATCGCAAACAGCAGCTTGCCGCTGCCGCGTCCCCAGCGCGCCACGTGCAGCGCGGCCCACTCGAAGAAGCCGGCCTTGTCCAGCAACAGGCTGATGATGATGATCGCCACGAAGGTGCCGGTGGCGTTCCACACGATATGCCATACCACGGGGATATCGCCGACATGGATCACACCGGCCAGCAGCGCCACGCAGGCGCCGGCCACCGCGCTCCAGCCTATTCCCAGGCCGCGCGGCTGCCAGATGACAAGGGTCAGCGTCGCCAGGAAAATCAGGAAGGCGATCAGCATCAGGCCACGCTCAGGACGCCGATGCGGTCCAGCTCCAGCTTGAATGCTGCCTTGTCGGCCGCCAGCTGCGCCAGCGGCAACGCCAGGAAGGCCTCGATGCGCGCGCGGATGATGCGGTAAGCGAGCTCGAACGCCATCTCGATTTCTTCTTCGGTGCCGACCACATGGCTGGGATCGTCCACGCCCCAGTGTGCGCGCAGCACCTGGCCCAGATAGGCAGGGCAAGTCTCGCCGGCCGCGCTGCCGCAGACGGTGATGACGATGTCCGGCGTGACCGGCAAATCGTTCCACGACTTGCTGTAATAGCCCTCGGTGGAAATTCCCTTGCGGGCGAGCAGCGCCACCGCGCGCGGATGCAGCGCACCGGCCGGCTGGCTGCCTGCGCTCAGCGCGCGCCAACCCTCGGGCGCCAGATGGTTGAAGACACCTTCGCTCAACACCGAGCGGCAGGAATTACCGGTACAGAGAAACAGAACATTCATGGGGAGCATTCAGAGACGCCGCAGGGCAGGCCGCCGCAGCAGTTTTCAGTGAGGAAACCGATCAGGCCGTTCATTGCGCCCACATCGGCCGTGTAGATGACGAAACGGCCATCCTGGCGCGAGCCGACCATGCCAGCATGGCTCAGCTCCTTCAAATGGAAGGACAGCGACGACGGCGAAATATCCAGCCGTTCGGCGATTTTGCTGGCCGCCATGCCATCCGGCCCCACCTGCACCAGCAGGCGGAACACGGCCAACCGGCTATCCTGGGCCAGCGACGACAGGGCCGCCAGAGCTTGTTTAGTATCCATGCGCCCATGCTAGCGCAAACGATTCGATATTTCAAATAATATTGAAATGAATCAGCAATAAAAAAAAGCCCGCATCTCAGCGGGCTTCGTTCCAATGTATTACCAATGCTTTAATCGTATGCCGGGGTCCAGTGCTATCTGCAAAGTGACTCCAGAGTCTCAGGCGCCCATGCTATCTGCGTGGTGCCCCCAACGTGTAAATCGACCATCGTATCCGGAATTACAACTCCAAGGTTCACGTCAACTGCGGTTCGGTCTTACACATATCGAACTGCGGCGCTTCTCTTGGATGTGGGACTGTTTGCCGGGATTCCTCCCTTACAACCTCAACCACGAACGTAGTGTAACACAGATCTTTGTGCGACGCACAAATTATTTTACTTCTGTAGTTTGGGTGGTCATCGGCGTCGGCTCGCGCAACGTGCCATGGCGGCCGACCCGCTCGAACTCGGATATGACCTGGGCGCCGAACAGCAACAGCGTGGCGCCGATTTCCAGGCTGAACATGACGATGATGGCGGTGGTCATCGAGCCATACACCACGTTCACCTGCGACAAGGTTGAAAAATACCAAACCAGAATGCGGCGCGCCAGTTCCCACAGCAGCGCCGCCGTCACCCCGCCGATCAATGCGTGCGACAACGACAGGCGGCCCACCGGCATCACCAGGTAGATCGAGGTCAGCACCAGCACCTCGCCGCCCAGGCCCAGCAGGTACAGCAGCACGCCGGACATGCCATGCAGCGACCAGCTATAGCCGAGGAATTGCACGCTTTCCTCGCCCAGCACCTGCAAGCTGCCCGCCACCAGGGTCACCAGCAGCATGCCGACGCCCAGCGACAGGATGTAGCAGTAGGGCATGATCGCCGAGATCATGAAATGCCGGCGCCGTATCTCGACCCGGTGCTTGAAGATGACGCACATGGCGTTTTCCAGCACGGTGAACGCCAGCGAGCTGAAGAAAATCATGCTGACCACCAGCACGCCACCGATCAGGTCGCGGTGTTCGAGGAAATGGCCGACCTCGGTCACGAGGGGTTGGGCCTGTCCCGGCACCAGCCAGTTCAGGTAACGGCCCAAGGTCGCCAGCAATTCGTCCTGCGCGATGAAGTGCGACAGCGCGACCACCACCAGCATCACCAGCGGCACGATGGACAGCAGCGAGTAATAGGCGACCGCGCCCGCCAGCAGCAAGCCCTGGTTGGCGCGGAAGCCCTTCAGGCATTGCACCAGGAAATTCATTGGATGCGCGCTGACATGCAGCAGCGCCGTGCGGGTAAATAGTTTCATCCGTCCATTGTACGCATTGCTCAGCGCGGGGTATGTGCGTCTACGTCCAGATAGCGCCAGTTGGTCAGTTCCACCGGATGACGCTGGTAATGCTTCAGCCACGGCTGTTGCAGGTCGGCGGAAATCGGATGGGTCAGCAGCACCCACGGCGTGTAGGCGTGGATGAGCTGCGCCATTTCATCGTACAGCGCGGTGCGCTGCGGCGAGTCGCCCATGCTGCGGCTCTGCTCGTAGCGCTGGTTGTAGGCGGGCAGGTTGAAGCGCGCATAGTTGGCGCGTCCGCTGTTGGGGCCGTACAGCAGCTGGTAGAAGTTCTCGCCGTCGGGGAAGTCGGCCACCCAGTTGGTTTCGAACATCATCACCGAACCCAGCCGCGAGGCTTTGATGATCTCGGTTTTTTTGTCGCTCTTGAAAGTCACTTTCAGGCCGATGGCGTTCAGGTTCTTGCGCCACAGCTCGTCGCGCAGGCGGCCGACGGTGGACGATTCGCTGTGCATCACCAGCGTCAGAGGCTTGCCGTCGGGCTGGGTGCGGAAGCCGTCGGCGGCCTTGCGGTAGCCGTAGCGGTCCAGCAGCGCATTGGCCAGCGCGGGATCGTAGGCCACCGGGCTGCGGTAGGCGGGATCGTAGCCCAGCACATTCGGCGGCAACGGCGTGACAGCCGGCAGCGCCAGGCCCTTCTTCATCAAGGCCACATCCTCGCCGCTGTTGTAGCCCAGCGCGATGGCGCGCCGCAAGGCCAGCTTCTCCTTGCTGTAGCCGCCGATCAGCGGGTCGTCCATGTTCATCCACATGTAGTAGGTTTGCAGCACGGGGAAGGGCGACAACACCATGCCCTGCTTGGCCAGCGCCGGTTTCAGGGTCGGCTTGGCGTCGGCGGTCAACACCATGTCCTTCATCGACTCGGGCAGCTGCTCGAGGAAATCGAATTCGCCGTTCAGGAAGCCCAGCACGCGCGATTGATATTCCTCGACGACCTTGATGTCGACCTGATCCAACAGCGGCAGGCGCCGGCCCTGGAACATCGTCGGCCGGAAGTCGCGGTTGGCCAGCAGCGTGATCTGGTCGCTGTGCTTCCACCTGCCCATCATGAAGGGGCCGGTGCCGACCGGATGGTTGCCGGCTTGCGCACCGTAGGCTTCCATCACCTCGCGCGCGACCACGCCGGTAGACGGCGTCGCCAGGTAGAACAGGAAGTTGGGATCGGCTGCGTTGAGCTTGATGCGCAGGGTGAACTTGTCCACCGCTTGCAGGCCGGCGATATTGCTGTCGTAGCTGAACTTGGTCTTCAGCGCCTCGTCGCCGGCGATCTTGCCTTCCAACAGAAACAGCCACGGCGATTTCAGCGTCGGATCATACAGGCGCTTCAGGCTGTAGACGTAGTCCTGCGCGGTTACCTGGCGATGCACGCCCTTGAACGCCGGATCGGGCGTGAAAAAGATGTCCTGGCGCAGCTGGAAGGTGTAGCTCAAGCCGTTGTCTTCCACGGTCGGCATGGCGCTCAGCGTGTTGGCTTGCAGTTTGACCGGGCGGGCCAGGTAGTCATAGCGCAGCAGCGGATCGAACAGGTTTTCCAACAGGCTGAGGCTGGCAATATCGGACGCCACCGCCGGATCGAGGCCGGTCTCGCCTGTGCTGAGGAAGGCATGCAGGACTTTGGGCGCGGCGGCGGCGGCCGGGACGGCGCTGAGCACCAGCGCCAGCAGGGCTGCGGCATAACTTTTGGGCATCAGGTCCATTCCACATCGCATACGTAAAGCGGCAGCTTATAACTTTTTTCGCAGGCTTACCCGCTATACTTCGAAAATCGCCCACTGCTTTCAGGAAAATTTCTAGATATGTCGCTCAATTACATCTGGTCCGGCTTCTTCCTGGTCGGCTTTGCGGCCGCGCTGGCGCAGTTCCTGCTGACGGGCGACACCGAAATCTTCAAGCGCATCATCGACGGTACTTTCGACTCCGCCAAGGCCGCCGTGATGGACATCGCGCTGCCGCTGGCCGGCGTGATGACGCTGTGGCTGGGCATCATGAACATCGGCGAAAAGGCCGGCGCCATCGACCTGCTGGCGCGGCTGATCCAGCCGTTCTTCTCGCGCATCTTCCCCGGCGTGCCGAAGAACCATCCGGCCACCGGCCACATGGTGATGAACTTCTCGGCCAACCTGCTGGGCCTGGACAACGCCGCCACGCCGTTCGGCCTGAAGGCCATGGAAAGCCTGCAAACGCTGAACCCCAGCAAGGACGAGCCGACCGACGCCCAGATCATGTTCCTGGTGCTGCACACCTCGGGCCTGACCTTGATCCCGCTGGCCATCATGGCGCAGCGCTCGATCCTGGGCGCGGCCGATGCGTCCGACATCTTCATCCCTTGCATGATCGCCACCTACGTGGCGACCGTGACCGGCATCATCGCCGTCGCCATCCGCCAGCGCATCAACCTGTTCAACGGCGTGGTGCTGAGCTGGCTGGGCGGCATGACGGCCGCCATCGCCGGCATGGTCTTCTACTTCACGCACTACCTGAGCAAGATCGAAATTGAGTTGTTCTCCAAGGTCTTCAGCAACCTGGTGCTGATGGTGGTGATCGCCGGCTTCATCATCGGCGCGCTGCGGCGCAAGGTCAACGTCTACGAAGCCTTCATCGAAGGCGCCAAGGGCGGCATCCAGACCTCGATCACCGTGATTCCCTACCTGGTCGGCATGCTGGTGGCGATCAGCGTGATCCGCAACGCCGGCGTGTTCGCCTACGTGATGGACTGCTTCAGCTGGCTGTTCGCCCACCTGGGCGTCAACACCGATTTCGTGCCGTCGCTGCCGACCGCGCTGATGAAGCCGCTCAGCGGCAGCGCCGCCAAGGCCATGATGATCGACACCATGCGCACCTACGGCGTGGACTCGTTCGTCGGCCGCCTGGCCTGCGTGTTCAACGGCTCGGCCGACACCACCTTCTACATCGTCGCGTTGTACTTCGGCTCGGTGGGCATACGCAAGACGCGCTACGCGATTTCCTGCGGCCTGATCGCCGACCTGGCCGGCGTCATCGCCGCCATCTTCGTTTCCTACATCTTCTTCCATTGAACAAGGTCGCCATGTTCCGTCACCTCATCCTCGCCGCGCTGTGTTTTACGAGCACCGCCGGCACCGCCCACGCCGCCGACCTGCCCGAGCCGATCAGCGCGCTGCTGCAGGCGGCACAGATTCCGCCGGAAGGCGCCGGCATCGTCGTGCTGCGCGGCGATGCCACGCTGGTCTCGCACAACGCGCAGCAGAGCATGCAGCCGGCGTCCACCATGAAGCTGTTCACCGCGATGACGGCGCTGGAACAGCTGGGCCCGGCCTTCCGCGCCCGCACCGAGTTCCGCAGCAGCGCCGAGGTGGTCAACGGCGTGCTGCAGGGCGACCTGATACTGCGCGGCGGCGGCGATGTCGACCTGAACGAGGACGTGTTGCTGCACATGCTGCAAGCGCTGCGCAACCAGGGCATCCGCAAGATCAAGGGCGACGTGATCCTGGACCGTCAATTGTTCCAGCCGGCGCGGCCGGATGTGGGCCAGCCGCCGT
This sequence comes from Duganella rhizosphaerae, assembly GCF_040364205.1. NCBI lineage: Bacteria > Pseudomonadati > Pseudomonadota > Betaproteobacteria > Burkholderiales > Oxalobacteraceae > Duganella > Duganella rhizosphaerae. Next base: position 179,568 of record NZ_BPWK01000006.1, read on the forward strand.
TCGACGAATTCCCGTGGGCTTACTACAACGTGATTCCTGACGCGCTGCTGACCAACACCAACCTGCTCAAAGTGGAAATGCGCTCGACCGGCAACAAGGTCGGCCTGGTGATGATGCCGGAGATGGACAAAGTCAGCATCCGCTCGGACATGAAGCTCAGCGATGCGCCGTGCGCGTCGTGGGAGCAAGGCTGGCGTTCGCCGGACGTCGCGCGCAGCGGCGACAAGATCGAGGTGGTGCTGCATGGCAGCTACCCTAAAAACTGCATCAAATCGACCAGCGTCGACGTGATGGACCACCACGACTATCTGGAGCGCTTGCTGCGCGCCACCTGGCGCAAGCTGGGCGGCAGCATAGTCGGCGAAGTGCGCGAGGCCGGCGCGAGCGAGGCCGCTGCGGCAACTGAAACAATGCCAGCCGACGCGTCGACGCCGGCCACCCGCCTGCTGGCCGAGCACGTCTCCCGGCCGCTGCCGGAAATGCTACGCGACATCAACAAGTTCTCGGACAACACCCTGGCCCGCACCGTGTTCCTGATGCTGGGCAGCCTGCAAGCCGACCCCGTGCTGGGGAGCCGCCCGATCGCGCCCGACGGCAGCCAGGCCAGCACGCCGATGCGCGCCGAAACCGCGATCCGCGGCTGGCTGCAAAGCCAGCGCATCGACGCCAACGGCCTGGTCTTCGACAACGGCTCCGGCCTGTCGCGCATCGAGCGCGCCACGCCGGCGCAACTGGCGGGCGTTCTGCAAGCCGGCCTGAAGAGCCTGTGGATGCCGGAGTTCCTGTCCAGCCTGCCGATCGCCGCCACCGACGGCACCATGCGCAAGCGCCTCAAGGACAGCCCGGCCGCACTGCGCGCCCGCATCAAGACCGGTAGCCTGAAAAGCGTGATCGCCATCGCCGGCTACGTCACCGACGCCAACAACCAGCCCTGCATCGTGGTCGCCATCCTCAACGATGAGCATGTCGCGAACGGCGCCGGCCGCACCGTGCTGGACGGCGTGATCGACTGGGTGGCACGCTCAGGCAGCCGCTAGCGGCCAGGCTCAAGCACGGACAGCGCGCCGGTCTCCAGGTCGACCGCGAGAAATGTATTGGCGACAGGCGCCAAGGCCTGGGTGCCCGCCGCGTTCAGCGACGGCGCGCCCTGCAGCCACCAACCGCTCTGCGCATGATCCATGATGGCCGCTGCGGATTGTCCCAGCGCCAGCCTCACCGCTTCGTAAGCATGGATCACATCGCCGCGCTCCGCTTGCCGCATCAGCACCACGGCATAGCGGCTTTTGACGTTGATCGCTTCGTCAAACAGCACCACCTGCCCTTGTCTGCCCACCACGACATAGCGCGGGCCGTACTCTTGCGGCAGGGGCCTCTCCCACACCGTGCGCGTGCCATGCGCGGTGTTTTCCATCAGGCGGCCGGTAGCGTGGCGCGACCGCCATTGATCTGTGGAGCAAGCCTCGAACAGATAGTGGCCGTCTGTTGAGACGGCTTTTTTGCAGGCAGGCGGCAGTGGCATCTGATCGGATGGGGACGCCGCCACCGCCGGGTGAGGAGTGGTGCTCATCGCCAGGCAGGCCAAGATGGTGCGGGACCATGTCATAGGATTTTTCATCGGGTGGCAGCTGCTCTCAGTGTACCAGCACGCGGCCGCGGCGCACCGGCCCTTGCCAGCGCAGCAGCGCCACAAAACCGATCAGCAGCAGCATGAGCGAACCCGGCTCGGGCACCAACGCCACTGGATCGATGGGTCCCACCACGCCTACCGGTGCGACAAAGCCGGGGGGCGTGGTGAGCAAGCTGGTGTCGAACGGAAGCATGTCCACAATCTCGGTGGAATCGGCTTTGAAGCTGGTACCGCTCATCGCCGCAGTGGCGCCGTAGCCGTCGCTAAAACTGAACGAGAACAACGAACCTATCAGTTCCTGCGGCGTCGCGCCGAAGCAGTCCACGCAGGCGAATTTGTCGATATCGATGCCGAACGCGAAGCTGTCGCCGGCGGTAAAAGCATTGTCGGCAAAGGTCAGCGTCAGTATCTGGCTACCGTCGCTGTTGCCGGATACGGCGATATCGGACGCAGTCAATCCACTCAATCCGCTGAGCGAGAACGGCGAACTGTCAGTTCCCGGCGGAGCATTGGTCGGATCGAAAAATGCGGCCACCGGCCCCAGATTGATCGACAGTTTTTTCAGGAAATTGCTGCCGTTATTGAACAGGATTTTGAAAAAATTATTGGTGGAAAAGGGCGTCGATCCATTGATATCGACCGTCACATGAGGCACCTCGCGCATGAAGGGGCTGCTGCGCAATTGGTTGACCTGCGCCGTGGTCAACTGATCCAGCATTGCGCCACTCGGCGTGATGTCCCCCAGTCCACCCGGAATGTTGCGTACCGATCCGGTCGTGAGCAAATTGTTGGCGCCGCCCGCGCCAAAATCAGTATGGTCCAGGCCCAAATTGTGGCCCAACTCGTGCGCCAAGGTATCAATGCGGCCGATTCCGCCGTTGAAGGCATTGACGGCGCTCGAATTGATCGCGACCCCGTTGCCACCAACGTAAGCGTTACCGAACAAGACAGTACCGGGGGTGCTCGGCATGTTCTGTGCAAACCACATATTGATGGTGGCGGGGTCTGCGCTTTGACCGTTGCCGGGAACACTCAGGTTGGTCACCGACGGCACTGACTGGGCTGCCGTGTTGTTGATCTGCCTGGTCGGCAGGAAGACCGCCCCCACCCCGGCCTGGGCGTAGATTTTTGCCGTCTCCGCCGCGTAGGTGTTGGCGACCGTGCAGGCTGCGCCGGCGTTATTACAAATGCTGATGGGATTGACGACGAAATATTTGTCGATCGGAACAGCGCTCGCTTGCCCGATAAACACTGTGGATAAAAAGGCGATGACGACGCGCGCAACTGACTTGGTGCTCATGGCAAATCTCCTTGGTGAGCCTACGTTTGACAACGGTCGGCTCACACCAAGCACCATCTATTCCATCCGATGATCTCCTCTCAAACCTACTGATGAAACAGGGACTTGACGCGGCGTTTGCGAAGTCAGCCGGCGAATCGGGCGCAGCGTTGGCGCTTTTGTAAAAGGCGCCGACAGCAGCGGTCAGTGGCTATGCGACATCTCATCCAGGCAAGCCGTCCTCCACCAGATCGATCTTGCGGTCCAACACTGTGCTGGACGGCTTGATCGACTGGGTCGCCCGATGCGCACAACCTTGAGCTCACGCCGGAACCGCCGCCTCCGGCAGATTGTGGCGGAACAGTGCTGCCAGCGTTTCGGCGTCAAACTCGGCCTTGTAGGGTTGCGCGTCCTTCAAGGCCTCGGCGCGCTGGGCCGCCGGACGGGCATTGACGGCGTCGAACCATCGTTTGACGTTGGGCAGCGCTGCCCACGCCTGCTCGCCCAGCACGAACGGGACCACCCGCGCCCAGCCCCAGACCGCCATGTCGACGATGGAGTAGCTCTCGCCCAGCATGTACGCGCGCTGGCTCAGGCGCTGGTCGAGGATGCGCCAGTGGCGCCACGCTTCAAAGCTATAGCGGTTGACGGCATAGTCATTGGGCTGCGGCGCGAAAAACTTGAAATGCCCCAGCTGGCCGCACATCGGCGCCAGGCCGGTGGCCAGGAACATCAGCCAGGAATGCATCTCGGCGCGCTCGACGGGCGTGCCGGGCAGGAAGCGCCCGGTCTTTTCGGCCAGGTAGAGCAGTATCGCGTTGCTGTCGAAGACGGTCGCGGCGCCGTCGACCAGCGCCGGTGTCTTGGCATTCGGATTGATGGCCAGGTAGACGGGCAGATGCTGCTCGCCCCGGTGCGTATCGACCAGCACCAGTTCGTAAGGCAAGGCGCTCTCCTCCAGAAACAATGCGACCTTGGCGGGATTGGGCGAGGGGTGGTAATAGAACTTCATCATGAACTGTCCTTGTGGATGGTGGAAAACCAGCAGCCACGATAGGCCAGTCCCCTCGCCTGTGATAGTCGGCAAAAACGATTAACATTCATTCCAAATTTGAATGAATGGAACCGACTATGGATCGCCTGCTTGCCATGCATGTGTTTGTACGCGTTGCTGAAACGGGGACGTTTTCAGCCGTCGCCCGTGAGCGCAACACCACCCAAAGCGCCATCAGCAAACAGGTGGCCGCACTAGAACAACATCTGGGCGTGCGCTTGCTCACGCGTTCGACGCGCGCGCTGGCCCTGACCGACGATGGCCGCCGCTATTTCGAGCAGGCGCGCCGGCTGGTGGCCGAGGTGGCGGAGGCGGAACAGCAGCTGCGACACGGCACGCATCAACTGGAAGGGAGCATGCGCGTCGCAGCGCCGGTCGGTTTCGGCTTGCGCGTCATGATGCCGCTGGTGCAGCGCTTCCTGGCAGAACACCCAGCTGTGCGGATCGACCTGCGCCTGCACGACCACTACATCGACCTGGTCGAGCAGGGTATCGACATGGCGGTGCGCATCGGCCACTTGTCCGACAGCGCACTGATCGCGCGCGGCATCGGCCGCAGCCAGGGCACATTGATGGCCAGCGCTTCCTACCCGGCGGCGCTGGCGGCGCCCACCGACCTGTTGCGGCATTCCTGCATCGTGTACACAGAACTGAGCAGCAAGAACGTGTGGCACTTTTCGCACGCCGATGGCCGCGAGGCTGCGGTCGCGGTGACTGGCGCCTTGCAAAGCAATAGTTCGGAAGTGGTGCGCGCGGCGCTGCTCGACGGCATGGGCATCGCCTACGCCCCCAGCTGGATGGTGCGGCAGGAACTGGCCGACGGGCGGGTGCGCCCACTGCTGCCCGAGTGGGCGATTGCGCCGCTGCCGATCAATCTGGTCTGGCCCAAGCACCGCCAGCAAGTGGCCAGGGTGCGCGCCTTCGCCGATTTCCTGGCCGGCGCGCTGGCGGACAACAGCGGGCCGGGCTAATGCCGTCAAAATGCGGAATAGTGTATTGCGGCCGACGACGATATTCGCCGGCGCCCCGGCATGATACGGTAGCGTCATGCTCACCTCTTCCCCACATAAATCGGCGCTGTCGTTCGCCACGTCCTGCATCGCTGCAGCCTGTTTGCTGGCCTCTTCGCTTGCTCACGGCGCGGCCGGGCACGCGCATATGCTACCGTCGACGTTTCAGAAAGGTCAGGTCTTCCTGAAGATTTCCGTCAACGATAAGCCGGACGCTTGGATGCTGCTCGACACCGGAACGACCGAATCGATCATCGACACCGACTATGCGAAGACGATCGGTCTCAAGCTGACCGCCAGCGCGGAGGCGCAGTCCACCTTCGGCACGACGAAGCCCGACACCTTCGACACCGACACGATCCATATACGCGCCGGCAACGAATCCGACAAGGTCGTGCTGTTCCAGTCGATCGGCATGGGCGGCATGGCGGGACCGGATGGCAAGCCCGCAGCGGGCATGCTGGGCCGAACTTTCCTGGCGGGGACATCCATCGTGATCGACTACCTGCGCGAAGAAGTCTACTTCGAGACGCCGCAGCCCGCCGCGCCGAACGATGTGGTCATGTCGCTCGACACCGGCATCCCCATCGTCCAATTGACCATGGCCGGACAACACGTCAACGCCTTGATCGACACCGGCGGCACCTACGGCATCCTCATCACTCCCGACACGGCCAAGGCGCTGGGCCTTGAGGCGCTGATGGCCGCGGCCAAGCCGGTATCGGCCATGGGACATGGCGGCGAGCAAGCCATCGTGGTTGGCCAGGCGCCACCGTTTTCGATCGGCGGCCTGGCGGTGCATGACATGAAGGCCGCCTACACCACCTTCGGCACAGCCACCGACACCATAGGCGCCGGCGTATCGCTGGGGATAGGCTTCCTGAAGAAATACAAGGTGACCTTGAACTACGTGGCAAAAACCATCCGCTTCGAATCCTGACCGCGCGTTTTCATATTGCGGCACCCGGCAGGCCCTCATCCACCAGATAGTCGATAAACGCCCGCACCTTCAACGCCAGGTGCGGGCCGGGCATGTAGACCGCGTGCACGGTGCCGGCGTACGGCTCGTCGAAGATCCATTCCGGCAGCACCTGCCGCACCCGCTGCTGCGCCAGCGCCGGGCGCGCCGTGAAATCCGGCACCAGGCCGATGCCGCCGCCCGCCTCCACCACAGCCATCAGGGCCGCGCTGTTGTTGATCGTCAGCCGCGACGGCACGCGGATGCTGGCCGTCTCCGCACCGCGCCGCAAGCTCCACGCATCGCCGAAGCGCGCGTAGCCCAGGTAGCTGCATTGATGCGCCGGCAGCTCGTGGGGCGACTGCGGTTCGCCATGCGCGTCCAGGTACTGCTGCGACGCCACCAGCACGTAGCTCACCGGCCCCAGCGTGCGCGCCGCCAGTCCCGGCGCCAGCTCGGTCGCGATGCGGATCGCCAGGTCCATGCCTTCCTCGATCAGGTCGATCTTGCGGTCCATCAGTTGAAGCTCGACATTGACCTCCGGATAGCGCGCCAGGAAGCCGGGCAGCTTGGGCGCCAGCCACACCTGTCCCAGCACGATGGGCGCGCTGACGCGTATCGTGCCGTTCGGCCGCGCGCTGTAGCTGCCGGCCAGCGCATGCACCTCGCGCGCCGTGCTCACCATGCGCGAACAAGCCGCATGCACCTGCTGCCCCAGCTCGGTCAGCGACAGCGAACGCGTGGTCCGGTGCAGCAGCCGGCCGCCCATGTGCGCCTCCAGCCGCGACACGTGGCGGCTGACCGCCGACGTGGTCAACTCCAGCTGCCGCGCAGCCGCAGAGAAACCACCGCTATCGACCACCTGTGCAAAGATGGCCATTTCCTTCAACATTTCCATCGCATCGCTCCACCGTTGCAGCTGCATCAACAATGCTTTGCATTGTAAGCGGATTGTGTATTTTTTGTGCAGCGCCGATACTAAAAGCACCACAACACGCAGGAGTCATCATGAAACAACGTACTTTAGGCAGCCAGGGTCTGACGGTATCGGCGCAGGGTTTGGGCTGCATGGGCATGAGCAATACCTACGGGCCGGCCGACCAGACCGAGGCGGTCGCCACGCTGCACCGCGCGCTGGAACTGGGCATCAACTTCTTCGACACGGCCGAGCAATACGGTCCTTACGACAATGAAGCGCTGCTGGGCCGCGCCTTCACCGGCCGCCGCAGCGAGGTGATCCTCGCCACCAAGTTCGGCTTCGACATCCGCGACGGCAAGACCGTCGGCGTGACCAGCGATCCGGCCCACATCCGCGAAAAGGTGGAAGGATCGCTGCGCCGCCTGAACACCGACTACCTCGACCTGCTGTACCAGCACCGCATCGATCCGCTGGTGCCGATCGAGGAGGTGGTGGGCGTGATGGCCGACCTGGTCCGCGAAGGCAAGGTGCGCTACCTCGGCCTGTCCGAGGCGGGCGTGGCCAATATCCGCCGCGCCCATGCGGTGCACCCGATCAGCGTGCTGCAAAGCGAGTATTCGCTGTGGGAGCGCAACCTGGAAGCCGACGTGCTGCCGGCGTTGCGCGAACTGGGCATCGGCCTGGTGGCGTTCAGCCCGCTGGGACGGGGTTTCCTGGCCGGCACGGCCAAGCGCGCGGAGGAGTATCCGCCCGGCGATTTCCGTCATCTGGATCCGCGTCTGCAAGGCGAGAATTTCGACCGCAACATGGAAGCGGCCGCCATCGTGCGCGAGTTGGCCGATCATCGCCTGGTCACGCCGGGGCAGATCGCGCTGGCCTGGGCCATGCACAAGGGCGACGATATCGTGACCATCCCCGGCACGCGCCGTCGCAGCTTCCTGGAGCAGAACGTGGCTGCGGCGGAGATCAAGCTGGATGCGACCGAGATGGCGGTGCTGGATAACGCGCTGACACAGGTGTCCGGCCTGCGCTACAGCAAGGAGCGCATGGCGATGGTGGACCGTTAAAGTTTACCCCGCGCGCCTATGTGAGACGCACGCCGCGCCGCTTAGGGGTCGGACCCCGCATGGGGTCCGACCCCGCCTGGCTGTGCGGGGTAAACGCTAAAGTACGCGGATGTAGTCGCGGCGCACCAGCAAGCGGTCGCCGCAATCGAAGTGCCACCATTCGCTGTTGATGCCGACCCAGCCGGCCTGGAACATGGCGTCGCGCAGCAGCTGACGGTTGGCGATCTGCTGCGCGGTCAACTCGCCGCGCGCCAGCAATTCAGCCTCCAGCGCGGGATGCGAGCGTTCGGACAAGTCATCGAAGCCGGTGCCCATGTCCAGCTCGCGGCCTTGCGCATCGAGCAAAGTCAGGTCCAGCGCCATGCCGAACGAGTGAATGGAACCGCGTACCGGATCGGCGATATAGCCCAGCAGCTCGGTGCCTTGCAGCGCCAGCCACAGCTGCTCCTGCACGCGCTGCGGACGCAGGGCGTCCAGCACCAGCACCTTGCAATCGGGCCGCCGTTCAGCCAGCCAGGCCACCACGCGCTCCAGCGCCGCCGCCGCATTGTTGTGCAGCCACGCGCAATCGAGCGGCGAGTACAAATCGCGGCCGACAAAATTGTCCGGCGTGGCGTAGCGCAGCTCGACGGCGATGCCGTCCACGCTGTCGAGATGCCGGAAGTCGGGGTGGCCGGCGATTTCTTCACAGGTGATGGTGAAAGCCATGCGGCGCTCCGTGCAAATTATTCAGTCGGCACGGTACCTGGCGCCGGTTGCGGCGGCGGCATCACCATCGGCGGGATCGCCATGGGTATCGGCAGCGGACTGGTCAGCACATCGAGGATGGCCGCCGTTTCCGCATCCGGCACGCCGTCATACAGCGACTGCCGATACTTGGACTGGAACACCACCATCACGTTGCGGGTGGCCTGGTCCAGCTCACCCGTCTGCGGCACCGCGTAGCCGTGCTGTGCCAGCTTGCGCTGGAACCACGCCACGTCCGGCAACTGCTCCTGGAAGCCCGGCAGGCGCGCCGCCACGCGGCTCGCTTCCGGCCACGCGACCAGGCCGGCGTCGGCCAGCTGCTTCCACGGGAATTTCGGGCCGGGATCCTGCTTGCGCTGCGGCGCGATATCGTTGTGGCCGAGGATGTTTTCCGGCTTGATGTCGTGGCGCGCGACGATCTGCTTCAACAGCAAAATCAGCTGGTCGATCTGCGCCTGGGGGAACGGCGCGTACACACGGCCCTGCGGCGTTTCGACAAAGCCCGGATTGACGATCTCGATACCGATCGACGCCGAATTGAGCTGGTTGTAGATCTTCCAGCTGCTCAGGCCGGCGTGATTGGCCTGGCGCGATTCGTCCACCAGCGTATAGAAGAACGGCTGCTCCGTATCGGTCAGCAAATAGTGCGCGCTGACTTCCTGCTGGGTCAGGATCTTGATCGAGCGCGGCAAGTCGCTGACCGTGTAGTGGATGATGATGTACTTGATGCGGTCGCTCTGGCTGCGCGCGCTCAGCGTGGTGTCGAGGCGCGGCCCGGCGGGCGGCGCGGAGGCGCAACCGGCCAGCAGGGCGACGGCGGTGGACAGGGCGGCAAACGGAAGGATCTTCATCATTGGCGGTCTCGGCAGCGGTTCAATTCCGTGAGTGTAGAGCAATGCGGGCCGCAGCGTGGTGCGACTGTGCTTCTTTTTGCCGCAGCGACAGTTCCGGCGGCAGCGCCGCGCGCATCGATTGCGCGATCAGCGGATGCAGGTTGGCAGCCCGGCCGCTCAGCACGATGGGGCGCGGACCGTAGCGGCCCACCAGCGCCAGCCCGATGCGCGCCAGCTCCTGGCCGGCCTGTTCGAGGATAGTGCGCGCCACCGGATCGGCGTCGGCGCTGGCAGCCACCGCCAAGGCCAGGCGGCCGATGGCGCCCCGGTCCTGGCCGTAGATGAACTGGCGCGACAAGGCCCAGTCGCTGCCGCCGACCTGCTCGAACACCGCGCGCGCCATCGGCGATTGCCGCCACACGCCGGGCTGCTCGTCCTCCAGCCGCCAGATGTGGCGCATCGCTTCGCGCGCGATCCAGAAGCCGCCGCCGCCATCGTCCAGCGTGACGCCGCGTCCGCCGGCGCGATGGAACACACCGTCCTCGGCGATCCAGGCTGCGATCGAGCCGGTGCCGGCGTAGACCAGGTAGCCTTCGCCGGGCGCGAAACTGTCGAGATAGGCGATTTCCACGTCGTTGCGCAGCGTGACCGCCGGCGGCGCCACTTGCAGCAGTTCGGCCAGCCATTGCGCGGGCAGCGTGGCCAGGCCGTCAAAGCCGGTCAGGCCGGCGCATACGCCCCGCGGCTTGCCCACCGCCAGCACCTGCGTCGCCAGCATCGAGAAGATGCCGCGCACCGCGTCGCGGCCGGCGGTGTTGCCCATCTGCGTGGCCGACATGCCGGCCACCGCGCCCTCGGCCACGATCGCACCTGCCGCGTCGGCCAATGCCCAGCGGGTTTGCGTGCCGCCCGCGTCGATGCCCAGTCCAAGCTCGCCCATATTTCGCTCCGTGAGAGTCAGCGCATGACGCTGATGCGTTCGCTTTCATTGCCCAAGCGGTCGACGGCGCTGACCACCACCGCCTGCGCCGCGCCTGCGGTCGCATCGTCCGGCAACAGCAGCACCGCGCGCGAGGCCGGCGCCACCGCGAAGCGCCATTCCGAACCGTAACGCGACCAGATCGCATAATGCGCCACCGGCTTGCCGGCGCCGGCGGACAGCCTCAGCCCCACGCCATTGCCTTCACGCCGCACGGCGACGCTCGGCGCCAGCGGCAGATCCGAGCCCAGCCACGGGCTGGCCGGGGCCAGCGCGGCCGTCTGGTAAGACTGCGCCTTCAATTGGTCGGCGATGCCCTTGCGGTTGTCCATCAGCGCCGCGATGCTGAAATGCAGGTGGCCCTGCACGCCGGCGCGGCTGCGCGTGACGCCGATCTGCTTGATGATTTCCTCCGGCGCGAACGCCTTGGCGCTGTTGTCGATGCGGCTGGTGTACAGGCCGGGCCAGACGTGGCGCGTGCGGGTGTTCTGCGCCAGCCAGTAGTCGAGCAGCACGTCGAACGCTTGCGGCGCCTGCGCCACCGGCCAGTACAGCTGCGGCGCCAGGTAGTCGAGCCAGCCGTTGGCCAGCCACAGTTCGGCGTCCGCGTACAGCTTGTCGTACTGGCTGAAGCCGACGATGCCGGCCGGGCGCCGGTCCGGGCGGCCGATGCCGAACGGACTGATGCCGAAACGGACCCAGCTCTTTTCCTTGTGGATGCCGAGGTACATCGCTTCGATCAGCGAGTTGACGTTCTGGCGGCGCCAGCCGGCGCGGTCCAGCGTGCCGCCGCCCAGCAGATAGTGCTGCCACGACGGCTGGTCCGGGAACTCCAGCTCCTGCTTCTGGCCGACGCCGGCGTCCAGCGCCACGCCTTCCGGGCCGGCGGTGCTGGCGGCCGTGTCGATCGGGTAGGGATAGAAATAGTCGTCGATGTGGACGCCGTCGATATCGTAGCGGCGCACCACGTCCAGCACCACGTCCAGCGTGTGCTGCGAGGCGGCGGCTTCGCCCGGATCCATCCACAGATAGCGGCCGTAGGATTTGACCACGTCGGGATTGGTGCTGCCGATATGGTTGCGCGCCAGCGGCGATTTGGCCGTGGCGTGGCGGGCGCGGTAGGGATTGAACCAGGCATGCAGCTCCAGCCCGCGCGCGTGCGCCTGCTCGATCCAGAATTGCAGCGGATCCCAGGCGGTGGCCGGGGCGCGGCCCTGCTGACCGGTGAGGAACTCGGACCACGGCTCCAGTTCGGACGGGTAGATCGCATCGGCGCTCGGCCGCACTTGCAGCACGATGGCGTTCAGGTTCAGCGCCTGCGCGCGGTCGAGGATGGCGAGCGCTTCGGCCTGCTGCCTGGCCATGCTCAGATTGCTGCGGCTGGGCCAATCGATGTTGGCCACGGTCGACACCCAGGCCGCGCGGAACTCGCGCGGCGCCGGCGGCGGCATGTTCATATCGAACGGCGCCGCTGGCGCAGGGGCACTGGCCGCCGGCGGACGCGGCGTGCCGCCGGCCGCAGGGGCAGGCGCTATCGGTGTGCTGGAACAACCGTCCAGCAGCACGGCCAGGGCGCCGGCCATGCCGGCGGTCAGCGTCAGCCGCTTCTTTGCATTAAAAACCAAAACCATTCCCCGAATCTGTTGAGCACCGTATTGTAATGCGCCGGGCGATTATTTCTTGCCGAATTCGGGATCGATGCGGACCAGCGCCGTCATCGCGAACGCCGGCAGGGTCGAAATGCAGGCCCAGATGAAGAAATGTTGATAACCCAGGTGCTGCTGTATCCAGCCGCTGACCATGCCCGGCAACATCATGCCGAGGGCCATGAAGCCGGTGCAGATGGCGTAGTGCGCGGTCTTGTGCTCGCCGTCCGCCACCAGCACCATGTACAGCATGAAGGCCGAGAAACCGAAACCGTAGCCGAACTGCTCCACCGCCAGGCAGGCGGAGATCAGCACGGTGCTGGTCGGCAGCGCGGTGGCCAGGTAGACGAACACCAGGTCCGGCACGTGCATGATGAACACCATCGGCCACAGGCTGCGTTTCAGGCCGAAGCGGGAAATCACCAGGCCGCCGGCCAAGCCGCCCAGCACCAGCGCGCACACGCCGACGGTGCCGTAGACCACGCCGACGGTTTCCGTGCTGAGTCCCAGGCCGCCTTGGGAGCGCGGATCGAGCAGAAAGGGCGCCGCCATCTTCAGCAACTGCGCCTCGCCGAGACGGTACAGCAGCAGGAAGCCGAGCGTGGCCTTGATGCCCGGTTTCTGGAAGAAGCTGTGGAAGGTGCGGAGGAAATCCTTCCACAACGAGCCGCCGCCGGCATGGCTGCGGTCGGTATTCGGGCGGGGCAGGATCAGCTGGTGATACGCGCTCAGCGCCAGCATCAGCGCCGCCATCGCGCAGAACACCACCGACCAGGCCCAGGCGGGATCGCCGCTGGACTTGGTCAGCTTGCCGGCGAGGTAGACCAGGCCGCCTTGTCCGGAGATCATCGCCAGCTTGTAGAACGCGCTGCGCACGCCGACGAACGCCGCCTGCTGGTGCTGGGTCGGCAGGCCGAGCATGTAATAGCCGTCGGACGCGATATCGTGGGTGGCCGAGCTGAACGCCATCAGCCACAGCAAGGCCAGGCTCATGCGGAAGAAGTCGGGCAGGTGCAAGGTCAGCGCCACCGACGCGAGCGCCGCGCCGGTCAGCAGTTGCAGCAGGACGATCCAGCGCCGCTTGGTGCCAAACAACTCCACGATGGGCGACCACAGCGGCTTGATCACCCACGGCAAGTACAGCCATGCGGTATAAAACGCCAGGTCGGTATTGGACACGCCGAGATTCTTGTACATCACGGAGGAGAGCATCATCACCGCGACGTAAGGCACAGCCTGGCTGAATGAAATACTAGGCACCCAGGCCCAGGCACTGCGTTGTTGCGCTCGATCCATACATCCTTCGATTTTGTTCGGCAAAATTCGGACTACAATTCAGACAGCCACCGGAGATCGAGACATGTCCACACCAGCCGATACCCAAAGCACGCCAGAAACGCTAACCATACGCATGGGTTCGAAAGAACGCAACCTCATCGAGCGCGCCGCCAAAGCCTCTGGCAAAAATAGCAACGATTTCGTCCTCGATGCCTTACGGCGAGCAGCGGACGACGCGCTACTGGACCAAGTCAATATAGTCGTAACGCCGGAAGCCTACGCGGAGTTCCTTGCAAGGCTGGATATGCCCCCCGCACCCAACGTGCACCTGCTTAAAACCGTGCAAACCAAGGCGCCTTGGGATAAAAAATGATCATACGGTCACCGGAGCCGATGACCAGCCAGCATGCCACCAATCGCTTTTCGTGCGGAGTCGACAGCCTGGATATATGGCTTAAACGTCGCGCCATGCAAAATCAGGCGAGCGGTGCATCGCGTACCTTTGTCATCTGCAAGGGCAAAAGCGTTATCGCTTATTACGCGCTAGCAGCAGGCGCTATCAACACCAGCGCAGCTGCAGGAACTTTTCGTCGCAATATGCCTGAACCCATTCCCGTTGTGCTGCTCGGCCGCCTCGCCATCGACCAGCGTCTTCAAGGCAGAATGCTGGGGCGCGCATTGGTTCGAGATGCCAGCTATCGCATTCTTCAAGCCGCCGAATCAATCGGTATCCGTGGCATCATCACGCACGCGCTGACACCGGCGGCCAAATCGTTCTATGAGCAAGTCGGTTTCGTTGTTTCGCCGCTGGACGCTATGACGCTGATGATCACGCTATCGGATTTAACCGCAGCGTTGAGGGCGCCCCGCAGTCAGGTGTGATTAGCTACAGCAGCTTGCGGTAGACAATGAAGCCGGACTGGTCCGCGACTTTGTCATACAGCTGCATGGCGGTGTGGTTGGTTTCGTGGGTTTGCCAGTACACCCTCGGACTGCCTGCGGCGCGGGCTTGCTCGTACACTGCCTCAATCAGCTTGCGCGCCACGCCCTGGCCTCTGGCGGCTTCAGCGGTGAACAAGTCCTGCATGTAGCAACTGAGGCCTATCTGTGTCGTGCCGCGATGGTAGAGACAGTGGGCGAGGCCGACCAACTGACCCTCATGCACAGCCACCAGCGCATGCACCGGCTCGCTCTCATCGAAAAAGCGCGACCATGTCATGCGGGTGATTTCCTCAGGAAGCGCCGTATCGCCATGGCGACCGTAGAATTTGTTGTACCCCAGCCATAACAAATGCCAGGCGTCGTAATCCTCTTGCGTTACCGCCCGTATCTCGATCATGGCTTCAAAGCCCGGCGGACGTTGCCGTCCGATGCGTCGAGCAGGTCTTGCGCTTCTTCGATGGAGGTGTTTTTCAGCAGCGCGACGATGGCGACTTTGACGTGGAAGTGGCAGCGCTCCAGCACGCCGCGCGCGATGTCGGCGTCGACACCGGTGGCGTGCATGGTCAGCCGCACCGCACGCTCGACCAGCTTGACGTTGGTGGCGTGCATGTCCACCATCAGGTTGCCGTAGACTTTATTCAAGCGCACCATCAAGGCGCTCGACAAGGTGTTCAACACGACCTTCTGCGCCGTACCCGCTTTCAGCCGTGTGCTGCCGGAAATGACTTCCGGCCCAGTGTCGATGGTGATGCCGATGTCGGCGCCCGCCGTCAGCGGCGTGCCGACGTTGTTGGCGATGCCGACCGTCAGCGCGCCCACCGTGCGCGCAGCCTGCAAGGCGCCCAGCACATACGGCGTGGTGCCCGACGCCGCCACCAGCAGCACCACGTCGTTGTAGACCGGATAGAGCAGGCGCAGATCGGAAGCGCCCTTGGCGCGATCATCCTCCGCCCCCTCCACCGCCTCGAACATGGCGCCGAGGCCTCCGGCCAGCAGGGCAACGGCGCGCTCATGCGGCCAGGAGAAAGTAGGGAACAGCTCCACGCTGTCGAGGATGCCCAGCCGCCCCGAGGTGCCGGCGCCGACATAGATCAGCCGTCCGCCAGCGGCGATGCGCGGCGCCATCGACTGCACGGCGGCTGTGATGCTGGGCTCGGCGGCTTGCACCGCCCGCAGCGCATGGGTCTGGTCCTCGACCAGCGCCGCCACCAATGCCTCAACCGAATATTGATCCAGCTGCGCGTGCTGCGTACTCGGCGTTTCGGTTTTTAGCATAGGTTTTGTCTTACGTTGCGCGACGCATCTCCGCCACGAAGTCATAGTGATCGCTGTGGCAATAGGAATGCGTCAACTCCATCGCCTCGCCCGATTCCAGATAGGCAATACGGGTAATGTACAGCACCGCCTGCCCCTCGGGAACACCCAATTGCTTGGCCAGCTCGGCCGACGCATTCATCGCGCGGATGTGCTGCAGGGCGCGCGCTGGCGCCTGGCCTATGCTTTCCAGGTACTGGTACAGCGAAGCGCCGACCGCGTTCGGATCGTTGAGCACGGTCTGCGGCAGCACCGACACCTCATACGCCATCACCACGTCGTCGGCCAGGCGCAAGCGCTCCAGCCGCGCCACCTTGGAATACGGCGACAGGCCCAGGCTCAGCTGCTCTTCCGGCGTCGGCGTCACCACCGCGCGCTTGAGCCAGCGCGAACCGGGAATGTGGCCGCGCTGCTGCAATTGTTCGGAAAAACTGGTCAGGTTGGACAGCGGCTGCTCGATGCGCGGCGCAATATAATTGCCCGATCCGCGACGGCGCACCACCAATCCCTGGTCCACCAGCTGGTCGATGGCCTTGCGCGCGGTCACCCGTGACACGTTCAGCAGCTCCGACAAGGTCCGCTCGGACGGCAGCGCCTGGTCCACCTGGTAGCGGCCGTTATGCACATCATCGCTTAATTTGCGGGCAATTTGCATGTACAGCGGCGTACTGTCATTGGCATCCGCCTTGAATTCAAAACTGGTCTGGCTCATTCAAATCTCCTCACGCCTCTAGTGTAATAGCGTTACAGAAAACATGTACGCATCAGGACGTTGAAAATAACAATATTTGTACACATAGCATAACGGCAAGCCCGGCGGAATGCGGCTATTTGGCGGATAATGCTGGATCGCCACACCAGCCCGACCACCTGAATTCATGTCCAAGAAGTCCACCGCACCCGCGGCCTGCCCCTGCGGCGGCCCCTCCCTGGCAAGCTGCTGCGGCCCGTATATCGACGGCGCCGCCATCCCGCCGACCGCCGAAACGCTGATGCGCTCCCGCTATACCGCCTATGTGCAGCGCAACGAGCCCTACCTGCTGGCAACCTGGCACGCCAGCACCCGTCCGGCCGAGCCGATTATGAGCGCAGAAGAAAAATTGCAGTGGCTGGGACTTGAGGTAAAATCTGCTTTACGTTTACGTCAACGTAAAGCAGAAGAGACCGACCCGACCAGGGATACGGTGGAGTTTGTCGCCCGGTTCAAGACCAATGGCCGGGCCCAGCGTCTGCACGAGATCAGTAATTTTGTACGCGAGCCGGCCGAAGGCGGGCTGCGCTGGTTTTACGTTGACGGTAGTTTTCCAGAATAAATCATCAGGACGCGGCGGAGACACCGCGCAGAAAAAGGAAAAGCAATGCCGCAGATCGAAAGCAAACTCAATCCCCGCAGCGAGGATTTCAAAGCCAACGTGGCCGCCATGCAGGCCGTCGTCGATGACCTGCGCGACAAGGTCGCCAAGATCGCCCTCGGCGGTGGCGAGGCCGCGTCGGCCAAGCACGTCGCCCGCGGCAAGCTGCTGCCGCGCGACCGCGTGCAGATGCTGCTCGATCCCGGCACGCCCTTCCTCGAACTGTCGCAGATGGCGGCCTACGGCATGTACCAGGACGCCAACGGCGCCGACGCCGCGCCGGCCGCCGGCATCATCACCGGCATCGGCCGCGTGGCCGGCCAGGAGTGCGTGATCGTCTGTAACGACGCCACCGTCAAGGGCGGCACCTACTACCCGATCACGGTCAAGAAGCACCTGCGCGCACAGGAGATCGCCGACCAGAACAACCTGCCGTGCATCTACCTGGTCGACTCGGGCGGCGCCAATCTGCCCAACCAGGACGACGTCTTCCCGGACCGCGACCACTTCGGCCGCATCTTCTACAACCAGGCCAACCTGTCGGCCAAGGGCATCCCGCAGATCGCCGTGGTGATGGGCTCCTGCACCGCCGGCGGCGCCTACGTGCCGGCGATGAGCGATGAATCGATCATCGTCAAGGAACAGGGCACCATCTTCCTCGGCGGCCCGCCGCTGGTGAAGGCCGCCACCGGCGAAGTCGTCACCGCTGAAGACCTGGGCGGCGGCGACGTCCACACCCGCCTGTCCGGCGTGGCCGACCACCTGGCGCAGAACGACCTGCACGCGCTGTCGCTGGCGCGCACCATCGTCTCGAATCTGAACCGCACCAAGCCGCAGCAGGGCGCGTTGCGCGAGGCGGCGGAACCTAAATACGCCACCGAAGAACTGTACGGCGTGATCCCGGTCGATACCCGCAAACCGTTCGACGTGAGAGAGGTCATCGCGCGCATCGTCGACGGCAGCGAGTTCGATGAATTCAAGGCGCGCTACGGCACCACGCTGATCTGCGGTTTCGCCCACATCTTCGGCATGAAGGTCGGCATCATCGCCAACAACGGCATCCTGTTCTCCGAGTCCGCGCTGAAGGGCGCGCACTTCATCGAGCTGTGCGCACAGCGCAAGATCCCGCTGGTGTTCCTGCAAAACATCACCGGCTTCATGGTCGGCCGCAAATACGAAAACGAAGGCATCGCCCGCAACGGCGCCAAGATGGTGACGGCGGTCGCCACCGCCGCCGTACCCAAGTTCACCGTCATCATCGGCGGCAGCTTCGGCGCCGGCAACTACGGCATGTGCGGCCGCGCCTTCTCGCCGCGCTTCATGTGGATGTGGCCTAACGCCCGCATCTCCGTCATGGGCGGCGACCAGGCGGCATCGGTGCTGGCCACCGTCAAGCGCGACGGCATCGAAGGCAAGGGCGGCTCGTGGACGGCGGAGGAAGAAGCCGCGTTCAAGCAGCCGATCAAGGATCAATACGAACACCAGGGCCACCCGTACTACGCCACCGCGCGCCTGTGGGACGATGGCGTGATCGACCCGGCCGACACCCGCATGGTGCTGGGCCTGGGCCTGTCGGCCGCGCTCAACGCCGAAATCCCGGACACCAAGTTCGGCGTCTTCAGGATGTAAGCGGACGAT
Organism: Duganella rhizosphaerae; assembly: GCF_040364205.1. NCBI lineage: Bacteria > Pseudomonadati > Pseudomonadota > Betaproteobacteria > Burkholderiales > Oxalobacteraceae > Duganella > Duganella rhizosphaerae. The sequence goes on from NZ_BPWK01000006.1 coordinate 198,211, forward strand.
GACCATGCAAACCCGATACCGTCACGGACTGGCAGCGCTGCTGCTGGCGGCGGCTTGCGCTTCAGCGCAGGCCGGCCCGTTGCCGGTGGTCGACGCGAGCATGGGCGAGCAGGTCATCGCCATCCCCGCCAAGATAGCCGGCGCCGAGATCGACCTGCAAACCACCATCTACAAACCGCCGGGCGACGGCCCGTTCCCGGTGCTGTTCATGAACCACGGCAAAGCCGCCGGCGACGCGCACCAGCAGGAACGGGCGCGCTACCCGGTCATCAGCCGCGAGTTCGTCAAGCGCGGCTACGCGGTGGTGATCCCGATGCGGCTGGGTTTCGCCGGCTCCGGCGGCACCTACGTCAACTCGCACTGCCGCGCCAAAGAGAACGGCGAGGACCAGGCGTCGTCGCTGTATGCGGCGATGGCGTACGTGATGAAGCAGCCATGGGCCGACCAGCAGCACGTGATCCTGGCCGGCCAGTCGCACGGCGGCCTGACGGCGATCGCCGCCGGCAGCCATAACATCAGCGGCGTACAGGGCATCATCAACTTCGCCGGTGGCGTCAATAGCCGCTCGCACTGCGACTGGAAGGCCGCGCTGGTGGACGCCTTCAAGGCCTACGGCGCGGTCGGCACCACGCCCAGCATCTGGTTCTACGGCGCCAACGACCAGCATTTCGGCCCCAAGCTGGCTGCCGATATGTACGCGGCCTACACCGCCGGCGGCGGCAAGGCGCAGCTGGTGGCCTACGGACCGTTCAAGCGCGATGCGCACGGCATGAGCTCCAGCCCGGACGGCGTCGCCATCTGGCTGCCGGAGACCACGCGCTTCCTGCAAAGCGTCGGCATGCCGACCGAAATCAAATACACGATCAAGGACTAGAGATGAGCTTAGAGATCGGCTTTACCACGCTGACCATCAGCCGCGAAGGCAAGGTCGCCACCGTCACGCTGAACCGCCCGGACGTGCGCAACGCCTTCAACGAAACCACCATCGCCGAGATCACGCAAGCCTTCGGCGAGCTCGGTGCGGAGGAAGACCTGCGCGCGATTGTGCTGGCGGCGAACGGCCCGGCCTTCTGCGCCGGCGCCGACTTGAACTGGATGAAAAAAATGGCGGGCTACACGCACGCCGAAAACCATGCCGACGCTCTGCAACTGGCGGAGATGCTGCGCACGATCTACCTGTGTCCCAAGCCCGTGGTGGCCAAGGTGCAGGGCGATTGCTACGCCGGCGGCATGGGGCTGGTCTCCGCGTGCGACATCATCGTCGCGGTCGACCAGGCCAATTTCTGCCTGAGCGAAGTGAAGCTGGGACTGATCCCCGCCACCATTTCGCCCTACGTGATCAAGGCCATGGGCGAGAACGCGTCGCGCCGCTACTTTCTGACCGCCGAGCGATTCGGCGCGCAGGAAGCGCTGCGCATCGGCTTCGCGCACGAAGTGGTGGCCGCCGATGCGCTCGACGCCAAGGTGGCGGAGATCGTCAAGGCGCTGGTCAACAACAGCCCGAACGCCGTGCAGCAAGCCAAGGTGCTGGTGCGCGACGTGGTCGGGCAAACCGTCAACGATGCGCTGCTGGCCGATACCGCCGAGCGCATCGCCCATATCCGCGCCTCGGAACAGGGCCGCGAAGGCGTGGCCTCGTTCCTGGAGAAGCGCAAGCCGTCATGGCTAGTTTAGTTACCCCCGTCATCCTCGCGTACGCGGGGATCCATGCTGAGCATCCTATATGCCGCAGTGTGGATTCCCGCCTGCGCGGGAATGACGCAGGGATAGGAGTATTTTTTGGAATTGAATAAACAAAGCGACTGGGTAGCGCGCAGCCTGCGCAGCGTATGGCATCCGTGCACCCAGATGCAGCACCACGAAACCGTTCCGCTGATTCCTGTGAAGAGCGGCAAGGGCGCGTGGCTGTACGACCATGAAGGCCGCCGCTACCTGGATGCGATCAGCTCCTGGTGGGTGAACCTGTTCGGCCACGCCAACCCGCGCATCAACGCCGCGCTGAAGGACCAGCTGGACACGCTGGAACACGCGATGCTGGCCGGCTTTACGCACGAACCGGTGATCGAACTGTCGGAAAAACTGTCGGCGCTGACCGGCCATGTGCTCGGCCACAGCTTCTACGCCAGCGACGGCGCATCGGCGGTGGAAATCGCGCTGAAGATGAGCTTCCACTCCTGGCGCAACAACGGCAAGAGCGGCAAGCAGGAATTCGTCTGCCTCAAGGGCAGCTACCACGGCGAGACCATCGGCGCCCTGGCCGTGACCGACGTCGCCCTGTTCAAGGACGCCTACGGCCCGCTGCTGCGCGCCTCGCAAACGGTGATGTCGCCGGACGCGCGCAACGCCAATGCTGCCCTGGGCGAAACCGCGGAAGACATGGCCCGCAAAGCCGCCGCCGACGTCGAGCGCCTGTTCATCGAACGCGCCGACAAGATCGCCGCCATCATCATCGAACCGCTGGTGCAATGCGCCACCGGCATGGCGATGCACGACCCGCTGTACCTGAAGCTGGTGCGTGAACTGTGCGACCGCCACTCGGTCCACCTGATCCTCGACGAAATCGCCGTCGGCTGCGGCCGCACCGGCACCTTCTTCGCCTGCGAGCAGGCCGGCATATGGCCGGACTTCCTGTGCCTGTCGAAGGGCATCAGCGGTGGCTACCTGCCGCTGTCGCTGGTGATGACGCGCGACGAGATCTACCAATCCTTCTACAGCAACGACGTCACGCGCGGCTTCCTGCACTCGCACTCGTACACCGGCAACCCGCTGGCCTGCCGGGCCGCGCTGGCGACGCTGCAAATCTTCGAGGAAGACGATGTGCTGGCCGCCAACCGCGTGAAGGCCGCGCGCCTGACCGCCGCGCTGCAACCGCTGGCGCAGCACAAGCAGGTGCGCAACTTCCGCCAGCGCGGCATGATCTGGGCCTTCGACGCCATCGATGCCACGCCGGACTTCTCGCGCCGCTTCTTTGCCACGGCGGTCGAGCATGAGCTGCTGATGCGTCCCATCGGCTCCACCGTCTACATGATGCCGCCGTATATCCTCAACGACGAGGAAATCGACGGCCTCGCCGCCAACACGTTGGCCGTGTTCGACAAAGTGATGGCGGGCTGACCATGGAAATGCTGAATCAACTCAAGCAGCAGCTGCAAGCCCTGGAAGAACAGGACCTGATCCGCACCCGCCGCACGGTCGACACGCCCTGCGGTCCGCGCGTGTCGGTCGGTGGCCGCGAACTGCTGGCCTTCTGCACCAACGACTACCTCGGCCTGGCCAACCACCGCAAGATCAAACTCGCGTTGCAGGAAGGCGCGGCGATGTATGGCGTCGGCAGCGGCGCCTCGCACCTGATCAGCGGCCATGGCCGCGCCCACGCCATGCTGGAAGAGCGGCTGGTGGAATTCGTCGGCGCCCACCTGGTGTCGCCGCGCGCGCTCACCTTCTGCACCGGCTACATGGCCAACCTGGCCATCGTCACCGGCCTGACCGCCGGCGACCGCGACGCCGACATCTTCTCCGAATCGCTGAACCACGCCTCGCTGATCGACGGCGCCCGCCTGTCGCGCGCCAACGTCAAGGTCTACCCGCATGCCGACCTGGAAGCGCTGACGCAGATGCTGGCCGCCTCCAAGGCAGCTACCAAGCTGGTAGTGACGGACAGCGTCTTCAGCATGGACGGCGACCTGGCGCCGCTGCCGCAGCTGCTGGCTTTGTGCGAACAATACGGCGCCTGGCTGGTGGTGGACGACGCCCACGGCTTCGGCACGCTGGGCGCCAACGGCCACGGCGCGCTGGAGCACTTCGACCTGCGTTCGCCCAACCTGGTCTATATGGGCACGCTGGGCAAGGCGGCCGGCGTCAGTGGCGCTTTCGTCGCCGCGCACGAGACGGTGATCGAAACGCTGATCCAGAAAGCCCGTCCCTACATCTTCACCACCGCCACGCCGCCGGCGCTGGCGCACGCGCTGCTGACCAGCCTTGAGCTGCTGGAAGGCGACGAAGGCCGCAACCGCCGCGCACAGCTGCAAGCTTTGGTGGCACAATTGGACGATGGCCTGCGCTTGAAGCGCTGGCAGCGCCTGCCCTCGATGACTGCGATCCAGCCCATCCTGATCGGCGATAATGCCGAGACCATGCGCGCCGGCGCGGCCCTGTACGAGCAGGGTCTGTGGGTCGGCACCATCCGTCCGCCGACCGTGGCGCCGGGCACCTCGCGCCTGCGCGTGACGCTGTCCGCAGGACATAGCAGCATGGAAGTCGCGAAACTGATAGCCGCGATCAATGCATTGGAAAGGACTTGATATGAGTCTCGACGATCCCGTCATAGCCGTAGAGGCGCCGCAAACGCAGGTGCAGCCCGCACCCGCCGCCACCGGCATCCCGCCGCGTTTCAGCTGTTTTGTCACCGGCACCGACACCGAAATCGGCAAGACGCTGATCTCATCGGCGATGCTGCACGCGCTGGTGCAAGCCGGCGTGCGCGCCTGCGGCATGAAGCCGGTGGCCGCCGGCGCCGAACTGCGCGACGGCGCCTGGCACAACGACGACTGCGACCAGCTGGCCGCCGCCGGCAATGTCCACCTGCCGCAATCGATCACCACGCCGTTCCTGCTGAGGGAGCCGGCCGCGCCGCACATCGCCGCCGCGCTGGAAGGCGTGACGATTTCGCCGGTGCCCATCCTGGCGGCCTACGTCGAGATCAACGCCGCCTCCGACGCGACGGTGGTGGAAGGCGTGGGCGGCTTCCGCGTGCCGCTCAACGACGACTTCGACACCGCCGACCTGGCCGAGCAGCTCGACCTGCCGGTGGTGCTGGTGGTCGGCCTGCGGCTGGGCTGCATCAGCCACGCGCTGCTGACGGTGGAAGCGATCGAAGCGCGCGGCCTGCGCCTGGCCGGCTGGGTCGCCAACGAAACGCAGGACGACATGGCCTTTGCCGACGAAAACGTCGACGCGCTGGAACAACGCATCAGCGCACCGCTGCTGGGCCGCGTGCCGCGCCTGGCCGAACCCGGCGCACGCGCCGCCGCCGCACATATCGATTTTACGCAGCTGCCAAATTGGCCAGCTCAAAACAAACTTTGAACGAAGAAGGAAACACGATGTCCCAGAACACCCTCCAAGAACCGAAAACCGTAGCGTTGCACCGTCCGACGGCCGCCATCACCTTGCCGCCTGCCGCGACGTGGCCGCTGGAAGACGTGATGGCCTTGTTCGACCTGCCGTTCAATGATTTGATGTTCCGCGCACAGCAAACCCACCGTACCAATTTCCCTGACGGCGACGTCGAACTGGCCACGCTGCTGTCGATCAAGACCGGCGGCTGCGAGGAAGACTGCGGCTACTGCCCGCAGGCGGCGCGCTACGACACCGGCGTCGAAGCCAAGAAGATCCTCGACATCGACACCGTGCTCGATGCGGCCCGCCAGGCCAAGGACAACGGCGCCACCCGCTTCTGCATGGGCGCCGCCTGGCGCAGCCCTAAAGACCGCGACATGGACAAGGTCGAAGAGATGGTGCGCGAAGTGAAGGCGCTGGGCCTGGAGACCTGCGCCACGCTGGGCATGCTGGAAGAAAAACAGGCCGAGCGTCTGAAGGCCGCCGGCCTCGATTACTACAACCACAATCTGGACACCGCGCCCGAGTTCTACGACAACGTGATCTCGACCCGCGAATACCAGGACCGCCTGGACACGCTGGGCCGCATCCGCGAAGCGGGCCTGAAGGTCTGCTGCGGCGGCATCGTCGGCATGGGCGAGTCGCGCCTGCAGCGCGCCGGTTTGATCGCGCAGCTGGCCAACCTGAATCCGTATCCTGAATCGGTGCCGGTCAACCACCTGGTGCAGGTGGAAGGCACGCCGCTGTACGGCATGGACCCGCTGGACCCGTTCGAGTTCGTGCGCACCATCGCCGTCGCCCGCATCACGATGCCGAAGGCGCGCGTGCGTTTGTCGGCAGGCCGCCGCCAGATGGGCGAAGCGGTGCAAGCCATGTGCTTCCTGGCCGGCGCCAATTCGATCTTCTACGGCGACAAGCTGCTGACCACCGATAACCCGGAAGCGGAAGACGACCGCGCATTGCTGAACAAATTGGGCCTGAAAACCCGTGGCGCCGTGCTGGACTCGGCACCGAAGGAGAAGTGCGGCTGCTAATACGTCGCTCCCGCGAAAGCGGGAGCCCATGCTGAGTATGGACTCCCGCCTGCGCGGGAGTGACGACGGTTTTACGGTTAACTATAAAAAAACTTCCAGCCACAAGCTGCAAAGAGAGAGACCATGTTTACAAAAATACTGATCGCCAACCGTGGTGAAATCGCCTGCCGCGTGGCCGCTACCGCGCGCCGCATGGGCATCAAGACCGTCGCCGTGTACTCGGAAGCGGACGCCAATGCCAAGCATGTCGCAGTGTGCGATGAAGCGGTGCTGATCGGCCCCGCCGCCGCCAAGGAAAGCTATCTGCGCGGCGAGAAAATCATCGCCGTCGCCAAGGCCACCGGCGCGCAAGCGATCCACCCCGGCTATGGCTTCCTGTCCGAGAACGCCGAATTCGCCGACGCTTGCGCCGAAGCGGGCCTGGTGTTCATTGGCCCGCCTGCCTCGGCGATGCGCGCGATGGGCTCCAAGTCCGCCGCCAAGCAGCTGATGGAGAAGGCCAACGTGCCGCTGGTGCCCGGCTACCACGGCGAACAGCAGGACGCCGACTTCCTGCACGCGCAGGCCGACAAGATCGGCTACCCGGTACTGCTGAAGGCTTCGGCCGGCGGCGGTGGCAAGGGCATGCGCGTGATCGAGAACTCGGCGCAGTTCAAGGACGCGCTGGCATCTTGCAAGCGCGAGGCGATCAGTTCCTTCGGCGACGACAAGGTGCTGGCGGAGAAATACCTCCAGCGTCCGCGCCACATTGAAATCCAGGTGTTTGCCGACACCCTCGGCAACTGCATCTACCTGTTCGAGCGCGATTGCTCGGTACAGCGCCGCCACCAGAAAGTGCTGGAAGAAGCGCCGGCACCGAACATGCCGGCCGAACGCCGCGCAGCGATGGGCGAGGCGGCCGTCGCCGCCGCCAAGGCCGTCGGCTATGTCGGCGCCGGCACGGTGGAATTCATCGCCAACCAGGACGGCTCGTTCTACTTCATGGAGATGAACACCCGCCTGCAAGTTGAACACCCGGTCACCGAAATGATCACCGGGACCGACCTGGTGGAATGGCAGCTGCGCGTAGCCGCCGGCGAGCCGCTGCCGAAGCAGCAGCACGAACTGGCCATCAACGGCCACTCGATCGAAGCCCGTATCTACGCGGAGAATCCAGAGAAAGGCTTCCTGCCGTCGATCGGCACGCTGCGCCATATGGAAACGCCGGGCGCGGTCGCCTTTGAGCTGGGCGGCGCCGTCAACCTGCCGGCCGGCGTACGTATCGATTCCGGCGTGCGCGCCGGCGATGCTATCTCGCCGTTCTACGATCCGATGATCGCCAAACTGATCGTCTGGGGCGCGGACCGCAAGCAGGCGCTGGCCCGCATGGCGCAAGCGCTGTCGCAGTACCAGATCGTCGGCCTGGCCACCAACATCGCCTTCCTGAAACGCCTGGTCGAAGGCCAGGCCTTCTCGACGGCCGACCTGGACACGGGCCTGATCGAGCGCAATCACGACGCGCTGTTCCCGGCCGCGCAAGCGGCGCCGGATGCAGCGCTGGCGCTGGCCGCCGTGTCGCTGATCGAATCCGAGAAGGACCGCTCCGCCGCGCAATCCGGCGCCAACGCCTCCGACCCATGGGGCCAGGCGCTGGGCTGGCGCATGAACCATCCTTACCTGCGCACGCTGTCCTTCAGCGACGAATTCGCGGCAGCCAAACCGTATGGCGTCAACATTAGCTACCGCGCCACCGACTGGCTGTTCAGCGTCGGCACGGCGCAGCCGCAGGTACTGAGCCTGATGTCTCAGAATGAAAATGACTTCAGCATCAAGCTGGGCGAGCGCGCCGTGCACGGCACCGTGCGCCGCGACGGTGACATGCTGCACGTGTTCACCAACGGTGCGCACTATCCGCTGGCCTACAACGATCCGATGGCGCACGCCGGCGAGACCGAGGCCGAAGGCGGCCGCCTGACCGCGCCGATGCCGGGCAAGGTGGTGGCGGTGCTGGCCGCCAAAGGGCAGGAAGTGAAGAAGGGCGACGCCCTGGTCATCATGGAAGCCATGAAAATGGAACACACCATCGCCGCGCCGCACGATGGGGTGGTCGACGAAATCCTGTACAGCGTGGGCGACCAGGTGGCCGACGGTGCGCCGCTGCTGGCGTTCAAGACGGCGTAGAGGAGGACATCATGCGTATTCTTTTACATCGGTCTGACGGCAAGACCGAGCCCTGGATCAAGGACTTTGCCAAGTACCTGCCGGAAGCCGAAGTCGAAATCTGGCATGCCGGTGAAAAATGCCAGGCATGCGATTACGCCGTCGTGTGGTCGCCGCCGGAAGCGATGCTGCCGGACCTGGCGCAGGTCAAGGCAATCTTCGTCACCGGCGCCGGCGTCGACGCGCTGCTCAAGTTCAGCGATGCGCTGCCGCCGCACATCCCCATCATCCGCCTGGAAGACGCCGGCATGGCGTTGCAAATGGCGGAGTATGTGACCTATTCGGTGCTGCGCTACTTCCGCCGTTTCGACGAGTACGAGACCCAGGCGCGCGCCGGCCAGTGGCTGCCGTTGCCGCAGCATCCGAGGGAAGACTTCGCGGTCGGCGTATTGGGCATGGGCGTGCTGGGCACGCGCGTGCTGGAGGCGCTGGCGCCGTTCGGCTTCCCGCTGCGCGGCTGGAGCCGCACCGAGAAGAGCATGCCGGGTGTGCAGTGTTTCCACGGCGCCGATGGCCTGGATACCTTCCTGCGCGGCAGCCGCGTGCTGGTCTGCATGCTGCCGCTGACGCAGGACACCAACAACCTGGTCAACCGCACCAATATGTGCAAGCTGCCGCAAGGCTCGTACCTGATCAACGTGGCGCGCGGCGCACATGTGGCCGAGCCGGACCTGCTCGCGCTGATCAAGTCCGGCCACATCGCCGCCGCCACGCTGGACGTGTTCCGCAACGAGCCGCTGCCGACGCAGCATCCGTTCTGGCAGGAGCCGCGCATCACGATCACGCCGCACATCTCGGCGCTGACCTTGCGCCGCGAGAGCGTGCAGCAGATCGCCGAAAAAATCCGCAAGACCGCGAACGGCGATATCGTCGCCGGCGTGGTCGACCGCAAAAGAGGATATTGATATGAACAGTTTGCCGAAACAGGTAAAGATCGTCGAAGTCGGTCCACGCGATGGCCTGCAAAATGAAAAAGAGAGCGTGCCCGCCGAAGTGAAGATCGAGCTGGTGAACCGCCTGACCAGTGCCGGTTTCCAGAACATCGAAGCGGCATCGTTCGTGTCGCCGAAGTGGGTGCCGCAGATGGCCACCAGCAAAGAGGTGATGGCCGCGATCACGCGCAAGCCGGGCGTGATCTACTCCGCGCTGACGCCGAACATGCAGGGCTTCGAGGCGGCGCTTGCGGCCAGGGCGGACGAGGTGGTGATCTTCGGTTCGGCCTCGGAGGCGTTCTCGCAAAAGAACATCAACTGCTCGATCGCCGAATCGATCGCGCGTTTCGAAGGCGTCGCGAAAGCGGCCAAGGATAACGGCCTGCGCCTGCGCGGCAGCATCAGCTGCTCGTTCGGTTGTCCGTATCAAGGCGAAGTGCCGCTGGACGCGGTGGCCGACGTGGTGGGCCGCATGCGCGACCTGGGCTGCGACGAGATCGACATCGCCGACACCATCGGCGTCGCCACGCCGCGCAAGACGCAGGCGGTGATGGAGACGGCGATCCGCGCCTTCCGTATCGACGGCTTGTCCGGCCACTTCCACGACACGTATGGACAGGCGCTGGCCAACATCTACGCCAGCCTGGAGCTGGGCATCACGATTTATCACTCGTCGGTGTCGGGCCTGGGCGGCTGCCCGTACGCCAAGGGCGCGACCGGCAACGTGGCCACCGAGGACGTGCTGTACATGATGCAGGGACTGGGAATTGAAACCGGCATCGACCTCGATATCGTGGTCGACGCCGGCCAGTTCATCTCGCAGTTCCTGGGCCGCAAAGGCGCCAGCCGCGCCGGCAACGCCATCGCCGCCAAGCGCGCCGGCTAAGCAACGCCGGCGTCATTCGCGGACCAGTTTGTCCGCGACGTACATGCGGTACTGCCTGATACGTCCAGTGACGGTATCAGGCCCCTGGCGCGGCATGTAGCGCACGCCCGCCACCTCCACCTGCTGACCCAGATCGATGATCAGCTGGTGCGGGTGGCCGGTCCCTCCGGAAAACGCGGTGTGCCAGTGATCCGACGCCTGGCCGTTGATCGCGTTGAGCGCCGATCCATCCTCCTTCTTCAACTCCTCGCTGCTGGCGTAGGCGATCGTCCACGATTGCTGGTTGATGGTCTTGCCGTCCTTGCCCAGCAGTGAAATCTCGGCCACCGCCGCGTACTGCTTGCCGTCGAAGGCGCTCAGCGATTCAAGGCAGAACTGCCGTCCCTTGACCGGTGCGGCGAACAGCACATCCTGGGTCGCGCCACCGGCGGCAAACTCGCCCGCCTGCGCCGGCGTGACGCCTTCCAGCGCCGGCTTGACCGTGCTGGGTGGCCGCGCCAGGTCCAGCTCAGGATTGAGCTGGTCGAGTATCGGCTCCGTCAGGCCGGCGATGCGGGCGCTGCGTGGGCCGGTCAGGTCGAGCACCACGATTTCGTTGCGGCCCTTCCTGATCCACGGACCGGGCAGGTACATGGTCTGCGTCGGTCCGATGCTCCAGTAGCGGCCGAGGCAACGGCCGTTGATCCACACGATGCCCTGTCCCCAGCTGGACATGTCGAGGAAGGTGTCTGCCTGCCGGCCGGCCTCGAAGCCGCCGCGCCAGAAGGCCGGGCCTTTGGCGCGTCCGCGCTTGAACGACAGCGGCGGCAGCACGCCGTCGGCGTCGAAATCGATGGCGCGGATTTCCCAGTTCTCCAGCGTCTGCGCCGCGCCGTCCTTGGTGGTGAACGTCACCGGACCATGCAGGCCTTTGCGGTCATGGACTTCCAGCCCGAAGTTCACCCGCGCGATGGTGTACAGCAGGATCTCCACCGTCACGGCCTTGCTGCGCGCCGGCACGGCAACCGAGAAGCGGCGATGGCGCGTATCCAGCGTGCCCACCTGCTTGCCGTCGATGTAGACCCAGGCCAGGTCGCGCACCTTGGTGGCGGCCAGCAGCCCCGCAGGACCGGCCGGCAGCTGCACGCGGTAGGCGACCAGGCCGCGGCTGATGTCGTACTGTTCGATCGGCTCCGGCGACACGGCCTTGATCGTGCGCGCCGGCAGATTGGCCAGCACCGGCGCCGACTCGCTCAGCGCAAACGCGTCGATGCGCATGACGGGATTGCGCGCCGGCGGCTGGGGCAGTACTTCACCCGCCGCCAGGAACGGCCGCATGCCTTCGCGATAGGCGTTGAACTTGGCGCCCATCCATCCGGCTTCGCTGATCGGCGCGTCGTAGTCGTAGCTGGTGGTGTCCGGCCGGAAGGGACGGTCGCAGCCGCCCCACAGGCCGAAGGTGGTGCCGCCGTGCGCCATGTAAAGGCTGAACGAACCATTCGCCTTCAGCATGGCCTGGATGTCGACGACGGCGCTGGTGTTGTCGCCGCGACGATGCGGATTGCCCCAGGTGTCGAACCAGCCGGAATAGTATTCGCCGCACATCAGCGGCGCCTGCTGCACCGCCGCCAGCGCCTTGAAGCCGCTGGCCGGATCGCTGCCGAAGTTGGCCACCGAGAGCATGCCGGCGATATGGGTCTTGGCGACAGCGTTGGTCGGATTGCACTGGAACAGCGGCACGTCGAACCTGGCGTCGAGCAGGGCCTGGCGCAGCACGCGCATGTAGTCCAGGTCTTCGCCGAAGAAGCCGTATTCGTTCTCCACCTGGACCATCAGTATCGGGCCGCCCTGGGTCACCTGCATAGGCCCCAGCACGCGGCCAACTTCATTCAGGTAGCGCCGCGCCGGGTCGATAAAGGCCGGATCGCGCGTGCGCAAAAACGCGTCGCCGGGATTCTTCTTGAGCAGCCACCACGGCAGGCCGCCCATCTCCCACTCGGCGCAGGCGTAGGGACCGGGACGCAGGATCACCCACAGCCCTTCCTGCTGCGCGAGTCGGCAGAACTCCACCGCGTCGCGCTGGCCGCTCCAGTCGAACTTCCCTTCGCGCCACTCGTGATAGTTCCAGAACAGATAAGCGCACACCGTGTTCAAGCCCATCGCCTTGATGGCTTTCAGGCGGTGCGTCCAGTACTCGCGCGGCACGCGGGCGAAGTGCATTTCGCCGCAGCGGATCTGGAACGGTTTGCCGTCGATGAGAAAGTCGCTGGCGCCGACCGCAAAGCGCGGCGCGGCTTGTGCGCCGGCGTGGATCGGCAGCAGGGCGCCGCCGGCGACGGCAGCGGCGCCTTGCAGCAGGCGGCGGCGAGGCAGGTTCGCTCGCATCATTTAGAACGCCACTCGCAGGCCAACGTTGGCGCGGCGGCCGACGTCTTCCAGGGTAAGGAACTGCGATTCGTTGTTGGCATATTCGTGCATCCTGGCGTTGTTCAGATTGATGAAGTCCGCGTACAGGGCCATCTTCGGCGTCAGGTTGTAGCGCAGGCTGGCGTCGCTCTGACCGTAGGCTGCGCGGGTGCGCGGCAGGGTGCTGCCACCGCCGCAATCGACGGAGAAGTGGTTACGCCAGTTGTAGCTGATACGCGCCATGAATTTATCGTTCTCGTAGAACACCGAGCCATTGTACGACTGCGGCGACAAGCCAGGATAGCCGCAGGCCGGCGCGCCGGTGTCGGTGTCGCGGGTCGCGCTTGCGTCCACGTAGGTGTAGTTGGCGGCGACGCCGAATCCCTTCAGCCAGGAGATGTTGTTATCGAAGGCGTACTGGCCGGCCAGTTCCACGCCCTTGATCTTGCCTTGCTGTCCGTTGCGCACGCGGGTGTCATGCACCACTTCGGTGTACTGCGGGATTTTCATGTCCACCATCTTGGTCTCCAGAAAGTTGGAGACGTCCTTGCGGAAGACGGCGAGGCTGACGTAGTTGGTCTTCGACAGATACCATTCATACGACAGGTCGTAGTTCTTCGACTGCATCGGCTTCAGGTAGGGATTGCCGCCGCCGGTTTGCACGTCGCCGTAACGACCGCCGTAGGAATTACTCACGCCCATCTGGTTCAGCGTAGGACGGGTCTCGGTCTTCGATGCGGCCAGGCGCAGCAGCATGTCGGCCGTCAGGTCGAACTTCAGATTGGCCGACGGCAGGAAGCTGTTGTAGCTGTTGGTGACGGTGTTGACGGCGGTCGGGCCCCAGTTCAGGATGTAGGTCGTGTCGTTGGGGCTCTTGGTGGCCGACAGCAGGACGCGGCTGATGCCGGTCGACGCCGAGTTCACGTGCACCACGCGCATGCCGGCATTGGCCGACCAGCCAGCGCCTTCCCATTTGGAGTCCAGGAAGAAGCTTGATACCTTCTCCTTCACGCCCCACATGTCCGGCTTGGTGTAGTCGATCGCCATCGGGCCGTTTGGATACTTGCTCTTGTCCTGATACAGCGCCGGATCGTTCGATTGCGCCAGCAGCGACGGCTGGTTCAGATAGTTCATGTACTCGTACGGATTGAAGCTGAGATAGGCGCTTGGAATCTGCGCGCCATTGCCCAGGAAGTTATCCATCGGCGTTACCGTGAACAAGGACGAAGGCAAGCCGACGTGATAGCCGCTGAAGGCATTCCAGGCGTCGTTATTCCACTGCGTGCGCTCGACGTTGCGCTGCGAGTAGGCCATGCCGGTATCGATGCCCTTGAAGTAGCCCATCTCGTGATTCCAGGCCAGGCTGAAACGGCCCTCCTGCAAGTCGTCGAGATTGCGGATGTCGCCATAGGAGACGGCGTGCGCGCGCACCGCGGTCGGATCGGCGATGCCGTCGCCGAACACCAGACCGGGCGTGCTGCCGAAGGTCAGCGTGTCGCCATTCTTGGGCACCATGCCGGCCACGATCCACATATTCGGCGACTTGGAGGTGGTGCGCGAGTTGGAGATATCGCCTTCCAGCTTCAGTTCCGGCGCCAGCGCCCATTTCGAGTTCAGGCCGAACGCCTGCGTGGTGGACAGCCGATCGCCGCCCTTGACGATCATGTCGTTCGAATTGGCTTCGCCCAGCAGCTTGCCGCTGCCGGCCAGCGCCGGGTTGTTGGCGTAGAAGATGGAGCCTGGCCGCAGGAAGCTGGTGACCTGGTTGTTGGAGTCATACTTGACGCCGAGCTGCTGGGGATTGTTCCAATCGCTGAACGCGATCACGTCGTTCTTTTGATCGAGGCGCGAGTACAGGGCGTCCGCCGTCAGTTTCCAGGTTGGCGACGGGTTGTATTGCACCGTCAGATTGCCGACCAGGCGCTTGCGGCTTTCGTTCTCCTGCTGGAAGCCATAGCTCTGCGGCATATAGAGCTTCTTGGTGGTCACGTCGGCCATGGTCAACCCTTTGGAGTTGAGGTCGCCGTTGATCATGGAGACGTCGCGGTAGTTCCAGGCGTCGTTGACGGCCTTGTTCTGCTTGGACGCGCGGTCGGTGTAGGAGAGCGAGCCGGTCACGCCCAAGCTGCGGTTCTCGTTGGCAAACGAGTACATGCCGCTGATATTGGGGGTGTTCTTCTTGGAGTTGCTATCGTAGGAATCCGACACATTGACCACCGAGCTGTGGCCCAGCTTGCCCGACAGCGGGCGCGCGGTCTGGATGTCCACCGTCGAGCCGATGCCGCCCTCCGGCAGGAAGGCTTGCGACGTTTTGTAGACCAGCGCTTTCGAGATCAGGTCGGAGGACAGCAGGTCGAAGGAGAACTCGCGGCCGCCGGTGTCGCTGGTCATGGTGCGGCCATTGACCAGCACATTGTTGAACTCCGGCCCCAGGCCGCGCACGGAAATGTAGCGGCCTTCGCCATTGTTGCGCTGGATCTGCACGCCGGTCACGCGCTGCAGGGACTCGGCGATATTCGTGTCAGGGAATTTGCCGGCATCCTCGGCCGACACCGCGTCGACCACGCCGTCCTGGATGCGCTTGGTCGTCAGCGACGACGACAGCGAGGCGCGGATGCCGCTGACGACGACAACGGAACCGGTATCGAGCGGCTTGGCCTCGCTTGACGTTTGCGCGGACGCGCCCACCATCATCAACATTTCAGCTACGACAGCGGCGATGACTGTCTTCGAAGTATTCAATTTCATTGTGTCTCCAGTGTTTTATTTTTAGGAACGAATGAATGTGCGAATGCCTGCCTGGGACGGCGCTAAGCTCTAATAGTTGGAAACAGGCGCTCGCGGGATGCGGCGAGCTAGCAGGCGATGGGCCAGTTGAGCGTAGTCGGTTGCATGGTCTCTCCGTAATTTTTGACTGCGCGTTTTCCCCGCGCTCATTTAATATTACGCAAGAGCTTGTTAGGCAACCAATTGCATATTCAACCGGATCTATGAACTATTCGTATAGCTCGTTTGCGGCTCAGCGCGTCGCGACCGGCACGAAATCGAATTCCAGCAGGGCGTCGTCCGGCCAATCCTGGTCATGGACCGGGGCCAGGTAGACCTTGCCGCCATCCTCGAGCAGGCTGGCGGGCAGCTGGCTGCGGCGGCCATTCCAGCTGAGATACATCGCGGCGACCGGACGCGGCGCGATATTGTCGACCTTGATCCGCGAGGTCAGGCAAGGCTGGCCCGCCGCGTTCATCAGCTTGCGGATCACGTAAGGAAGTTCGTATTGCTCGACCGCCCAGCGCACCGCGCACTCCAGCCGCAGATCGCCCAGGCGGCGCGCGTTGGGTGGTACACCCGGCGTGTGCACGTCCGGACGCCAGCGGAACGTGCCCGGTTTGCGATTGAGCAGCAGCTCGGCATCCTCCTTGCTGGCGGCCTCGCTGCGCGGCACGCTGAATGTGCCGTCTTCGGCGACCGCAAGCGACAGGCTCATCTCGTCGCCCGCGATGCGCAGCTTGATATCCTTGAGCGAGGCGTTGGCCGCCTTGGGTAACAGCACAAAGCGCAGCGACGCGCCGGGCGCCATCTGGTGCTGCTGCTCGAAGATGTCCAGTCCGGCGCTGAAGGCGCGGTAGGTCTTCCAGTCCGGATCCTTGGCGCCGCTGACGACGATCGCGTCGGGAACGTCCTGGCCGCTGCCGAATGCAGGATTCAGCGCCAGGCACTGCAACAATAAGAGGGAGGGTATCAGTCGTTTCATGCAACGATGATAACACTCTATATAAGCGCTTATATAATTTGGAAATAAAAAAAAGACCCAAGAGCCTAAGCTCTTGAGTCTTTTTTCTTGAATCTTGGTCGGAGTACAAGGATTCGAACCTTGGACCCCCTGGTCCCAAACCAGGTGCGCTACCGGACTGCGCCACACTCCGAAGAAGCAAGATAATACAAGCTGCCTCACTATCCGTCAAGTACCACTATGAAATCAGTATGTACCATGGCGATTTTTTTTCAATGTGAGATTATGGCGGTGTGCATAAATTATCTAAAAAGCCATGAGCGCGACTTTCGAGCAATTTCAGCCGGCGACGATGCGGCGGCCGGGGATCGCTGCGGGCATCGCCGTCTCGCTGGTGCTGCATCTGGCGCTGATTTTCGGCTACCGGCTGGCGGCGCCCAGCGCGCCTGACGAGCAGCGGCCAGCCAAGAGCATGACGGTCTGGCTGCGGCCGGCCGAGCCGCCCAAGCCCGTCGTGGCCAAGGTGGAGCCGCCGCCCAAGCCGAAACCGGAGCCGGTCCAGCCGCGCAAGCGCGAACGGCCGCAGCTGGCCAGCCGCGCCAGCCCGCCAGCGCCAGCCGCCGAGCCAGCCCCGGTCACCGCGCAGGCGATCACGCTGCCGGCGCCGGCCAGCACCGCGCCCGACCCACTGCACCCGGAACTGCAAGCGAAGAAATTCGACATGAACGCGGCGCTGAAAACCGCCCGCAAGGAAGCCAATGCCAAGGACCCGGCCCGCGCCGGGCTGCCGGTGGCGCAGCTGGACGACCATCCGCTGTATCCCGAAGAGCGGGAATCCAAGCTGGGACGCGACATCCAAAGCGCCACCCGACCCGACTGCAGGAAGGGCGGCGGTGGCCTGCTGGCTCCGCTCATCTGGATGCTGGACAAAAAGGACAGCGGCTGCAAGTTCTGATTATTCGTCGCCCTTGAGCTGCAAGGCGCGGTCGTACAGCGCGTTTTTCTTGCGGCCGGTGATCAAGGCCGCCAGGTTGGCGGCCTGCTTGACCGAGCATTCGGTCAGCAGAATCTTGAGGATGCGCTCGGCCTCCACGTCCTGCTCGTCCTCGGCCGCCGGCGCGCCGGCCAGCAGCACGACGAACTCGCCTTTTTCGCGATGCGCATCGGCCTTGATCCACGCCTCCGCCTCGGACAGCGGGCAACGGTGGATTTCCTCGAACATCTTGGTCAGCTCGCGCGCGAACACCACCTGGCGCTCCGGCTCGAACACCGCAGCCAGCGCCGTGGCGCAATCGAGGATGCGGTGCGGCGCTTCGTAGAACACCATGGTGGCCGTCACCGCGCGCAGCGTGCCGAGGAAGTTCTCGCGCTGCTTGG
This sequence comes from Duganella rhizosphaerae, assembly GCF_040364205.1. Taxonomy (NCBI): domain Bacteria; kingdom Pseudomonadati; phylum Pseudomonadota; class Betaproteobacteria; order Burkholderiales; family Oxalobacteraceae; genus Duganella; species Duganella rhizosphaerae. The sequence goes on from NZ_BPWK01000006.1 coordinate 215,872, forward strand.
CCTTGGCCGGGAGGAAACCGACGAAGTAAAACTGATCGTTCACCAGGCCGCTGGCCGACAGCGCCGTCACCGCCGCCGAGGCGCCCGGCAGCGGCAGCACGCGCAAGCCGGCCGCCCGCACCGCGTCGACGATGCGCGCGCCGGGATCGGACACGGCCGGCGTGCCGGCGTCCGACACCAGCGCGATGCGCTCGCCGGCCTGCAGGCGGGCGATCAGCGTTTCCGCCACTTCGCGCTCGTTGTGCTGGTGGGCCGCGATCAGCGGCTTGTGCAGGCCGAAACGGGTCATCAGCTGCGCGGTGTTGCGGGTGTCCTCGCAGGCCACGGCGTTGACCAGGCTCAAGACATGCAGCGCCCGCAGGCTTATATCCGTCACATTGCCGATCGGGGTCGCCACGACGTACAAGGTTGCGCTAGGATAGGTCTGGTGCGCCATTTCGCCCATCACGGGCAGGGTGGCGATGGAGCTGGATTCTTGTGCGGTCATTGGGGGTAGGATGAATAGTGTGAGGTTGTCGCTGCTGTGTGCGATTGCGGCCCTGGTCAGTGCGTGCAGCACGCCGTTCTGCAATGCGCCCGGAGGATTGTGCGCGCCCGGCTCATCAAATACAAGTGCGGCGGCGCCGCTGGCGCCGCCAGCTCCCCCGGCGCCGTTGCCCAAGCCGCCGCCGGAACCGACGCCGCCGCCCGCCGAAACCTTTGCCGTCACGCTGCCCGGCATGGCCCCGCCAGCCCGCACCGCCCCGACCGGCGCCGGCCTGACAGTCACCCCGGACGCCGTTCCCGGCCCGGTGCGCGCCGCCGACGAGACGGCGCAACCGTCCAACGCGCCTATCCGCATGACCTTGCTGCTGCCGCTGCGGTCCGAAACGCTGGGCCTGGCCGCGTCGTCGGTGCGGGCCGGCTTTCTGGCGGCCTGGGAACGCGACCGCGACAACATCACCGTCACCGTGGTGGAAACCGGCGACGTGCCGCAGGACGTGCTGGCCAGCTACGCCCGCGCCCAGCAGCAGGACGACATCATCATCGGCCCGCTGGCGCGCTCCGCCGTGGCAGCCATCGCCGCCAGCCCCCTGCTGCAAAAACCGACCATCGCGCTGAACTATCCGGAGGGCTACGGCCTGGCCGGCGCCGCGCCGCTGCCGCCGCTGATGCTGGCCATGGGCCTGTCGATCGAAGAGGAAGCGCGCCAGGCCGCCCAGTGGGCCGCCGCCGACCTGCCCGGCAGCACTGCCATGATTTTAAGCACCAGCACGCCCTGGCAGCGCCGCGTCGCGGCCGCCTTCGCCGCCCAGTGGCAGCGCCACGGCCTGCCGGTCAAGATGGTGGAGCTGAGCGCGCCCGACGGCTACCTCAGCGACCCGGAACTGGTGCAGCTGCGCGCGCGCCTGCGCGACGATCCGCCCGGCCTGCTGTTTTCCGCCATGAGCGCCGACCAGACCCGCCAGCTGCGCGGCGCCCTCGGCGACGCCTTCAACAGCGAGCCGACCAATCCGACCTTCAGCACCGCCGATGCGCTGCCGCCGCCACCCGTCCCGGCGCCGGCGCCGCAATTGCGGGCATTGCCGATCTACGGCACCTCGGCGCTGAACCCCGGCAGCGGCAGCAACAGCCCGACCCAGGAACTGGACGGCGTGCGCCTGCTGGACCTGCCGTGGCAAATCCAGCGCGACCATCCGGCGGTGATGGTCTACCCGCATCCGCTGCAATCGAACAGCGCCGACATCGAACGCCTGTACGCGCTGGGCATCGACGCCTACCGGGTGGCGCGCGAGATCGTCCGCCACCGCTCCGGCCGCTTCCACCTGGACGGCGTGACCGGCCGGCTGACAGTCGATTTCGGCCAGGGCGCGGCCAGTTTCGAGCGCGTCGAGCAGCCTGCCGTGTATAAAAACGGCGTGCCGCTGCCGGTCACGCCGTGATGCCGGTGCCGCCATGCCGCAGACCACGCAGCAACGCCTGGGCCGGCTCGGCGAAGACCGGGCGCTGGCCCACCTGAGCGCAGCCGGACTGGTGTTGGTCGAGCGCAACTTCCTGTGCAAGGCCGGCGAGATCGACCTGGTCATGCAGCACGGCGCCCACCTGGTGTTTGTCGAAGTGCGGCGCCGGGCCGTGAGCCGGTTCGGCGGGGCGGCCGCCAGCGTCACCCCGGCCAAGCAACGGCGGCTGATCCACGCCGCCCAGTTCTACCTGCTGCGCTACCGCAGCGTGCCGCCGTGCCGCTTCGACCTGGTCGCCATCGACGGCGAAAAGTTGTCATGGATACAAAACGCGCTGGAAATGTAAGCATTTTTAACAGCGCTTGTCCGGACCGCTGTGCGGCTGCACTATAATCAGCACACTATGAATAATCAACGCATACTCTCGCACTTCCACGAAAGTGCCGAAATCAAAATCCAGTCCGCCACCGTTCTCGCTCCGCACATCGCGCAAGCGATCGAGCTGATGTTCTCGGCGTTGTCCAACGGCAATAAGATTCTGGTGTGCGGCAACGGCGGTTCGGCCGCCGACGCCCAGCACTTCGCGGCCGAGCTGGTGGGGCGCTTCGAGCGCGAACGCTTCCCGCTGCCGGCCATGGCGCTGACCACCGACACCTCGATCCTGACGGCGGTGGCCAACGACTACAGCTACCGCGAGATCTTCTCCAAGCAGGTGCAGGCGTTCGGCCAGGCCGGCGACATCCTGCTGGCGTTCTCCACCTCGGGCAACTCGGCCAACGTGATGGCGGCGATCGAAGCGGCGCTGGAGCGCGAAATGCGCGTGGTGGCCATGACCGGCAAGGGCGGCGGCGCCATCGGCAAAATGTTGACCGACGCCGACGTGCACATCTGCGTGCCGGCCGACCGTACTGCCCGTATCCAGGAAGTCCATCTGGTGACCATACACTGCATTTGCGACGGCATCGACGTCGCGCTATTCGGAGGAGATGTGAATGACTAATCCCGGCGTTATCTGGAAAAAAGTACAACGGCCGCTGGCCATGAGCGTGCTGTGCGGCGCTATGCTGGCTTCGTTGTCGGGCTGCGTCGCGCTGGTCGCGGGCGGCGCCATTTCCGGGACGCTGGCCGCAACCGACCGCCGCACCCTGGGTGCGCAGACGGAAGACCGGGCGATCGAAGTCAAGGGCAGCATCAAGCTCAACAACGTCGTCGGCGATGCGGGTCATACCAACATCAACAGTTTCAACCGCCGGGCGCTGCTGACCGGCGAAGTGCGCGACGAGGCCATGAAGGCCGCCGCCGAGCGCGAGCTGCGCGGCATCGAAGGCGTGGTGGCGGTGATCAACGAGCTGGAGATCGCCGGCCCGTCGAGCTACACCTCGCGCTCCAACGATGCGCTGATCACCACCAAGGTCAAGGCCAGCCTGGTCGACATGAAGGATATCTCGGCCAACTCCTACCAGGTGGTGACCGAGCGCGGCGTGGTATTCCTGATGGGTCGCGTGACCCAGCGCGAAGGCCAGATCGGCGCCGACGTGGCGCGCGGCGTGAGCGGCGTGAACAAGGTGGTCAAGGTATTCGAATACATCACCGAGGACGAGTGGAAGAGCTTGCAGCCGAACAAGTCGGCGTCCAACTCCTGATCCGGAGGAGGTCTATAATGGCCTCCTCTCCTTAGTCGCCTGGATTCATCATGCAAAAGACGCAATCGCCCGGCTGGATCAAGCCAGTACTGGCCGCCGTGCTGATCGGCGCCATCGGTTTTGGCGGCTACCTGTCGCTGAACAAGCGCCAGAGCGCGCCGGAAGTCACCTTCCTCAGCATCAAGGGCGAGAAGATCTCGCCGGAGAGCCTGCGCGGCAAGGTGGTGATGGTCAATTTCTGGGCCACCTCGTGCACCACCTGCGTGGCCGAGATGCCGAAGATGGTCGACACCTACAACAAGTTCAAGGGCCAGGGCCTGGAGTTCGTCGCCGTGGCGATGAGCTACGACCCGGCGAACTACGTGCTGAACTACGCCGAAACCCGCCAGCTGCCATTCAAGGTGGCGCTCGACGCCGACGGCTCGGCCGCCAAAGCCTACGGCAACGTGGCGATGACGCCGACCACCTTCGTCATCGGCAAGGATGGCAAGATCCTCAAGCGCTACCTGGGCGAACCGGACTTCGCCGCCCTGCACAAGCTGCTGGAAGAATCACTGCACGGATAAAAATCGGGGGTCAAGTCTGACATTCGGACACGAGCTCTGCCGTAACGGGTGCTACGGCAGAGCTCGTGTCCGAATGTCAGACTTGACCCCCGCTTAGAAGCCCGCCTGCGCCGACAGGTACAGGCCGTGCTGCTTCTTCGGATTGAAGATGGTGATGTCGCCCAGCTCGGCATACGCCGCCGTCAGCGAAAAATGCTTGCTCGGGAACCAGGCCACGAAGGCGTCGTAGTAGGCCTTCTCGTTGTCCACGCCCAGATTGTGCGGCTTGCGGCGGTACTCGGCGCCCAGCGCCAGCTTGCGGTTGACCAGGTAGGCCACCGACAGCTCCGGCATCAGCCGCATGCTGTCGCCCTTGTCGCCGCCAAAACCCAGCAAACCCATCTGATTGGCGCGGGTCGCCCGCAGCGTGCCGTTCAGTAGCATGCTCTGCTCGAACAGGATCTTGGTGGCCGCCACGTAGTAATCGTAGCCGTGATCATCCCTGGCGCCCAGCTGCTTCACATTGCTCACGCCCAGCGCGCCCAGCCCGCCCACACCCTTGTTGCGCTTGTACAGGATGCCGACCGCCACCTGCGGCATCCAGCTGTCCTGCTCGTAGACGGCGTCGCCCGCCACCTTCAGCTTCACGCCCAAAATGTCCTGCTTGATGTTGAGCTGGTTCAGCGGCGCCAGGCTGCCCTTGAATTCCTGCGTCGCCAGCGACAGCTCCAGCCGGTCGGCGACGCCCACCGCCACACCGTAACTGTTGAGCTTATAATCCTGGGTGTCGATGTAGGTGGCGTGCGCATTGGCGCCCCAGCTGTCGCGCGTGCCGTAGCCGCTGATCAGCGCCCATGGCGTGATGCCGCCGCCGCCTGCGCCCTCCACCTGGCTGACGCCGCCGGTGGCGAGGAACTTGCCCATCTCCGGCCTGGTCTGCGCGGTGGTGGTCACGATGGCGCGCTGCATCGGCGCCAGTTTCGCGATCAGCTTGTTCGATACGCTGCTGGGCACCTGGTTCCGCTCCATCGCGATCTGCAAATCCTCGGTCAGCGCGTTGAACATCGCATTGGTGATCTTCAAATCCTGATGCACGGTGGCCATGTCGCGCACGGTGCCGACGCCGTCCATCGTCTTGTCGCGGTATTTGCCGGTGTACTTGCACGGACCGCCGGCAAATTCGCAGAACTGTTCCTGCAGGCGCACATTCAGCTGCGCCATGTCGAAGTCGGCAAAGTTTTCCTTGATGCGCGGATCGGCCAGCACCAGCGGGATGAAGGTGTCGACGATCTTCCTAATGCCGTCCTTGCCGCCGAGGCCGACGTAGGTGGCGTCATCGGTGTACGGCGTTTGCGCGGAGGCCAGCGACGCAGCCAGCGATGCGGCCCCCAAGAGGCCGAGCGCGGCCGTCCAGCGAAATTTCATCATCTTGGTTTCTCGTGTGCAGGATCGATGCCAGACACAAATTTAACAGTTATTTCGGGTACAAAACCATCTGTGTGCAGCGGAACAACGCTATCGTCTTACCGGTAGCCTTGTTGCTGACGATGGCGTCCCACACCTGCGTGGTGCGGCCCAGGTGCACCATCTTCGCGGTCGCCTCGACCACGCCGTCGCGCGCCGTGCCCAAGTGATTCGACTTCAATTCGATGGTGGTGAAACTGTGCGCGCCTTCCGGCAGGTGCGAGAAACAGGCGTAGCCGCAGGCGGTGTCGGCCAAGGTCACCACGCTGCCCGCATGCAGGAAGCCGTTCGGCGCCAGGTGCTGCGGCGTGACGGCGAACTCGGCGACGATCTCGCCTTCGCGCACGCCGGTGATGACTATGCCCAGGTGATCGGGCAGCGTGCCCTTGCCGAACTGGTTGAAGTATTCCGGGTTGAACTTGCTGGCGTCCATGACTGCCTTTCGCGAATGGGGCCGGAGCCCGACATCCGCGATGATAGCAACTTTCCCCCTACATCACCCGGACCCAGTTGCCTTTGTACAGGATCGGTCCGGTCGGCCCGTTCGGATCCGGCGAACCGCCCTTCGGCTCCAGCGTGACCGCCAGCAGCGCCACGTCGTCACCGACCGCCTTGCTGGTCATCGCCAGCTTGAGCTCGCCACGCTCACTCAGCAAGCCCAGCGAACGCGGATGGCCCGATTTCGGCACCGCCCACAGTTCCAGCGATTTATCGGCCGGCACCGCCGCCGCGCCGACCACGCGCACCGTCATCGACTGGTGGCGGCGGTCGCCGGTGAGCACCAGCGCGGTCTGCGCCTTGTCGTCGGTCAGCGTGGCGACATAGTCGAGCTGCGGCGCCTGCAGCGTGCGCACGCCGATCGTCACCACCAGCAAGGCCGCCACGGCGGTCGACACCACGCCCAGCGAACGCCAGAACGTCAGCGAGTCGTTGCGCCAGAACTGCCACGCCGCATACGCACGCGGCAGGTTCAGGCGGCGCTCGATGCCTAGCCACACCTGCTTGCGCGGCTGCTGCGCGGTGGAGAACTCGGCCAGTGGCACCAGCCGGTCCTGCCATTCGACCACGATGCGGCGCAGCGCGGCATCGTTATGCAGATGGCCTTCGAAGCGGCGGCGCGCGCCACCCTTGAGCGTGCCCAGCACGTATTCCGCCGCCAGCTTGTCGCGCAGCGCAGCGTTGTCGCGGAGGTTCATGCGCGCTCTCCCTTGGCCAGGCAAGTCTTCAGCTTGTCGAGGCTGCGGCGTATCCAGGTCTTGACGGTGCCGATCGGCAGAGCCATCTGCTGCGCCACCTCGCTGTGCGACAGGTCATGGAAAAAGGCCAGGCCCAGCACCTGCCGGTGCAACCCTTCCAGCGCCGACATGCAATAGGCCAGCGCCTTGGCGTCGCGGCTCATTTGCAGCGCCTCGATGGGGGTGGCTGCGGGATCTTGCAGTGCATTGATAACCTCGCTGTCAAACTGTTCGCCGTCGATTTCGGTGGTCACATCGCTGCGGCGTAACAGATCGAAAGCCTTGTTGCGGACGATGGTCGTCATCCACGTCATGGGTGCGGCCAAATGGCTTTGATAGGTGCCGGCGTTGTTCCAGATCGCGACGAAACTTTCCTGCAGCACCTCTTCGGCCAGTTCGCGCTTGTTCAATATACGCAGCGCGAAGCCAAACAGTTTCGCCGATGTCGCATCGTAGAGTGAACGAAATGCGACAGCGTCGCGTTTGGCCGCACCTTGCAGCCAGATGCGCAGCTGCTGGGGATCGAGAGTATTCGCGTCTGACACTGCGGGCCTTGAGGAAGTGGGAAAAGTAGCAAGCGTGAGAAAAATACCATATCGCGCGTACGCGCGACCACATATTTATTTTGAATCCGACCGCCACGCCGCTGCGTACATGGGTCATCGAAAACACCACGCGGGAGCAGGATTGTGAGCAAGAGCGTGATCAAGAACGGGATCGCCGGACTGGTCGCCGCCGCCATCGCGGCCGGCGCCGGCGCCGCCGAAGAGGGTGGCGACGGCGCAACAGCCGCGCGCGTGATCGTGCTGGCGCACTACGACAACGCGGTCGGCACCTCGGACGCGGCCAGCCAGGGCACGGTCACGTCCAGCCTGATCGCCAGCCGGCCGGCGCTGCGCACCGGCGAACTGCTGGAGTTCGTGCCCGGCATGATCGTCACCCAACACAGCGGCGACGGCAAGGCCAACCAGTACTTCCTGCGCGGCTTCAACCTCGACCACGGCACCGACTTCGCCACCTATGTCGACGCCATGCCGGTCAATATGCGCAGCAACGCCCACGGCCAGGGCTACTCGGACCTGAATTTCCTGATCCCGGAGCTGGTGCAGCGCATCGACTACAAGAAGGGCAGCTACTTCGCCGATGAAGGCGATTTCTCATCGGCCGGCGCCGCCCACATCCGGCTTGCGGACCGGCTGGCGCAGGGTTCCGCCAGCGTCACGCTGGGCAGCTACGGCTACCAGCGCGGCGTGCTGGCCGACTCGCTGGCAGCGGCCGGCGGCACGCTGCTGTACGGCCTGGAGCTAAGCCGCAACAACGGACCGTGGCAGACGCCGGAACAGGTGCGCAAAGCCAGCGCCACGCTGCGCTACACGCGCGGCGACGCGCAGGACGGCTACAGCATCACCGCCATGGCCTACCGTAACCGGTGGAACGCCACCGACCAGTTGCCGCAGCGCGCGGTGGACGACGGCCGCCTGGACCGCTACGGCAGCGCCAATCCGAGCGACGGCGGCGACACCTCGCGCACCAGCCTTGCATGGGCTATGCACCAGCGCCGCGAGGACAGCATCACCGAGGCGTCGGCCTATCTGGTGCGCTCCAGCCTGGACCTGTACAGCGACTTCACCTACCTGCTCAACGATCCGGTCAACGGCGACCAGTTCCAGCAAAGCGAGCGCCGCACGATGGCCGGGTTCAACGCGAGCCAGACGTGGGTCCGCCAGCTTGCCGGTGTGGACATGCGCAACAAATTCGGCGTGCAGACGCGCTACGACCACATCGCGCCGCTCGGCCTGCACCACACCGTCGCGCGCCGGCGCATCGCCACCGTCAGCGAAGACCGCGTCAACGAAGCGAGCGCCGGCCTGTATTGGGAAAACACCAGCTACTGGTCGCCGACCTTCCGCAGCATCGCCGGACTACGCTATGACGCCTACCGCTTCAACGTCAACGGCGCCGGCGCCGAAGCGCACAAGGCCTCGCCCAAGCTGTCGCTGATCTTCGGCCCGTGGCAGCAGACCGAGTACTTCGTCAACTACGGCGCCGGCTTCCACAGCAACGACGCGCGCGGCGTGCTCAAGGCCGCCGATCCGGCCACGCCGCTGGTCGGCACGCGCGGCGCCGAACTGGGCGTGCGCAGCGAATGGCTGCCCGGCCTGCAAAGTTCCATGTCGCTGTGGACGCTCGATATCGATTCCGAACTGGTGTTCGCCGGCGACAGCGGCGACACCGAGGCGAGCCGCCCCAGCCGCCGCCGCGGCATCGAGTGGAGCAACCACTACATCGCCGCGCCGTGGCTGCTGTTCGATCTCGACCTGTCGGCCTCGCGCGCGCGTTATCGCCGCAACGACCCGTCCGGCAACTACGTGCCGGAAGCGCTGGACAAGGTGGCCTCGTTCGGCGTGACGGTCAAGGACATCGGCCGCTGGTCCGGCGGCTTCGAGCTGCGCTACTTCGGTCCGCGTCCGCTGGTCGAGGACAACAGCATGCGCTCGGCCGCCACCACGCTGGCCTACGGCCGCATCGGCTACCAGCTGGACCGCAAGACCAGGCTGACGCTGGACGGCTTCAACCTGTTCAACCGGCGCGCCAGCGACATCGATTACTACTACGCGTCGCGCCTGCCGGGGGAGCCGGCGGAGGGCGTCAACGGCGTGCACTTCCATCCGGTCGAACCACGCACGCTGCGGCTGACGTTGAGCAGGAATTTTTAAGCGACAAAATTAATCTAATTTGAATCCGGCGCGCATCGAGCACCGTATATCAAGACGCAGTACCTGGCAGATCAACCTATTGGGGAGAAAACGAAATGCAAACTATCGTCAAACACGCGATGCGCGCGGCCGTCGTCGGCGCGCTGGCAAGCGCATTCGCACCAGCGGCCATGGCGTCCAGCCATCGCGAAGCGCCGTTCGTGGCGCAGAGTCCTAAAGTGGACGGCACCGACTTCTACATGTTCCGCAGCTATGAAAGCGGCCGCGCCAACTTCGTCACCCTGATCGCCAACTACATCCCGCTGCAGGATGCCTACGGCGGTCCGAACTACTTCGCCATGGACCCGAACGCGCTGTACGAGATCCACATCGACAACAACGGCGACGCCAAGGAAGACCTGACCTTCCAGTTCCGCTTCAACAATGCTAACAAGGACACCAAGCTCACCGTCGGCGGCAAGCAGGTGTCGATCCCGCTGGTGATCAACGGCGGCGCCATCGCCGGCCCCAACGCGGCCGGCGCCAACGTGCGCGAGACCTACACAGTCAACGTGGTGCGCGGCGACCGCCGCACCGGCAGCAAGGCCGCCGTGACCAACGCGGCCGACGGCACCAGCACCTTCGACAAGCCGCTCGACAACATCGGCAACAAGTCGATCCCGAACTACGCGGCCTATGCCGCCTCCCACATGTACAACGTCAACATCCCCGGTTGCAGCACGCCGGCGCGCATGTTCGTCGGCCAGCGCAAGGACCCGTTCGTGGTCAACCTCGGCGAGACCTTCGACCTGGTCAACATCAAGGCCCCGGCCACCGAGTTCAGCGCCAACGCCGAGAAAGCCGCCAAGGACGACCTGGCCGACAAGAACGTCACCTCGATCGAACTGGAAGTGGCCGCCTCCTGCCTGACCGCCTCCGGCAGCAGCGACCCCGTGATCGGCGGCTGGACCACGGCCAGCGTGCGCCAGGCGCGCCTGCTGAACCCGACGCCGAATTCCAGCGCGCCATCGAAGGAGGGCGGCGCCTGGACCCAGGTATCGCGCCTCGGCATGCCGCTGGTGAATGAAGTCGTCATCGGCCTGAAGGACAAGGACACCTTCAACAGCAGCAAGCCTTCCGGCGACGCGCAGTTCGCGACCTACGTCACCAATCCCACGCTGCCGGCGCTGATCGAGATCCTGTACGGCAGCGCCGGCGCCAAGGCGCCGACCAACTTCCCGCGCAACGACCTGGTGGCGGCCTTCCTCACCGGCGTCAAGGGCCTGAACCAGCCGGCCACCGTGACCGCTTCCGAAATGCTACGCCTGAACACTTCGACGCCCGCCGTCGCGATGGGTGCGCAGAACCGCCTGGGCGTGATCGGCGGCGACAATGCCGGCTTCCCCAACGGCCGCCGTCCCGGCGACGACGTGGTCGACATCGCGCTGCGCGTGGTGATGGGCAAACTGTGCACGCTGAACCTGGGCTGCGCGCCCGCCGACGCACCGGCCGGCGGCCTGCACTTCACCGACGGCGCCTACCTGGACGACAGCTTCTTCACCGCCGCCTTCCCGTACCTGAAGACGCCGATCGCCGGTTCGCCGCAAACCTCGGGCATCACGGCCGCACGGAGCAAGCCATGAAGTCCCTCGGCCTGATTGCGCTGCTGGTGCTCAGCGCATGCGGGGGCAGCACCCATTATGAAGACCACACGCCGGTCACGCCGCCACCACCGCCACCGGTGGTGATGCTCGATGCGTTCTACACGGCGGTACTGGCCATCATCGGCGATGGCAGCGAGACCTCCACCGAGCCGATGGCGACGGACAGCATCGTCGCCACCGCGCCGGAGGATACGGAACCGGTCGCGTACAAGTAAGCCTTGCAGCATAAGGGCGGGTTTGAAGTTTGCCCGCCCTTGTCACCGTTTTGAGGTCATCATGAAGAAGTCATTATTTGCGTTGCTGCTGGTCGCTGCGGCGGCGGTGCAGGCGACGCCTTACATTCCCGCCAGCGGCCGGCAAGTGATCGAGACGCTGCCGCGCCGAGGCGATCCGGTGCAACAGGAACTGCGCCGCATGCGCAGCGAACTGAATGCCCGCCCCAACGACGTGGCGCTGGCCACGGCATTGGCGACGCGCTACATCGGCCTGGCCCGCAGCGAAACCGATCCACGCTACCTCGGCTACGCGCAAGCGGCGCTGGCGCCATGGTGGTGGCTGTCGTCGCCGCCGGCAACGGTGCGCCTGCTGCGCGCCACGCTGCTGCAAAGTACCCACCAATTCAAGCCGGCGATGGACGATCTGAAGGCCGTGCTGGCGACCGATGCGAACAATGCGCAGGCATGGCTGACGCAGGCCACCGTGCAGACCGTGCAAGGCGACTACGCCGGCGCCACCGCCAGCTGCGCGCACCTGTCGGCGATGTCGATAGAACTGGTCACCATCACCTGCATCGCCAACGTTGGCGCGGCGACGGGGCGCTCCTTGAAAAGCGAACAGCTGCTGGATCTGACACTGGAACGCAGCAGCAACGCGCCGGCCGAGCTTCAGGTGTGGGCGTTGACGCTGCTGGCGGAGATGGCGCAACGGCGCGGCGCGGCGAGCATCGCCGAGGCGCGCTATAAGCGCGCGCTGGCACTGAGCCCGCGCGACAGCTACCTGCTGGGCGCCTATGCCGATTTTCTGCTGGAGCAGCGACGCGCAACCGAAGTCGCCACGCTGCTGAAGGACCAGACCCGCATCGACGCGCTGCTGCTGCGTCGCGCACTGGCGTTGCAGCAGCAGGGCAATGTGCGCATAGCCCTGGCCGCTGACGTGAAGGAACTGGCGGCCCGCTTCGACGCCGCCGCCCAACGCGGCGACACCGTGCACCAGCGCGAGCAGGCGCGCTTCGAACTGATGCTGCGCCACGATCCGGCCACCGCGCTGGCGTTGGCGCGCAAGAACTGGGCGGTGCAGAAGGAAGCGGCCGATATCCGCATCTACCTGGAATCGGCGGTGCAGGCGCGCGACGCCAACGCCGCCAGGCCGGTGCTGGACTGGGTCGCGTTGAACCGCACCGAGGACGTGGCCGCAGCGCGCCTGATCCGACAACTGCAAGCGGGGACATGATGAAACGCCTGATGCTATTTTTTGCGCTGCTGTGCGGCGTGGCGCTGCCGGCCTATGCGCACAAGCCCAGCGACAGCTATCTGTCGCTGGAAGTGCAGGGCGAGCGCATCACCGGCCAGTGGGACATCGCGCTACGCGACCTGGATTTTGCCATCGGTCTAGACCAGGATGGTGACGGCAAGCTGACATGGGACGAGATCCGCACGCGGCATGCGGCGATCGCGGCGTATGCACTGGAACGGCTGGGCATCGCCACCGACCAAGGCGCCTGCCGCATCGACACCGACCAGCAGCTGGTCGACGATCACACCGACGGCGCCTACAGCGTGCTGCGTTTTCATGCGGCCTGTCCCGGTCCGGTAACGGCGCTGATCATCAACTACCAGCTGTTCGCCGATCTCGATCCGCAGCACAAAGGCTTGCTGCGCCTGACGCGCGACGGCGCGACCTCCACCGCGATTTTCGATCCATCACACGCGCGCCAGACCTTGTCGCTGGCGTCGCCGGACCGCTGGCGGCAATTCGGCGCCTACGTGAAGGACGGCGTGTGGCATATCTGGATCGGCTACGACCATATCCTGTTCCTGCTGTCACTGCTGCTGCCGGCGGTGATGCTCGGTGCGCGCGGCACGCCGTCGGCCAGCCTGCGCGAGTCCTTCATCGACGTGCTGAAAGTGGTGACGGCCTTCACGCTGGCGCACTCGCTGACCTTGACGCTGGCCAGCCTGTCGCTGATATCGCTGCCATCGCGCTGGGTGGAATCGGCGATCGCGGCATCGGTGGTGCTGGCGGCGCTGAACAACATCTATCCGTTGTTCCGGGGCCGGCGGCCGGTGGCGGCGTTCGGGTTTGGGCTGATCCACGGCTTCGGCTTCGCCAGCGTGCTGATCGACCTGGGCCTGCCGCAGGGCGCCTTGCTGACCAGTTTATTCGGCTTCAACCTGGGCGTGGAGATCGGTCAGCTGTGCATCGTCGCCGCCTTCCTGCCGCTGGCGTTCGCGCTGCGCGGCACCTGGTTCTACCGCCGCCTGCTGACCGGCGGCTCGGCGGTAATCGCGCTGGTGGCGGTGGTGTGGCTGGCCGAGCGCGCGTTCGACCTGAAGCTGATCAGCGTCTGATCCGCTCCTGACGACAAGAGTCAGACCATCTCGACAAGGTCGGAATACCCAGTCAAAACGCGGTCTGCGGTCAACAGTTTCATGGGGCCGCAGATTGCTTGGGCTACCAACATGCGGTCAAAAGGATCGCGATGGATGAGAGGTAACAACGCCACCTGCGCTGCGTGCGGGTAAGAGATAACTAGTTCCAGAAATCCGTCTCGCGCGATGTTTGCGACAAGCTCCTTTAAATCCAGACTTAATTTTCCAGCCTGGACCTTAATCGCAATTTCCCATAGAGATACGCTACTCACATACACGGTCTGAGCCGCCGCAATAAGCGCGCGTGAATGTCTGGACAACTTTCGACTATCCTGCATCCACCAGAGCAAGACATGGGTGTCTAGTAGAAGCTGCACTATTGGCCTTCAAAGGCGGCCTGTATGTCGTCGGGGAGCGGCCCATCAAAGTCATCGGCGATCCAGATCTTTCCCTTCATTGAACCGGGCTTACGCAATGCTGTATGAGCGTGAATCGCTACCAGCCGGACAATAGGCTTACCTCCTGCGGCTATGATGACTTCCTGGCCATGGGACGCATCTTCAATCAGCCTGGACAGCTTAATTTTCGCTTCATCAATATCGAATATCGCCATGTTCATCTCCCGGCAAACTAATTCCAGTCTAGCTTGCGCAAAGATGATGGCAAGGCACATAGACAACTATCCTCTGATATCGATCAACGAAAAAAAAGCAAACCGTCTTGCGAGGGCTTGCTTCTTTCGGCCTTGCTGAATTTTACACAGCAGCCAGCACGTTGTGCGCCTGCTCGTCCGCGTGGTACGAGCTGCGGACCATGGCGCCGACGGCGGCGTGCTTGAAGCCCATTTTGTAGGCTTCGGCTTCGAACATCTTGAACACGTCCGGGTGCACGTAGCGGCGCACCGGCAGGTGGCTGTTCGACGGCGCCAGGTATTGGCCGATAGTCAGCATGTCGATGTTGTGCTCGCGCATGTCGCGCATCACTTGCAGGATCTCTTCGTCGGTCTCGCCCAGGCCGACCATGATGCCGGACTTGGTCTTCACCGCAGGGTACAGGTCCTTGAATTCCTTCAGCAGCTGCAGGGAGTGCATGTAGTCCGAACCCGGACGTGCTTCCTTGTACAGGCGCGGCACGGTTTCCAGGTTGTGGTTCATCACGTCCGGCAGGCCGTCCTTGAAGATGTCCAGCGCTTTTTGCAGGCGGCCGCGGAAGTCCGGCACCAGCACTTCGATCTGGGTCTTCGGCGACAGCGCGCGGGTGTTCTGGATGCACTCGACGAAGTGGCCGGCGCCGCCGTCACGCAGATCGTCGCGGTCGACCGAGGTGATCACCACGTAGCTCAGGCGCAGCTCGGCGATGGTCTTCGACAGGTTGGCCGGCTCTTCCTTGTCCAGCGGATCCGGACGGCCGTGGCCGACGTCGCAGAACGGGCAGCGGCGGGTGCACTTGTCGCCCATGATCATGAAGGTCGCGGTGCCCTTGCCGAAGCATTCGCCGATGTTCGGGCAGCTCGCTTCTTCGCACACGGTCACCAGCTTGTTCTCGCGCAGGATGTCCTTGATCTCGTAGAAACGGGTCGACGCCGAGGCCGCCTTGACGCGGATCCAGTCCGGCTTTTTCAGGCGCTCGACCTGTTCGATCGGCACGATCTTGATCGGGATGCGCGCGGTCTTGCTGGCGCCTTTTTGCTTTTCGCTTGGGTTGTAAGCCGGGGCAACGCTGGTGGTGGTTTCAGAAGTCATTTGGCTGCGTGCCCTCGCGGGCAAAGTTTGGTTATTCGTGTACTGCGGGTTCGGCCACATGCGCCAGCACGCTGATCAGCTCATCGGCCAGTTGTTGTTGCACGTCGGACAACACGGCGGTCGCGCCGACGGTGCGCATATCGACTGTTTCCAGCCCGGCATAGCCGCAAGGATTAATCCAGGAAAACGGGGCCAGATCCATCGCCACATTCAGCGACAGCCCATGATAGGTGCAACCGTTGCCGCGCACTTTCAAGCCGAGCGCGGCGATTTTGGCGCCTTGTTTCGGTCCGCCGGCCATGTAGATGCCCGGCGCGCCGTCAACGCGCTCACCGACGAGATTATACGCGCCTAAGACGTTGATGATCGCCTGCTCGATTTTATTGACGAATTGCCGGGCGTACAGCTTGCCGCCCGGCTTGTTGCGGCGCAGGTCCATCAGCATGTAGATCACCACCTGGCCGGGGCCGTGGAAGGTGACTTCGCCGCCGCGGTCGGTCTGCACCACCGGGATCGAGTCCGCGCCCGCCAGCAGGTGGCCGCGGTCGGCGCCCAGGCCCAGCGTGAACACGGGCGGATGCTCGACGATCCACAGTTCGTCGCGGGTGTCCGGGGTGCGCGCGTCGGTGAAGGCGCGCATCGCGGCGAAAGTGCTGTCGTAGTCGGCGAGGCCGAGGTGGCGTATCAGCGCCGGCTCGGTTGGGGTAGGAGACGTCATGCCGCCATTATAAATCAGCCCGCCGATCGGGGCTGGAACCCGCAACCGGTCGGGGTCTGACCCCACGGGGTCAGACCCCAGGCTTGCGGGGTTAACCAGGCTGGTGACGCTCCAGCCACTGCTGGATGGACGGCCGTTGCCACTGGCCGGCGGCGTAGTCCTTGAGCTTTTGCGGCACCGCGTCGCCGTTCAGGATCAGGCGGTTCAGCATCAGCGCCAAGTCGACGTCGGCCAGCGACCAGCTGTCGAACAGGTTGGGGCGGCCTTCCTGTACCAGCTGGCTGGCGGCGTGGATCAGTTTGTCGGCGGCGGCCTGGCCGGCCTCCGTCAACGGCTGGCAAGCCTTGCCAAAAAATACAGTTTCCGTATCCCGCTCGGCGCGCACCGGCAACAGGTCGCTGCGCAGCCAGGCCTGGATCTGCCGCGCCTGGGCGCGCTGGCGCCGGTCTTTCGGGTACAGGGCGATGTATTCCGGCGCCGGGAAGCTCTCTTCCAGGTATTCGGTGATCGCGGTCGACTCGGTCAGCACAAACTCACCCTCGACCAGCGCCGGCACCCGGGCGGTCAGCGCGCGCGCCGTGTAGGCGCTGTGTTTTTGCTGGCCGGCTTCCAGGTCCACGGTCTTGACGGTGAACGGCAAGCCTTTTTCGGTCAGCGCGACAAAGGCCGACATGGCGTAGGGACTGGTAAAAAGGCTGTCGACGTACAGTTCAAAAGGCATGATGGCTCCGGCTAGAGTAGATTTATTCACATGGTAAGCCTTGCCGTAGCGCCTGTATAACGTTATATTTTCGTGATTCTAGCTAATTTTATTCACATAGTTATCCACAGCATGCCGACCTGATGAGCGCCAGCCGCCGCCTGCCCAATTTTTCCGCACTGCGCGCCTTCGAGGCGGCGGCACGCCACGAGAACTTCTCGCGGGCGGCGGAAGAGTTGCACCTGACGCATGGCGCGATCAGCCACCAGGTGCGCGCTTTGGAGGAGGAATTGGGCCGGCCGCTGTTCGTGCGCCACGGCCGACAGGTGAAAATAACTAGCGATGCGCTGAAGTTTGCCCAGTTTTTAGGCAAGTCCTTCGCCGATATCACCGCCGCGGCCGACGCCATGCGGGCCTCCAGCGTCAACCAGCGGCTGACGATTTCATCGATTCCATCGTTTGCCGCGCGCTGGCTGGCGCCCCGGCTGGGCCGGTTTATCGACCTGTATCCGGATATCGAAGTGGTGCTGCAATCGAGCGGCCAGCTGCAGGATCTGGCGCGCGACGGCATCGATGTCGGCATCCGCTTCGGACGCGGCAACTATCCAGGGCTGGTGGTGCAGCGCTTGATGGGCGATGTCTACTATCCCGTAGTGAGTCCCCACTATCGAGGCGGGCAGCAACCTGCCACGCCGCACGAGCTGCGCCAGCACACGCTGCTGCGCTCGGTGGAGCCATGGTCACCGTGGCTGCGCGCGGCCGGGGTCGACATGGCCGAGCCGTCCGGCGGCTTGATGTTCGAGGATTTGTCGATGCTGATACGCTCCGCCGCCGACGGCAACGGGGTGGCGCTGGTGCGCCATGTGGTGGCGATGCAGGAGATCGCCTCCGGGCAACTGCTGCGGCTGTTCGATACCGCCACGCCGTGCCCGGACGAGTACTTTTTCGTGTCGCCGCCCGGCGCGGCCGGCAGGCCGCAGGTGCAGGCGTTCCGCGACTGGCTGCTGGAAGAGATCGCCGTCTTCCAGCGCCAGCAAGCCTGATTTACATCACAATCTTCACCATAGGGTGAGCCGACAGCTCGTTATACAGGGCGTCGAGCTGCTCGCGGCTGATGGCGCGGATGGTCACGGTCAGGCCGGTGTAATTGCCCTTGGGCGAAGGACGCACTTCCATTTTGCCTTCATGGAAATCCTTGTCGTGCTTTTGCACCACCAGCACGATGGTCGGGGCGAAATCGATATGAGTCGGGCCCATCACCTTGATCGGGAAGTCGCTCGGATACTCGATGAGGGACTCTGACGGCGGGATCGCTTGCATATTCATTCCAATCAAAAAAGAAAACCGGCGGCGTCAACGCGACGCCACCGGCCTCTATTGTAGCCAATTCAGCGCAGGCTTATGCTTTGCCCAGCGCCAAGGTGGCCGTTTCCTGCGGCGCGGCCAGCTGCGCCGGCTGCTGGCCGGACAGCCGCTGCAGGCGCGCCAGCGCCGATTCGTTGGCGACGCCAGGCTGGCTGACCGACTTGCGGATCGCCTCCAGCTCGGCGGCCTGCTCGTACGGACGCTGGCCGATGTCGGTGACGATCTTCATGCCGGCCGCCTCGTTGCTGATGGCCTGGGCGCGACGAGTCAGCGCGTTCAGCGCGCTGGAATTGCCGCGCATGCCGGATAGCCCGGCCAGCTGGCTCTGGCGCTCGGCGCGCAGGTTCTGCAAATCCTGCTGGGCGCGGGCCGAGGCCAGCGCCTGCATCGCCTTCTTCGCCGCCGAATCGAAGTCTGCCAGCTGCTTGGACAGCGCGTCGACGATGGTTTGCAGTTCCTCCATGTACTGGCGGGCGTCGGCTTCCTCCTGCAATTCCTGCGGCATGCGCGCCTTGTTACCTTCCAGCTCGTCGCAGAACAGGGTGATGGTCGCTTCCGAAATCTTGCCGGCGGCCAGGCGGTCGGCCAGGGTCCCGGCCGCCTGCTCGTCGGTGGCGATCAGCTGGCGCAGCTTGACCACGTCGGCCGCTTCCTTGTCGAAGGAGCTGCGGGCGGCGGCCAGTTTTTGCGCGGTCAGGCGTAGGCTGTCGGCCAGCCGGTCGCGGTCGGCCTCGGTGGCCGTTTCCGGATCAAAATTGGCGATCGCTTCGGAAACACGGTCGCCCAGCGCGCCAAAATGTTTGGAAATCAGGCGCGCGGTCAAACCCCAGCCATTCAAGTTGCTCATGTCAGTCGTCCTTAAAAAGTTGCGCGTCATTGGATAACGACGCGTTGCTGCTCAACCGGGATGCCAATGACGAAGTCGACATGGATCCCGCGTTTTGATGCATCGCCGTTCACGCTGCTGATGATTTCAGTCGTGATCAGCAAATATTCGTTGCCGCCGCCGCGCAGTTCGCGCACATACGGCATGAAGTACATTTCCTGGCGCAGGCCGGTGCGGCCGCTGGCGTCGTCCAGCCGGGTTTCGGTGCCGGAGAACGGCGTGACGAACTCGGCGTTCGGGTCGCCGGCGTCGCGCCGGTAGTCGACGCCGTCGCGCTCGCCGAACACCAGGTCGAGGTCAGCCTCGTCCAGCCCGACATCGCCCAGCTGCTCGCGCCACAGCGTGTAGCTGCGGTCGCCCAGGCCGGCGCCGGCCAGGCCCATGTAGGCTTCCTGGTCTTCCACCGTTTCCGGGATCACGCGGGCCAGCTGGGTGCAATACATCACCTCGGCCACTTGGCCCTGGGCGTCCTGGTACACCTGCAGGAATTTTTCCTTCGCATCCTGGTCGCCGGTGTCCAGGTAGTAGCGGTACAGTCCGCCGCTCTGCTTGAGCCGGATCTGCGACACCGCCACGATGCGGGTGTCGCCCGCGTCCGGCAGCGCGATCAGCGAACCGTCGCCGGCCGCGCGCAGCAGCGGCGACTGCTGCATTTGGATCACGCTGCCGATGCGCGCCCCCAGCGGCAAGCCCTGATCCGTGCGCGGCGCCTCGGCCCCGCCCAGCTTGGCCGCGCCATTGCGCAGGTAGTTGTATGCATCCGACCAGCCCATCTCAATTCCTCTCAAATGAATAATTCGTTGCATTGCCGGACCGCAGGCGGCGCAGCTTGCGCACCGTGTACACCAGCGCCCACACCATCACGCTCAACACGCCCAGCCAGACCAGCCAGCGCGCCACCGTGGCCAGGAAAGACGGCGCAGGGGCTGGGACTCGGGCGGCCGGGACCGGATCACCCAGTCCCGGCATACCGTTGACCATGCCGGCCTGGGCGGCGCTGCTGTCTGCCGGGACCGGTGCCGGGCCGGCGGCGGGCGTCGTCGCGGTCGGATACGACACCGGCTGATGGCTCTGGCTCATCGCCCGGCCCAGCATGAAGCCCAGCACGCCATGCATCAGGCCGCTACTTGGCTGCTGCACGATGATCGGCGCCTGCTGGTACACCGGCGGCGCCTGATACACCGGCGACGGCTGCGGCCGGGAAACCGTATCGTTTAGCGGCGGCGTGGTTGGCGCGGCGGCGGCGGCGCGGCGGGCGTCCAGCGTTTTCAGCGCGTTGGCCTGGGCCGCGCTCTGGTCCAGGTCGCGCGAGGCGGCCGAGGTGTTGCGCGGCGTGGCCGAGGCCGGCGAGCCGGGCGCCTTGCCGAAAGCGCCGGGACCGCTCTGGCGGTTGGCCGGCGGCGCGACCGGCGAGCTCCGCGTGGAGTTGCTCTTTTGTGAAGAAAATCCACTTTTATACGACGACGATGTGCCAGAATGTGAAGACGTACGCGCCTCCGCCAGCCCATCGGCGCCTAGCGCAAGGCACAGCGTCAATAACAGTGCAGTATGGAAGGACTTCATGATGTCGTTTCGCAAAGAAGTTGAATGAAAATCAGCATAGCGCCGCGCGTCGGCGACTGCATCGGTAATAAAAGGCTCGCTTCACCATGACACGCAAATACCTCGACATGAATCAACACGACGCGCTCTACAAAGTGGCGCGCAGCTATCCCGGCGGCATCGAAGCGCTGGCGCAGGCGATGGGCATCTCGGTCAACGTCCTGCGCAACAAGCTGGCGCCGACCATCGCCTCGCACTACCCGTCGTTCGAGGAAGTCTCGGCGGTGGTGGACCTGTGCCACAAGGCCGGCGTGGCCGACGCCCACCTGCCGCTGCACGCGCTGCTGGTGCGCCACGGCATGGCGGCCTTCGTGGTGCCGTCTCCGGAAAAGATCGGCGACGACGACCTGTCGCAAACCGTGTGCAAGGTGATGAGCCAGGTGGGGGCGGTGGCCGAGGCGGTATCGACCGCACTGCTGGACGGCAAGGTCACGGCGGCGGAGGCGGACCTGATCGAGCGCGAATTCCAGGGCGCGCTGTCGGCGCTGGGCGAATGGCGGGCGCGGCTGCGTCTGAAGGCGGAGCAGGGCTAAGCGCCGCGCAAAAAAAAAGCCAGCCCGAGGGCTGGCGAAAAACTATTCTCTGATCGGAAATTGGGAAAAATCCGGAAAATAGTTGGGGCAAAGGGGAACAGTCTCGACGGTCCTGCGTGGCGGATGCTGCCATCCTTGTTCTCACGCTTCCCACCGGTTTATCAATATTGCAACGTTATACATTGCGATAGATAAAGTCCATCCAAATGTGATGAACTGCTGTTTTGGCTCCCTGAACGACCTATTTCCCGGAGCAGGCGGTTACTCGCGGTTTTGATGCCGGCTGTCGCCACGGTCCTTGTTGCCTTCCTCCTTGCGGCGCTCCTGCTGCTTGTCGCGGTTTTCCCGTTGTTGTTGTTGCGGCTGCGCCTGTGGTTGGGCTTGCGGCTGCTGGCGCGGCGGCTGTATCGGCTGCTGCTGCACTTGCGGCGCCTGCTGCTGGGGTGGTTGCTGAATTTGCTGCTGCGGCT
This sequence comes from Duganella rhizosphaerae, assembly GCF_040364205.1. Lineage (NCBI taxonomy): Bacteria > Pseudomonadati > Pseudomonadota > Betaproteobacteria > Burkholderiales > Oxalobacteraceae > Duganella > Duganella rhizosphaerae. The sequence continues at coordinate 237,663 of NZ_BPWK01000006.1, forward strand.
GGATTTGCTGCTGCGGCTGGATTTGCTGCTGCGGTTGCTGCAGCGGGCGCCGCTCTTCCTGCTGCCGGTACGGACGACGATTATCGTCCCGCTCGCGCTCGTAACGCTCCCGGTTGGCCGGGAACGGTGTCGGCACGGTGGGCGCCGCGATCGGCGCCGCCGTGATCGGCGGATTGGCTTTCTGGATATTCGGCGTCACCGTGATCGGCGGATTGGCCTGCTGGATCGTCGGCGCCGGCGCCAGCACCGGATTGGCTTGCTGGATATGCGGCGTGCCCGGCGTCTGGCCCGGCCGGCCGTACGGCCGCACATCGATGCGCACATCGCCCGGCTGGATGGTTTGCGGCGGCGCGTCCGGATGGCCGAACTGCCCCGGCGCCAACGTCGTGGTCTGCGTCCGTCCCGGCTGCACGGACGGCGCCGGCTGCGGCACGGACGGCGCGGTCAACACCCGCACCGGGCGATCCGGGCGGCCGTCATGGTCGCGGTCTTGCCAGCCGCGGCGGTTGGTGTCCAGCGTGCGCACGACCGACGGCTGCGGCGGCGCCACCGGCGCGGCGCTCGCCGCCAGATTGGCCGCCGGTATCACCTGCTGGCCGCGCGGCACCTGCACGCTGCGATGGCGGCCTTCAAACTGATCGCGCGGCAGCACGGTCAGGCCGTCGCGCCGCTCCACCTGGCCGGGCACGTTCGTGCGCGGCTCGAAAGGCTTGCCGTTGTGGGTCCAGCCCAGGCGCCGCTCGTGATCGGACGACACCCGGTAATTCGGCACATAACGTTCGCGCGGCGACAGCGGGAACCAGCCCAAGCCCGGCCGGTGGTCGCGCGAGAAATGCTCGCCGCCGACCCAGCCCACCAGCGCCGGCGCCCACACCGGACGCCCGGCAGGCCGTCCCGGCGCCCAGCACCAGCGACGGTTGACCATCACCCAGCGCCCGTAATGCGAGGGCGCGTAACCCCACGGCGCGTTGTCGACCCAGGTCCAGCCCCACGGCGCCAGCCAGATCCAGCGGCCGTCGCGGTAGGGCGCCCAGTCGATCGCCACATTGCGCGGAGTCCACAAGGCGCCGTATTCGACGCTCTCGGTCCAGCTGCCGTTGCGGTCGAGCTCCTCGTAGCCGGTCATGCCGGTGGAGACAAAACGGCTGCTCACCACGGCCTCGGCGGCGCGGTCGCGCTCGTCGGCCCAGACATCGAAGCCGTCGCGCCGCGCCACGCTGGTGCTGACGTCGACGCTGCTGACGTCGACATGGCGGCCGGGGCTGACCGTCACCGACGAACCAGCGCCGTCCACCCGGGCGCTGCCGGCCAGCACGCTGATCTGGCTGGTGTCGGCGACGCGCTCGGCATCGACCCGCAGCAGGCCGGGTTCGAGCAGGGTGATGCGCGCCTGCGGCGTGCTCAGTTCGAAATCGCGCAGCAGCTCCGGGCTACGCACGCGGATGCTGACGCTGCCGTAATTCAGGCGCAGGTGCAGCAGCTCGTCGTCCAGGTCGATGATTTCCAGGTCGGAATCGCCATCGAGCCGCACCGCCGTCGAACCGACGCGGAATTCGGTGCGGGCGCCGCTGGCGGTGGTCAGGTGGCTGGCGCCGGTCACCGGCCAGTTCAGCGACGCGGCCATGGGCTCGTCGTCGCCGACCAGCGTGACCTGGCCCTGCACGGCAGAAATGCGGCCGACCATGGCGGGCGGGTCCGCCAGTGCGAACGAACTGAAGCCGGCCAGGGCGGCCAGCACGGCGATTTGGATCAACTTGCGGCTCATGGCGGCGTCTCCTTGTATATTTATCATTTAACGCCGCGGCAAGAAATTCGACTACCGGGCTTACACCGCGTTACACATCTGAGGCAAATCAGGCACTTGCGCCGCCCCGCTTGACGAAGAACAAGGCCGCGCCGACCGCCATCAGCAGGCCGCCGAACACCCGGTTCTGCTTCTTGACGGCGCCGGCGTCGCGGAAATAGCGCTGCATGGACGAGGCCAGGAAAGCGTAGCTGTGCATCACCACCAGGTCGATGCAGCACATGGTGGCGGCCAGGATCAGCAACTGCGGCAGCAGCGGCGCGCCCTGGGTTATGAACTGAGGCAACACCGCCACCATGAAAATAATGCCCTTGGGATTGGTCGCGTTGGTCAGGAAGCCGGTCAGGAAGCGTTTTCCGGCGCTCGGCACCACCACCTCGGCCCGGTCCTGGCGGGCGCTGACGCTGACCTTGGCGCGCCACTGACTCAGGCCCAGGTAAATCAGGTACAGCGCGCCCACCGTCTTGACCACGCTGAACGCCACTTCCGAAGCCAGCAGCAACGAGCCGACGCCGGCGCCTGCGATGAAGAAAATCAGCATCAAGCCGCTCTGCAAGCCGAAAATGGTGGCGGTGGTGCGGCGCACGCCGAACGACAGGCCGTGCGACATCGACAGCACCGCGCCCGAGCCGGGCGAGACGGCGATGATGCAGGCGGCGATGAAAAAGGTGATCCAGGTGGCGAAGCTCATGATAATCCCGTGCGGTCAGCCGCAGCACCGTGCTGCGGGGCAAAGCACATTGTAGCGGCGTTGGCGTCTCGCCGCCCGGCCCGTCATCGGTTAATATTGCTTATCAACCAAGGAATCCATATGACCCCTACTTCGCAGGAGCACCGCTAATGGCCGGCACCAGCCTGCTGGCGCTGATCGACGACATCGCCTCCATCCTCGACGACGTCGCCCTGATGAGCAAGATGGCGGCCAAGAAAACCGCCGGCGTGCTCGGCGACGACCTGGCGCTCAACGCCCAGCAGGTGGCCGGCGTGCGCGCCGACCGCGAGCTACCGGTGGTGTGGGCGGTGGCGGTCGGCTCGCTGAAGAACAAGGCCATCCTGGTGCCGGCCGCGCTGGCGATCAGCGCCTTCGCGCCGTGGGGCATCACGCCGCTGCTGATGCTCGGCGGCCTGTACCTGTGCTTCGAAGGCTTCGAGAAAATCGCCCACAAGCTGCTGCACGGGGACGAGGAAGACCAGCACCTGGGCGAACTGGCCGACGCCGTCAGCGATCCGGACGTCGACCTGGTGGCGCTGGAAAAGGACAAGATCCAGGGCGCGATCCGCACCGACTTCATCCTCTCGGCCGAGATCATCGTCATCGCGCTGGGCACGGTGGCCGGGGCCAGCTTCCTGCAACAGGTGACGGTGGTGGTCGGCATCGCGTTGGTGATGACGGTGGGCGTGTACGGCATCGTGGCCGGCATCGTCAAGATGGACGACGCCGGACTCTACCTGAGCCAGCGCGGCGGCAGCGCGGTGCGCGCGCTGGGCCGGCTGCTGCTGGCGGCCGCGCCCAAGCTGATGAAGCTGTTGTCGGTGGTGGGCACGGCGGCCATGTTCATGGTCGGCGGCGGCATCCTGACCCACGGCCTGCCCGGCGCCCACGATGTGATCCACCACACCGCCGAAGCGGTCGCCACGCTGCCGACGGTGGGACCGCTGCTGGCCTGGGCCACACCGGTCACCCTGGACGCGCTGGCCGGCGTTGTCGCCGGCGCGCTGACCCTGGCTCTGGTGATGCTAGGTGGAAAACTGTTGCGGCTAGTCAAAAAATAAAACTGGTACTTTGGCTATGATCGCGCAGCGGCTGCCGACCGGCGCCGCGCCACCTCACCAGCAAGGAGCACTCATGGCCCATACCAACCACCACGGCCCCACCGGCGCCTTCATCGCCGCCTCCTGGGTCGCCCTGATCGCCGGCGCGCTGACCTACCTGATCGGCCTGTGGAACGCCACCATGGAACTGAACGAAAAAGGCTATTACTTCACCTTGCTGATGTACGGCCTGTTCGCCGCCGTCTCGTTGCAAAAATCGGTGCGCGACCGCAGCGAAGGCATTCCGGTCAGCGGCCTGTACTTCAGCCTGTGCTGGGTGTCGGTGATGCTGGCGGTCGGCCTGCTGGGCGTGGGCCTGTTCAACGCCCGCCTGGCGCCGAGCGAAAAAGGCTTCTACGCGATGGCCTTCGTGCTCAGCCTGTTCGCCGCGGTGGCGGTGCAGAAAAACGTGCGCGACGTCGCCGCCATCAAGACCGGCAGCGTCTCCGAGCCGGGCTGAGCCGGCACAAAAAAACGTCGCCAACCACGGAACTCATTCCCGCCTTCGCGCTCCAATAGCGAAGGGGGATAGGTATGGAACAAATTCAGCGACATCTGCGCATGGCGCTCGACGCCGCGCGGATGGTCATCTGGGATACCGAGCTGTCGGACGGCAAGGTGATCGACAGCACGGTCAAGTGGTTGGGCGACGGCACCAGTCTGCTGGGCTTGCCGGCGGGCGACCTGACGCAGCCGTTCCTTGTTTTTTTGCAATCCGTCGTTCCCGAAGACCGCGACCAGTTGCTCGACACGATGCAGAATGCGGTCGACCGCCGCAACGGCTATGACGTCGAATACCGGGTGCTGTGGCCGGACGGCAGCCGCCACTGGCTGGCCGCCAAGGCCCACGTGTTCTGCGACGAACAGCATGTGCCGATCGGCACGCTGGGCATCGTCTGGGACATCACCGAGCGCAAGGAAACCGAGCAGGCCACGGCGCGCCAGCGCGAACTGGCCGCCGTCACGCTGCGCTCGATCGGCGAGGGCGTGATCACCACCAACGCCGACGGCGAAACCGACTACCTGAACTACATCGCCGAGCAGCTGACCGGCTGGACGCTGGACCAGGCGCGCGGCATGCATATCTCCACCACGCTCAAACTGATCGGCGATGTCGGCGCGCCCATCCCGGAGCACGTGGCGCTGCAATGCCTGCGGCTCAGGCAGGCGATCGGCATGTCGTCGCAAAACCAGCTGGTCACGCGCGAGGGGCGGCATATCGCGGTGGAGGAATCGGCCGCGCCGATCTGGTCCGACGCCGGCGAGCTGCTGGGCGCGGTGGTGATCTTCCGCGACGTCAGCCACGAGCGCAAGCTCAGCAAGCAATTGTCGTGGAACGCCAGCCACGACACGCTCACCGGCCTGATCAACCGGCGCGAATTCGAAGTGCAGACCGCCGCCGCGCTGCACAGCGCCAAGCAGGACCACCACGTGCACGCGCTGCTGTACATGGACCTGGACCAGTTCAAGATCGTCAACGACACCTGCGGCCACGCCGCCGGCGACCTGCTGCTGCAGCTGCTGTCCAAGATGCTGCAAACGCAGATGCGCGACAGCGACATCCTGGCCCGCCTCGGCGGCGACGAACTGGGCGTGCTGCTGCCGCACTGCCCGCCCGACCAGGCGCTGCTGATCGCCGACCAGCTGCGGCAATCGATCAAGAATTTCCGCTTCGTGTGGGACCACCACACCTTCGAGCTGGGCGTGAGCATCGGCCTGGTCGAGATCAACCACCACAGCAAGTCCATGACCGAGCTGCTGATCGCCGCCGACCAGGCGTGCTACCTGGCCAAGGAGCGCGGCCGCAACCGCGTGCACCTGTACCAGGACTCGGACTTGCGGCTGGCGCGCCGCCAGGGCGAGATGCAGTGGGTGTCGCGCCTGAACGAAGCCTTCGAGCACCAGTACTTCCGGCTGTACGCCCAGCCCATCGTCGGCCTCGGCCGGCACGAGGAGATGCACGACGAAGTGCTGATCCGCATCCAGCCCGCCAAGGGCGATCTGATCCTGCCGGGCGCCTTCATCCCCGCCGCCGAGCGCTACGACATGATGACGGCGATCGACCGCTGGGTGATACGCGCCGTCTGCCGCTACGTGCAGCGCACGCGCGACAGCCCGGCAGACCACTCGGCGGCGCCGGCCCAGTACTCGGTCAACCTGTCGGGCGCCTCGCTGAGCGACGAGGGCCTGCACGACTACATCATCGAGCAGTTCGCCGAACACGCCATCGCGCCCGAACAGATCTGCTTTGAAATCACCGAGACCGCCGTGATCGCCAACCTGATCAAGGCGCAGGATTTCATGGCCGGGCTGAAGGCGCTGGGCTGCCGCTTTTCGCTCGACGACTTCGGCAGCGGCCTGTCCTCGTTCGCCTACCTGAAGGCGCTGCCGGTGGACTTCCTCAAGATCGACGGCGTGTTCATCCGCGACATCGCCAACAACGCCATCAACCGCGCCATGGTCAAGGCGATCAACGAGGTCGGCCACGTGATGGGCATCTGCACCGTGGCCGAATACGTCGAGGACGAGCCGACCCTGGCCGTGGTGCGCGAACTGGGCCTGGACTATGCCCAGGGCTACGCGGTCGGCACGCTGCGCCCGCTGACCGCCTAGACGCCTAGGCCGCCAGCTCGGCCTGCAAGGGCGTGCCCAGCGCCCGCAGCGCGGTGTTGAAATCATCCAGGCTCAGTTCGGCGCTGGCGGTGGCCACGCAGCGCGTGCGGCCGCCGCCGGCGCTGGTGTGGGGCGCCAGTTCCGCCAGCACGCTGTCGGCCGGATCGAGGAATTGCACATCCGGCGCGGCCGCTACAAAAAAAGGCTTGAGCCATGGCAGGTGGGTGGACGACATCGTCATCACGTCCACCTGCGGATGGACGGCGCGCAATTCGGCGATGAAGGCGCTGATGGCGGCCTGGGTTTCCTGCGGCCTGTGGACAAAGGCGAAGTTTTCCACAAGCTCCACCAGCGCCGAGGCGTTCACCAGCAGTACCTCGGCGTCGCCGCGATGGGCGTCGGCATAGGCTTGCATGGCGGCGCTGCCCACCATAGCCCGCACGCCCAGCACCGCCACCTGGCCGGAGGCCGAGCGCCGCACCGCCTCCGCCACCGGCGGGAAGATGCCGATCACCGGCACCGACACCGCCGCCCGCAGCGGCTCCAGCACCACCACGCTGGGCGCGTTGGACGCCAGCACCACCGCCACGCAACCCTGCGCCTGCAAATATTCGGTAGCACTTTGTACCGAACTCAGCAACTGCTGCGGCGTTTTGGCACCGTAGGGAAAACTGGCGCGGTCGGCGAAATACACGATGTCCTGCGCCGGGAATGCGGCCCGCACGCGTTCGACGATGGCGTAGCTGCCGATGCCGGCATCAAAAATCCCTATGGGGCGTTGCAGTTCCATGATTTCCTTTGCTATCCCAATCCGGGGAATTTTGATCCATATCAATAAAATTGCGGGTCGGACTACGTAAACTGGACGGGTCAATTGCGATAGAGCAATAAATCGATCGGAGTCCCAACATGCGCAACAACCAGCCCGTCAGCAACCGTGAAGTGGAAGTCCTGGACGACCAGGCCATCGTCTCAAAAACTGACTTAAATGGCAATATTGTTTATGTAAATCCCTATTTCACGCACGTCAGCGGATTCAGCGAGGCGGAGCTGCTGGGCGCGCCGCAAAACATCGTGCGCCATCCCGACATGCCGGCCGAAGCCTTCGCCGACCTGTGGGACTCGATCAAGGGCGGCACGCCGTGGACCGGCATCGTCAAGAACCGCTGCAAGAACGGCGACTACTACTGGGTGCGCGCCAACGTCACGCCGATCCGCGACGCCGGCAAGACCACCGGCTACATGTCGGTGCGGGTCAAGGCCGAGCGCGGCCAGATCGAAAAAGCCGAACAGGCCTACCGCGCCATGCGCGAAGGCGGCAAGCACGGCATCCGCATCAAGAACGGCCAGGTGATCCACTCCGGCGCCGGCACGCTGCTGTCGCGCCTGGGCCATGTGTCGCTGGCGATGCGCATCTGGCTGGCGACCAGCGTGGTCAACGTGCTGCAGGTGATCGTCTGCGCGGCCGCGCTGATGGGCGGTAGCGGCGGCCACAACTACGCCATCTTCGGCGCCACCTTCGCCGGCCTGCTGATCAACGTCTTCCTGTGGTACACCATGCGTTCCTCGGTGCTGCAACCGCTCGAGCGCGCACTGCACGGCGCCCGCTCGATCGCCGCCGGCGACCTGTCGTGCTCGTTCGACACCGAGGCCACCGACGAAGTGGGCCAGCTGCTGCGCGCCCTGCAGCAAATGAACAGCAACCTGATCGCCACCATCCGCGACGTCCGCACCAACGTCGAGACCATGGCCGTGGCCACGCGCCAGATCGCCGCCGGCAACGCCGACCTGTCCGGCCGCACCGAGGCGCAGGCCGCCAGCCTGGAGGAGACCGCCTCCAGCGTCGAGCAGTTCTCGGCCACCGTCAAGCAGAACGCCGACAATTCGGCACAGGCCAACCAGCTGGCGCAGAACGCCTCCAACGTCGCGGTGCAGGGCGGCGCGATCGTCGCCGACGTCATCGCCACCATGGACGAGATCAACAGCTCGTCGCGCCAGATCGTCGACATCATCGGCCTGATCGAAGGGATCGCCTTCCAGACCAACATCCTGGCGCTGAACGCGGCGGTCGAAGCGGCCCGCGCCGGCGAACAGGGGCGCGGCTTCGCGGTCGTCGCCGGCGAGGTGCGCAACCTGGCCCAGCGCAGCGCCACCGCCGCCAAGGACATCAAGAACCTGATCAACGTTTCGGTCGGCAAGGTCAGCGACGGCATGGTGCAGGTCGACCGCGCCGGCGCCACCATGAAGGAAGTGGTGGCCTCGGTGCAGCAGGTGACGTCCATCATGGAGGAAATCACGGTGGCCTCGCGCGAGCAGAGCATCGGCGTCGACCAGGTCAACGCCGCCATTGCCCACATGGACCAGGTCACGCAGCAGAACGCCGCGCTGGTCGAGGAAGCGGCCGCCGCCACCGCCAGCCTGGCGCTGGAAGCGGGCGGCCTGACGCAGGCGGTCAGCCTGTTCAAATTCGGCAGCACCCGCAAGGTGCGTGCGATGCGCGCGCCGGCCCGTCAACCCCAAACCATGAAACGCCTCGCGGCCTGACAATGAATACCACTGAGAACCACACCGGCGGCGCATTCCCCAACGTCGAATTCGACGCCGCCATCATCGGCAAGCTGAGCCAGTCCGGCCCGCGCTACACCTCGTACCCTACCGCCGACCGCTTCCAGCAGGATTTCGGCTACGGCCAGTTCCTGGAGGCGGTGGCCGGCCTGCGCATGCGCCGCAGCCAGCGGCCTTTGTCCTTGTACATCCACATTCCGTTCTGCGACACCGTCTGCTACTACTGCGGCTGCAACAAGATCGTCACCAAGGACCACGGCAAGGCCGCCACCTACCTCGGCTACCTGAAGCAGGAAATCGACATGCAGGGCCGCCTGTTCGCCGGCATGGGCCAGATCGAGCAGCTGCACTTCGGCGGCGGCACGCCGACCTACCTGAGCGACCGCCAGATGGGCGACCTGATGGCCCACCTGCACGCCAACTTCCAGTTCGCGCCGGATGCGCAGGGCGAGTATTCGATCGAGATCGATCCGCGCACCGTCAGCGTCGAACGGGTGCACTCGCTGCGCGCGCAAGGCTTCAACCGCATCAGCCTGGGCGTGCAGGATTTCGATCCCGAGGTGCAGAAGGCCGTCAACCGCATCCAGCCGGAGGCGGAAACCCGCGCCGTGATGGAGGCCGCGCGCGACGCCGGCTTCCGCTCCATCAGCATCGACCTGATCTACGGCCTGCCGAAACAGACCATGGCCAGCATGGAGCAAACGCTGGACAAGGTGATCGCCGCCGATCCCGACCGCATCGCGCTGTACAACTATGCCCACATGCCGCACCTGTTCAAGCCGCAGCGCCGCATCGCCGACGCCGACCTGCCGACGCCGGCCGTCAAGCTGGACTTGCTGGCGCTGTGCATCCGCCGTTTGTGCGCGGCCGGCTACGTCTACATCGGCATGGACCACTTCGCCAAGCCGGAGGACGAGCTGGCGGTGGCGCAGCGCCAGGGCCGTTTGCAGCGCAACTTCCAGGGCTATTCGACGCGCGCCGAGGCCGAGCTGATTTCCTGCGGCGTGTCGGCCATCAGTGCGGTCGGCGCCACCTACAGCCAGAACGAGAAAACGCTGGAGGCGTACTACGAAAAACTCGACGAGGGCAAGCTGCCGGTCACGCGCGGCATCAAGCTCGACACCGACGACCTGCTGCGCCGCATCGTGATCCAGAAGCTGATGTGCAATTTCGAATTGTCGATCGCTTCGATCGAGCAGGCCTATCCGATCCGCTTCCAGCAGTACTTCGCGGCCGAGCTGGAAAAACTGCAAGCCTTCGAGGACGACGGCCTGGTGGAGATCGATCCGGAATGGATCACCGTGACGCCGAAAGGCCGCCTGCTGATACGCAATATCTGCATGGTGTTCGACCGCTACCTGAACCTGCCGCGCGCCGACGGTCCGCAACCGCTGCGCTACTCGAAGACGATATGAACGCATCATGAATGCACTCCAGTTATTGCCGGTGATGGTGGTGGGCCTGGCAGGCAGCGTCCACTGCATCGGCATGTGCGGCGGCATCGTCGGCGCGCTGTCGGTCTCCAGCGCGCCACTGCCGCGCAACGTGATACCGATCGCCGCCGTCGTCCACCACAGCGCCTTGCCGCGCGTGCTGTCGTACAACGCCGGCCGCATCGCCAGCTACATGGCGGCCGGCGCGCTGGCGGGCGGCCTGGCCGGCGGCGCGCACAGCATCGCCGGGCTGGCGGGCCTGCAACTGGGCTTCTACTGGCTGGCCAACCTGATGCTGGTGGCGCTGGGCCTGTACCTGATGGACGCCTGGCGCGGCCTGGCCTTGCTGGAGCAGGGCGGACGCGTGCTGTGGCAACGCGCGCAACCGGCCATCGCGCCGATGATGAAATCGCTGATGCCGGCACGTCGGCCGCACCAGGCCTTCGCGCTGGGCCTGCTGTGGGGCTGGCTGCCGTGCGGCATGGTCTACAGCGTGCTGCTGACCGCGATGCTGAGCGGCTCGGCCGGCGACGGCGCCGCCGTCATGCTGGCCTTCGGCGTGGGCACGCTGCCGATGCTGACCGGCCTCGGGCTGATCGGCGCCCGCCTGCAACGCGCGCTGCAACAACGCCGCGTGCGCGTCGCCTGCGGCCTGCTGGTGCTGGCTTTCGGCATGCTGGGACTGGCGCGCGCGGCCGGCGGCATCGCTCCCGACTGGATGGACACCCTATGCCTGACTCCACATCAATAGGCAGCGCCGCGCCGGTGAGCGCCAACGCTGACACCAGCGTCTGCTACCACTGCGGCCTGCCGCTGCCGGCCGCCGTCCATCCGGCGTGGACCGTACACATCGCCGGCGCCGCGCACACCATGTGCTGCCCCGGCTGCGCGGCGGTGGCGCAGACCATCGTCGACCTGGGCCAGGAATCCTACTACCGCGAACGTTCCACCTTCGCCGCCAGCGCCGAGGGCGCGGACATGCTGCCGCCGGAACTGCGCCTGTACGACAACGCCGATCCGCGCTTCGCGCTCGATGAAGACAGCCGCGAAACCACGCTGGCGGTCGAGGGCATCCGCTGCGCGGCCTGCGTGTGGTTGATCGAACAGCGGCTGGCCAAGCTGCCCGGCGTCGACAGCGCCCAGCTCAACGTCGCCACCGAGCGCCTGTACGTGCGCTGGCGCCAGGACGCCTGCCAGCCCGGCGACATCCTGGCCGCGCTGCACGCGATCGGCTACGCCGCCTATCCCTACGACGCCCAGCGCCACGGCGAGCAGCAGCGCAAGGCCGCCAAGACCTTGGGCCGCCAGCTGTTCGTGGCCGGTCTGTCGATGATGCAGGTGATGATGTACGTGGCGCCGGCCTACCTGGCCGACGCCGGCACGCTGGACGACAGCATGGCCGCGCTGATGCGCTGGGCCAGCCTGCTGCTGACCTTGCCGGCCATCTGCTACTCGGCGCAGCCGTTCTGGCGCGGCGCCTGGGCCAGCCTGCGGGCGCGCGCGCCGGGCATGGACGTGCCGGTGGCGCTGGGCATCGCCGCGGCGTTCGGCGGCAGCGTCGCGGCCACCGTGCGCGGCCACGGCGAAGTGTATTTCGATTCGGTGACGATGTTCATCTTCCTGCTGCTGTGCAGCCGCTACCTGGAGCTGCGCGCGCGTCGCAAGGCCGGCGCCGCGCTGGAGCGCCTGCAGCACGCGCTGCCGGCTTCGGCCACGCTGCTGGCGGACTACCCGGCCAGCCACGCGGCCAGCCTGGTCAAGGCGGCAGCGCTGGCGGCGGACGACGTCATCATGGTCAAACCGGGCGAGGCGGTGGCGGCCGACTGCGTCATCGTCGACGGCCGCACCGTGCTCGACCTTTCGCTGCTGAGCGGCGAAAGCGCGCCGGTGGCCAAGGACGTGGGCGACGCGCTGCCGGGCGGCGCCATCAACGCCGGTTCCGTGATCCTCGCGCGCGTGACGCGGATCGCCCAGGACAGCACCATGTCCCAGCTGGTCAAGCTGATCGAGCGCGCCGGCCGCGACAAGCCGCGCATCGCGCAATGGGCCGACCAGGTGGCCGGCTGGTTCGTGCTGGCGCTGCTGCTGCTGGCGCTGGCCACCTTCGCCTTCTGGTACTGGCTGGACGGCGACAGCGCCGCGCGCGCCTGGCCGATCGCGATCGCGGTGCTGGTGGTGTCCTGCCCGTGCGCGCTGTCGCTGGCCACGCCGACCGCGCTGGCCGCCGCCACCGACCGCCTGCTGCAACAGGGCGTATTGATCACCGGCCCGCAAACGCTGGAGACCTTGCACCGCGCCACCCACGTGGTGTTCGACAAGACCGGCACGCTGACCTACGGCCGGCCGATGCTGCGGGAGATCCAGCAACTGGGCCTGATGCAACCCGACTTCTGCCTGCAAGTGGCGGCCGCGCTGGACGCCGGCAGCGCCCATCCGCTGGCGCGCGCCATCGTCAACGCGGCGGCGGCGGCCCAGGGCGGCGCACGCGCCGACTGGCAGCCGGTGGTGGCCGTCGAAGCGCCCGGGCGCGGCATCGAAGGCGTGCTGCACAACCGGCTGTACCGGCTGGGCAGCGCCGGCTTCGTCGCCGAGCTCAGCGGCATGGCGCCGCTGCATGACGCCGGCAGCGGCGTGACCCCGGTCTACCTCGGCGTCGACGGCCAGTGGCTGGCCTGCTTCCACCTGCACGACGCCTTGCGGCCGGACGCCCAGGCCACGGTCGACTATTTCCGCCAGGCCGGCAAGACCGTGGTGCTGCTCAGCGGAGACCAGGACCAGCTGGCGCGCCAGGTCGGCGACCAGCTCGGCATCCGCACCACCATCGGCGGCTACCTGCCCGATGAAAAGCTGGCCTTCGTCAAGCGCCTGCAGCAGAAGGGCGGGGTGGTGGCGATGGTGGGCGACGGCATCAACGACGCCGCCGTGCTCAGCGCGGCCGACGTCTCGTTCGCGATGGGCGCCGGCGCCGCGCTGGCGCAGGCCCATGCGGACGCGGTGCTGCTGTGCGGCCGTCTGGACGCGGTGGCCGACAGCGCCCGCGTGGCGGCCCGCACCATGCGCGTGATCCGCCAGAACCTGGTGTGGGCCAGCGTCTACAACGCGGTGGCGATTCCGGCGGCGGCGCTGGGCTGGCTCAACCCGTGGCTGTCCGGCGTCGGCATGGCGCTCAGCTCGGTCGTGGTGGTGGCCAACGCGCTGCGCCTCAGAAGGGGAACATGATGGAAGCCTTGTACCTGCTCATTCCGCTCAGCGTGCTGCTGGTGTTCGCCGCGCTGTGGATCTTCTTTTCCGCCTCGGACGGCGGCCAGTTCGACGACCTGGTCGGTCCGGCGCTGCGCGTACTGCAAGACGACGACAAGCCGCCACTGAATTGAGTTGATCCGGTAAATTTTGATTCACATCAAGGATTTTTGGGTCTCGCAATCGTAACCTTTGATACACATCATCAAAGCGTTCTTGGGAGAACTACAAGTGGACCTTGCACAGAACTACAACTACAAGATTGTGAAGCAATTCGCAATCGCCACCGTGGTCTGGGGTATCGTCGGCATGCTGGTAGGCGTCGTTATCGCCGCCCAGCTGGCATGGCCGGCGCTGAACCTGGACATTCCATGGTTGACCTACGGCCGCCTGCGGCCCCTGCACACCAACGCCGTCATCTTTGCTTTCGGCATCTGCGGACTGTTCGCCACGTCCTACTACGTGGTGCAGCGCACCTGCCAGGTGCGGCTGTTCTCGGACAAGCTGGCCGCCTTCACCTTCTGGGGCTGGCAGGCGGTGATCCTCAGCGCCGTCGTCACGCTGCCGATGGGCCTGACGCGCGGCAAGGAATACGCCGAGCTGGAATGGCCGATCACGCTGCTGATCGCGGTGGTGTGGGTGTCCTACGCGGTGGTGTTCTTCGGCACGCTGCTGACGCGTAAGGTCAAGCACATCTACGTCGCCAACTGGTTCTTCGCCGGCTACATCATCGCCGTGACGATCCTGCACGTGGTGAACGGCGCCAGCATGCCGGCCACCCTGTTCAAATCGTACTCCGCCTACTCGGGCGTGCAGGACGCGATGATCCAGTGGTGGTACGGCCACAACGCGGTGGGCTTCATCCTGACCGCCGGCTACCTGGGCATGGTGTACTACTTCATTCCCAAGCAGGCCGAGCGTCCGGTGTATTCGTACCGTTTGTCGATCGTGCACTTCTGGGCGCTGATCTTCACCTACATGTGGGCCGGCCCGCACCACCTGCACTACACCGCGCTGCCGGACTGGACGCAATCGATCGGCATGGTGTTCTCGCTGATCCTGCTGGCGCCAAGCTGGGGCGGCATGATCAACGGCATCATGACCTTGTCGGGCGCCTGGCACAAGCTGCGCACCGACCCGATCTTGAAATTCATGATCGTCTCGCTGTCGTTCTACGGCATGGCCACCTTCGAAGGTCCGATGATGTCGATCAAGACCGTCAACGCGCTGTCGCACTACACCGACTGGGGCATCGCCCACGTCCACGGCGGCGCGCTGGGCTGGGTGGGTTTCATCACCATGGGCTCGATCTACTACCTGCTGCCGCGCCTGGCCGGCCAGCAAAAAATGTATAGCACCAAGCTGATCGACCTGCACTTCTGGGTCGCCACCATCGGCATCGTGCTGTACATCGCCGCGATGTGGATCGCCGGCGTCATGCAGGGCCTGATGTGGCGCGCGGTCAATCCCGACGGCACGCTGACCTACACCTTCGTCGAAGGCGTCAAGGCCACCTATCCGTACTACGTGGTGCGCTTCTGCGGCGGCCTGCTGTACCTGAGCGGCATGTGCGTGATGGGCTACAACACCTGGATGACCTTGCGTAACCGCGAAACCGCCGTGGCGCGCATTCCCGCGCTTGCCGCCGGCCACGCCTGATATCGGAGCAGAGCATGAAATTTTCACATGATTGGATAGAGAGAAACCCCTGGCTGCTGATCGCGCTGGTGACGCTGGTGGTCAGCGTCGGCGGCGCCGTCGAGATCGTGCCGCTGTTCTTCCAGAAGTCCACCACCGAGCCGATCGCCGGCCTGAAGCCGTACTCGCCGCTGCGCCTGGCGGGCCGCGACATCTACGTGCGCGAAGGCTGCTACAACTGCCACTCGCAGATGATCCGTCCGTTCCGCGCCGAGACCGAACGCTACGGCCATTATTCGGTCGCCGGCGAGTTCGTCTACGACCGGCCGTTCCAGTGGGGCTCCAAGCGCACCGGGCCGGACCTGGCGCGCGTGGGCGGCCGCTACAGCGACGAATGGCACCGCACCCACCTGGCCAATCCGCGCGACGTGGTGCCGGAATCGAATATGCCGAACTATCCGTGGCTGGCGCAGACCGCGCTGGCGCCGGACTCCATCGTGCCGAAGATGAAGGCCCTGAAGCGCCTCGGCGATCCCTACACCGACGCCGAGATCGCCGCCGCCCCGGCCGAGCTGAAGGACAAGACCGAAGAAGACGCCCTGATCGCCTACCTGCAAGGCCTGGGCACATTAATCAAGACGAGGAACTAGCATGGCTATCGAGAACCTGTTTGACCGCGCCAGTAGCGTGATGACGGTGATTTCCTTCATCACTTTCGCCGGCATCCTGTGGTGGGCCTTCATCCACAACAAGGAAGCCGATTTCGCCGCCGCCGCCCACCTGCCGTTCGACGACGAGGAGAACAGTCATGGCTGATTTCACCAACGGCTTCTGGGACATCTACATCGTGGTGCTGACCTTGCTCGGCATCGCCGGCTGCGGCATCCTGCTGTACTCGCAATCCCAGATCAAGGGCAAGGCCGGCGAAACCACCGGCCACGTGTGGGACGAGGACTTGAGCGAGCTGAACACGCCGATGCCGCGCTGGTGGATGTGGCTGTTCTACATCACCATCGTGTTCGCGCTGGCCTACCTGGTGCTGTACCCGGGGCTGGGCAGCTACGCCGGCAAGCTAGGCTGGAAATCCTCGGGCCAGTACCAGGCCGAGCTGAAGCAAGCCGACGCCGACTACGGTCCGCTGTTCGCGCAATACCAGAAGCAGGATCTGAAAGCAGTGGCGGCCGATCCCAAGGCGCACGCCATCGGCGAGCGCCTGTTCCTGACCTACTGCGCGCAGTGCCACGGTTCCGATGCGCGCGGCAACAAGGGCTTCCCCAACCTGACCGACAAGGACTGGCTGTTCGGCGGCGCCCCTGAGACCATCAAGGAAACCATCCTGCACGGCCGCACCGGCGTGATGCCGCCGATGGGCGCGGCGCTGGGCTCGGACAAGGAAGTGGAAAACGTCGCCCATTACGTGCTGAGCCTGTCCGGCTCGACCAACGACCCGATCAAGGCGGTGTTCGGCAAGGACAAGTTCGGCGCCTGCATGGCTTGCCACAGCGCCGGCGGCACCGGCAACCAGGCCATCGGCGCGCCCAACCTGACCGACAAGATCTGGCTGTTCGGCGGCAGCGCCGAGACCATCATGGAAACCATCCGCAAGGGCCGCAGCACCACCATGCCGGCGTTCGACGACTTCCTCGGCGACGCCAAGGTGCATGTGCTGGCCGCCTACGTGTGGAGCTTGTCGAACAACGTCAACCAGGTTGAAACAGCACCGGTCACGGCAGCAAAATGAACGATCCTGCACCACAAGTGATCAAGATGTATGCGGCGCGCGAGGAGATCTATCCGCGCGAAACGTCGGGCCGCTACGCCCGGCTGCGCTGGCTGTGTGTCTGGCTGACGCAGCTGGCCTTCTACTGCACTCCCTGGATGCAGTGGAACGGCCGCCAGGCCCTGCTGTTCGACCTGGTGGCGCGCAAGTTCTACATCTTCGGCCTGGTCTTGTGGCCGCAGGACTTCATCTACCTGGCGGCGCTGCTGATCATCTGCGCCTACCTGCTGTTCCTGGCCACCGCGGTGGCCGGGCGGGTGTGGTGCGGTTTCGCCTGTCCGCAAACGGTGTATACCGAAATCTTCCTGTGGATAGAACGTAAGATCGAAGGCAAGCGCAGCGCCCGCATCGCGCTGGACCGGCAGCCGCCGTCAGCCGCCAAGTTCGCGAAAAAAACCGCCAAGCACCTGGCCTGGGGCGCGGTGGCATTGTGGACCGGCTTTACCTTTGTCGGCTACTTCACGCCGATCAAATTCCTCGGCAACGAAGTGCTGACCCTGAGCTTCGGCCCGTGGGAATGGTTCTGGGTGCTGTTCTACAGCCTGGCCACCTACGGCAACGCCGGCTGGCTGCGCGAGCAGGTGTGCAAATACATGTGCCCGTACGCCCGCTTCCAGAGCTCGATGTTCGACCGCGACACGCTGATCATCACCTACGACAACGAACGCGGCGAACCGCGCGCGCCTTTGTCGAAACGTGAGGAAGTCAACGGCGGTTCCTGCATCGATTGCAGCCTGTGCGTGCAGGTTTGCCCGACCGGCATCGACATCCGCAAGGGCTTGCAGTACGAGTGCATCGGCTGCGCCGCCTGCGTCGACGCCTGCAACGGCGTGATGGACAAGATCGGCGAGCCGCATGGCCTGATCCGCTACAGCACCGAGCGCGCGCTGCTGATGCATTACACGCCTACCGAGATCCGCCAGCGCACGCTGCGTCCACGGGTGAAGATCTACGCCGCCATCCTGGCGCTGATCGTGGCCGCGGTCGGCACGGCGCTATGGCTGCGCACGCCGCTCAAGCTGGACGTGATTCGCGATCGCGGCGCCATGGGGCGCGAGGTGGAAGAGGGCATGATCGAAAACGTCTACCGCCTGCAGATCATGAACACCACCGAGCAGGCGCACACCTACCGCATACAAGTCAGCGGCATGGCCACGCTGGCGCAGGTGACGCCGGACCTGGTGCGGCTGGAAGGCACCGAGACCAAGGCTTATCCGATCCGCCTGCGCAGCGCGCACGGGGCCGGCAATCCGGGCTCGAACAAGATCGAGATTGAACTGACCGCAGTCGACCAGCCGTCGCTGCACGTGAAGGAACATGCGGTGTTTTTCGTGCCGCGCTAAGGGGACGCAGATGAGTGCTTCGATGATGACGCAGGCGCCGTGGTGGAAGCAGCGCTGGCCGTGGCTGTTGATGCTGGGCCCGGCCGTGGTGGTGGTGGCCGGGACCTACACCGGCTGGCTGGCCTACTCGCGCCAGGACGCGCTGGTGGTGGGCGACTACTACAAGCAGGGCAAGGCCATCAACCAGGACTTGCGGCGCGACCGCCTGGCCTCGTCGCTGGGCTTGTCGGCGGTGATGAGCTACGACGTCACGCAGGGTACGCTGAACGGGCAGTTGCGCCGCACCGCCAGCGACCATGGCCAGACCGAACGGCTGTTCGTGCACCTGTCGCATGCGACGCTGCCGGACAAGGACATCCAGCTGGTGGTGCAGCCGGATGAATTCGGCGCGTTCCAGATCAACCTGCCGATGCTCGAGCGCAGCCGCTGGGTGGTGCTGATCGAGGGCGAGAAGCGCGACTGGCGCCTGGCCGGCACCTGGAGCTGGCCGGGGCAACGCCAGGTGACGCTGCAATCGGACCTGCCGACGCCGGCCGATAATTAGTCATTCCCGCGCAGGCGGGAATCCATACAACGTATCCGCCGCATGCTCAGCATGGATTCCCGCCTGCGCGGGAATGACGGATGCTCAGGCGCAGGTCTGGGTGCCGGCGGTGATCGCCTTGAGCGTCGCCGGCTGCAGCAACTCGATCTCGCGGTTACTCACGCGCAGCAAGCCTTCCTTTTTGAACTTGGACAGCAGGCGGCTGATGCTCTCGATCGTCAACCCGAGATAGTTGCCGATCTCCTCGCGCGACATGCGCAGCTGGAAGGTGTGCGGCGAATAACCGCGCGTCTCGTAGCGCGACGACAGGTTGACCAGGAAGGCGGCAAAGCGCTGGGTCGCCTGCATATTCCCCAACAACAGCATCACGCTTTGCTCGCGCGTGATTTCCTGGCTCATCATGCGGTGGAAATGGCGCAGCAAGGTCGGCATATCGGCCAGCAGCTGCTGCAAGCTGTCGAAGGGGATCTCGCACACTTCGCTGTCTTCCAGCGCCATGGCGGTGCAATGGTGCAGGTCGGCGCTGATGGCGTCCATGCCCAGCAATTCGCCGGCCATCTGGAAGCCGGTGATCTGCTCGACGCCGTCGCGGTTGACCTGGTAGGTCTTGAAGTGGCCCAGCCGTATCGCAAACAGGCTCTGGAAGGAGTCGCCGACACGGAACAGCGGAGCGCCGCGCGCCACCTTGCGGCGGCGGCCGATGATCTGGTCCAGCCGGTCCATATCGTTGTTGTCCAGCCCCATCGGCAGGCACAACTGGTGCATGCTGCACGTCGCGCAACTGGCCTTGAGGTTTTCGAGCGTGGCGCCGGGCAGGACCAGCGGAGGAAGTTCTCGTATCATGGTCTCATTGTAGACCTTTTTCCGTCATTTCCGGCCAATGCCGCAGTTAGCCGATCAGGTATTCGCGCGCCATTTTGCGCGCCCGGTGCAGCCGGCTCTTGACGGCGGCGCTGCTCTCGCCCACGTCGGCGGCGATCTCGGCGATCGACATTTCGGCGAAATCGCGCAACAGCACCACCTGCAGATAATCGGCCGGCAAGGACTCCAGCGCATTGACCAGTTCCAGCCGCAGGCCGGCAGTGTCCTGGCTGGCCAGCCACTGCTCGGCGCGCTCGTCGTCCCAAGGGTCGTGGCCGAGCGCGGCGCGGCCCAGCCGGCGGCACTCGCGCTTGACCACCTGGAACAGCCAGCCCGAAAACGCCGCCAGCAGGCGCACCGACGACAGCCGCCGCGACAGCACCAGCAAGGCTTCCTGCACGGCGTCGTCGACGTCGCCGACCAGGCAGTTGCGCTGGGCGTAGCGGCGGATGTCGGGCTGGCACAGCCGCAGCAGCTGCGCCAGCGCCGCCGGATCGCCGCGATGGGCGGCGTCCAGCACCGGTAAGTGTTGTACTGCCAGGCTCATAGTCCCCCAGATTGTTTGGCCGCCTCAGCCTTGTCGAGCCGGCGGCCGACCAGCGCGCACATCGGGCAGAAGCCGAACAGGCCGGAGGCGACGATGCCCGCCGCCAACGCCGCCAGCACCAGGCCCCACAGGCCGCCCAGCAGGGCGATGCCGGCCCAGGCCGCGATCAAGCCGGCCACCACGCGCAGCGCGCGCTCCCAGTTCGGTACATTCTTGACATAAAACATAGTGCACTCCAATTCGTTGCAGAGGAAGTCCCTCGGCAGCTAAGAGGCGGGCCAAGGCCGTTTGGATTCGCGCTGCGGCCGAATTATCACAAATTATTTAAAATAATTATCTTGCACACGATTAAATTGCGAGCTATAGTTCAACACATCAAGTAGCGCACTACTTGATCGCCAACTACTCAACTACAAGGACCACATCATGAAACGCACTCTGATCGCTACCGCTCTGCTGGCCTCCGCACTGGGCGCCCACGCCGCCGCCCCTGCCTCCGACACCACCGTTGTCCTGGTCCACGGCGCCTTCGCCGATGGTTCCAGCTGGGACAAGATCATCCCGCTGCTGCAAGCGAAGGGCCTGAAGGTCGTGGCCGTGCAGAACCCGCTGACCTCGCTGGCCGACGACGTCGCCGCGACCCAGCGCGTGGTCGATGCGCAAACCGGCAAAGTCGTGCTGGTGGGCCACTCGTGGGGCGGCACCGTCATCACCCAGGCCGGCACCAGCGACAAGATCAAGGCGCTGGTCTATGTGGCCGCGTTCGCGCCGTCCGAGGGTGAAGCCTCGGCCAACCTGGGCAAGGACTACGCCGTGCCGCCCGGCATCGCCACGCTGCAGGCCGACGCCGCCGGCTACCTGTGGCTGCCGACCGACTCGGTCGCCAAGAACTTCGCCCAGGACGTACCGCCGGCCACCGCCGCGCTGATCGCCGCCACCCAGGGCCCGATCAACGCCAAGGCCTTCGGCGACGTCACCACCGTGGCCGCATGGAAAACCAAGCCCAGCTACTACATCGCCGCCGCCAACGACCGCATGATCGCGCCGGCGCTGCAACAGGCGTTTGCCAAGAAACTCAACGCCACCACCGTCACGCTGAAAACCAGCCACGTGCCGATGCTGTCGCAACCGGCCAAGGTGGCGGAAGTGATCATTGCCGCCGCTCAGCGTTAATCCTGTTGCCAAGGCCGGGCTTTGATAGGAGAATTTGCTGTCTATTTGGCATTTCTCCGATACTCAGCCCGACCTCGCCTCCAAGGACGAAATGAAGTCACCCGGCATCAAGGTTAAAGTTGCGCTGGCCACCAGCATCACCTCGGTCCTGATGATCGCGCTGGTGACCGTGGTGCAGACCCACCGCATGCAGGACGACTTCACCAAGGTGCTGTTCACGCAACAGACGGCACTGATCAACCGCACCGCCGAAGAGCTGGACGACAAGCTGATGATGCTGCTCGATATCATCACCGTCTCGGCGCGCAACCAGCCGCCCGCCATCGCCCAATCCCCCAGCCAGCTGCGCGCCTACTACCAGGACCGCGCGGTGCTGGCGCTGTTCGACGACCTGCTGGTGCTCAACCCGCAAGGCACGATCATTGCCGACCTGCCGGAAGTGCCGGCCCGGGTTGGCATCGACGCCGGCGACCGCGACTACTTCAAGACGGTGATGCGCACCCGCAAGCCGATGATCACCGAACCGCTGCTGGGCCGCGCCGGCAAGCAGCCCATCGTGCAGATGGTGGCGCCGGTGCTGGACGCCCACGGCGAGGTGGTGTGCGTGCTGGTGGGCGTGCTGCGGCTGTACAAGGACAATCTGCTGGGCCACCTGCGCAACGCCAAGGTCGGCCGCACCGGCTACTACTTCGCGCTGACCCGCGGCCCGGCGCCGATGTACGTGTTGCATCCCGACCTGAGCCGCATGCTGCAGCCGCGCCAGCCCCACGCCAACCCCGCCACCACGCGCGCGCTGGAGCAGGATTTCGAAGGCACGGTCGACAGCATCAACGGCGCCGGCAAGCGCACCCTCAACAGCTACAAGACGCTGAAGTCGGTGGACTGGGTGCTGGCCGCGTCGCTGCCGGCCGAGGAGGCGTTCGAACCCTTCAACGGCGTGCTGTACCGGCTGGCGCTGTGGAGCGCGCTGGCCTCGCTGGCGGCCGCCGCGCTGATCGGCTGGGTCACCTCGCGGCTGCTGGCGCCGCTGATCCGGCTGCGCGACGCCATCGTCGCGTTGCGCGACCAGCCCGGCAGCTTCACGCCGCTGCCCACCCACTCGCAGGACGAGGTCGGCCAGCTGACCAGCGCCTTCAACGCGCTGATGCACGAACGGCTGGCGGCCGACGCCCGCCTGCAAAGCCTGCTGGAGTTCGCGCCCAACGCCATCGTGGTGGTGGGCGTCGACGGCCGCATCGAAACCTTCAACCGCGAAGGCGAGCGCTGCTTCGGCTACCAGCGTGAGGCGGTGCTGGGCCAGCCGCTGGAGATGCTGGTGCCGGAACATCTGCGCGGCCAGCATGCGGCCCACCGCGTGAAGTTCTTTGCCGACCGCCTCAGCGCCGAGCCGGTGCGCATGGGCGACGGCACGGTGCTGTACGGCCTGCGCCGGGACGGCAGCGAATTCCCGATCGAAGTCAACCTGAGCGCGGTGCGCACCGACCAGGGCACCAAGGTACTGGCGGTGATTTCCGACATCACCGAGCGCCACCGGCTGGGGCTGGAGGTGGAGGCGCGCGCCGCCGAACTGGAGCGCGAACGCGACCGCGCCGAGGCCGCCAACCGCGCCAAGAGCGAGTTCGTGGCCAATATGAGCCACGAAATCCGCACGCCGATGAACGCGGTGCTGGGCATGGTCTACCTGCTCGGCAATACGCCGTTGACGCCGCAGCAGCGCAAATACCTGAGCATGGTGCGGGTGTCGGGCCAGTCGCTGCTGGGCATCCTCAACGACGTGCTGGATTTTTCCAAGATCGAGGCGCGCCACATGGAATTGTCGCCGGTGGAGTTCGCGCTGGACGACACCATGAACTCGCTGGCGACCCTGATGACCATGAACGCCGGCGACAAGGAGCTGGAGCTGGCGATCAGCGTCGACCCGGCGGTGCCGCGCCAGCTGCGCGGCGACGCCATGCGGCTGCAGCAAATCCTGGTCAACCTGGCCGGCAACGCCATCAAGTTCACCGAGCACGGCGAGGTGGTGGTCAGCATCGAGCTCAGCGCCCGCGACGCCGACCACGCGCTGCTGCGCTTCGAGGTGCGCGACACCGGCATGGGCATGACCGAGTCCCAGCTGGCGCAGCTGTTCCAGGCCTTCTCGCAGGGCGACCAGAGCATCACGCGGCGCTTCGGCGGCACCGGCCTGGGGCTGGCCATCACCAAGCGTCTGATCGAGCTGATGGGCGGACAGATCGCCGTCCACAGCGAGCAGGGCCAGGGCACCCGGTTCTGGTTCAGTCTGCCGTTCGAAGTGCTGCCCGAGCTGCCGGACGAGCGCCGCAAGCCGGCGCTGGGCAATCTGCGCCTGCTGGTGGCGGACGACAACCGCACCAGCCGCGAGGTGATCGCCAAGCTGATCCGGGCTTGGGGCTGGCATGCCGACGAGGTCGACTCCGGCGCGGCCGCGCTGCACCGCTACCGCCAGAGCCAGCAGGCCAAGCAGACCTACGACGTGGTGCTGGCCGACTGGCACATGCCCGGCATGGACGGCCTGGCCACGGCCAAGGGCATCCGCGAGGCGGCGGGCGGCGGCAAGCAGCCGATCGTGGTGATGGTCAACGCCTTCGCCCGCGACCATGCGGAGGAAATCTCCAACGCGCCGGAGGCCGACGTGGTGCTGGTCAAGCCGATCACCAGCTCCAACCTGTTCGACGCGCTGCACCAGGCGCTGGCGGCCAAGAGCGACGGCCTGCCGCAGGCGGTGGCCGAGGCAGGCATCGCCGGCAGCCTGGCCGGCCGCCACTTCCTGCTGGTGGAAGACAATGCGCTAAATCAAGTTGTGGCGCGCGGCATCCTCGAACACGCGGGCGCGACGCTGGACGTGGTGGGCGACGGCCGCCAGGCGGTCGACCTGCTGCGCACCGACGCCAGCCGCTACGACCTGGTGCTGATGGACATGCAGATGCC
Source organism: Duganella rhizosphaerae (assembly GCF_040364205.1). NCBI lineage: Bacteria > Pseudomonadati > Pseudomonadota > Betaproteobacteria > Burkholderiales > Oxalobacteraceae > Duganella > Duganella rhizosphaerae. Next base: position 261,962 of record NZ_BPWK01000006.1, read on the forward strand.
GGTGATGGACGGCTTTACCGCCACCCGCATCCTGCGCCAGCAGCTGGGCCTGACCTTGCCCATCATCGCCATGACGGCCGGCGTGCTGGGTTCCGAGCGCCACCGCAGCGAGGAGGCCGGCATCACCGATTTCATCCCCAAGCCGATCGAGGTCGACGAAATGCTGGCGGTGCTGCAGCGCCACCTGACGGACCGGGCGCCGCCGGTGGCGCCGAGCGCAGACGATTTGCTGGCCGCCATGGCCGCCGCCGCACCTGCGCCTGCCCCGTCGATGCCCGCGCCGGCGTCCGAGCAGGCGCCGCTTCAGCCGCCGCCGACCCCGGTTCCGGCCGCCGCCATGCCGGCCGGCGAGGCCGCCATCTTCAATATGGACAGCCTGATGCGGGTGATGGGCAAGGACCCCAAGGGCCGCGCCGTGATGGTCAAGATGGTGCGCGGCGCGGTCGACACCGGCATGGAACCGGCCGACCTGGCCGGCCAGGCGCTGCAGGAAGGTCGGCTGCGCGACGCCGCCCGCCTGTTCCACAGCCTGCGCGGCGCGGTCGGCGTGCTGGGCGCCAAGCGCCTGATCCAGGCCACCGTCGAGGCCGAAAACGCCATCAACGAACAGCGCGACGACGAGCTCGAACAGCGCTACCAGACCGTCCGCGTCGAGCTGGAACACACGCTGGCGCGCGCCCGCGCCTGGCTCGACGCCGAACAGGCCTGACCTCCCGCCGCTACACCCCCGTCACATTTTGCGTCCCCGGCCCGGGGCGCCGCCGTTTTTCGCATAACGGAACGCTATTGATAATAATTCGCATTTACATATTCTTACTTCATTGTTACAATCCTCCGCATGAAATCGCCATGATCCGGCAGCCAGACGCAAGAAAGCAGCAGCCCAGCGCAGCCAGCCGCCTACATTCTCGGAAGAAAGATGCAAATGATTAAGAGTCGCAAACACGCGCAATCGCGCTTCAACCAACAGATGAGCGCGGCATTGGCCGTGATGCTGCTGCCGGTGGCCGCCCATGCGGCCGACGCCGGCACCGACCCGGTGATCGTGGCCGGCAGCAACCAGACCTTGCAGGAAGTCAAAGTCCGCGGCGACGTCATCAACGACTTCAAGGCCGACAAGGCCTCGTCCGCCAAGTACACCGAGAAACTGGTCGACACCGCCCAGTCGCTGACGGTCATCAAGAAAGAGCTGATCGAGCAGCAGGGCGCCGTCACGCTGACCGAAGCGCTGCGCAACACCCCGGGCGTGGGCGCCTTCTTCCTGGGCGAGAACGGCAGCACCACCACCGGCGACGGCATCTACATGCGCGGCTTCGACGCCTCCGGCAGCATCTACGTGGACGGCGTGCGCGACGTCGGCTCGATCTCGCGCGACACCTTCAACATCGAACAGATCGACGTGCTCAAAGGCCCGGCCGGCACCGACAACGGCCGCAGCTCGCCGACCGGCTCGATCAACCTGGTCAGCAAGCGCCCGCTGATGGAAGACGCCTACATGGGTTCGGTCACGGTCGGCAGCGGCAGCCAGAAGCGCGCCACCGCCGACCTGAACAAGGTGATCAACGCCGACACCGGCACCGCCTTCCGCCTCAACCTGCTCGACCAGGACAGCGGCAATCCGGCGCGCGACGTGGTCAAGAACAAGCGCTGGGCGATCGCGCCGTCGGTGGCCTTCGGCCTCAACGGCCCGACCCGCGTCTACCTGAACTACCTGCACGTCGACCAGGACAACATCCCCGACGGCGGCGTGCTGACCATCGGCCTGCCGGGCTGGACTCCGCCGGCGCCGGTCGTCATCACGGCGGCCACCGCCACCAAGCCGGCCGTGCTGGGACCGAGCTTCGCCTTCATGGCCGGCGCCAAGCCGGTCGATCCGAAGAACTTCTACGGTTCGGTGCTGGACTTCGACAAGGTCAAGGCCGACATGTTCACCGCCCGCATCGAGCACGACTTCGCCGGCGGCGCCAGGCTGCAAAGCACCACCCGCTACGGCCGCACCAAGCAGGACTACCTGCTGACCTCGTTCATGTCGACCGGCGCCAACCTGCGTAACGTCGTGGCCGGCTCCAATCCGGACAGCTGGATGATGGCGCGCACCAACCTGAACTACAAAGACCAGCTGAACGAAATCATCACCAACCAGACCACCGTCACCGCCGACTTCGACGGCGGCGCGCTGAAGCACACGGTCGTCGCCGGTGTCGAGCTGATCAACGAGAAGCAGACCAACTACACCAACGTCAACGCGCCGGGCGCCACCGGCCTGCCGCTGGTCAGCATCTACCATCCGGATTCCAGCCTGCCGGTGACGCCGGCCCAGGTCAGCCTGGTGCGCAACGGCGCCCGCGGCGACGGCAGCACCAGCACCGAAAGCGTGTACGTCTTCGACACCGCCAAGCTGGGCGACAAGTGGATCTTCAACGCCGGCGTGCGTCTGGACCACTACAACACCAGCTACAACGGCGTGACGGTGCAGGCCGCAGCCACGCCGCAGACCATCCCGGTCGGCACCTTGCTGGCCAACTCGCTGACGGCGTCGGACAATCTGCTCAACGGCAAACTGTCGGCGCTGTACAAGCCGACCGCCGACAGCAGCGTCTACGCGCTGGTGGCGACGTCGAAAGCGCCGCCGGGCGGCACCAACTTCACGCTGAGCTCGGCCGCCAACAGCTCGGCCAACCCGAACTACGATCCGCAAATCACCACCAACTACGAGCTCGGCACCAAGTGGGACCTGCTCAAGCAGAAGTTGTCGCTGTCGGCCTCGGCCTACCGCACCGACGTGCGCAACGAGATCGAGGTCGACCCGAACAACGCGGCCAACTTCTACCAGACCGGCAAGAAGCGCGTGCAGGGTATCGAGCTGGGCGTGACCGGCGAACTGATGCGCAACTGGCTGATCAGCGCGGGCTACACCCGCATGTCGACCCAGGTGGTGTCCGGCAAGGTGGTGACCGCCGCCGGCGACAATCTGCTGAGCTACACGCCGAAACAGGCGTTCACGCTGTGGACCTCGTACACGCTGCCGATGGGCCTGCAGATCGGCGGCGGCGCCCGCTTCACCGACAAGCTGATGCGCGGCACCGACGGCGCGGTCGGCACCCCGGCCTATGCCGATTCGTACTGGGTGTATGACGCCATGGCTTCGTACCCGATCAACAAACACGTCGACCTGCGCCTGAACGTCTACAACCTGGCCGACAAGCAGTACGTGCAGGCGATCAACAAGTCGGGCTACCGCTACACCCCGGGCGCGCCGCGCTCGGCCAGCCTGACCGCCAACTTCAAGTTCTAAGCGGCAGCGCCGCTGCCATGCTGGCCCCGCCCATTCCGGCGGGGCTTTTCTTTTTCAAGGAGAGTTTTCCATGATGCTGCACATCCCCGGCGTACTGAGCCGCGAACAGGTGGCCGCCATGCGGCGCCGGCTGGACCAGACCGACTGGGTCGACGGCCGCACGACGGTCGGCGCCCAAGGCGCGCTGGTCAAGCAGAACCGCCAGCTGGCCGAGGGCTCGGCGCTGGCGCAGGAACTGGGCGCGGAGGTGCTGGCGGCGCTGGCGGCCAGTCCGCTGTTCTTTGCGGCGGCGCTGCCGCTGCGCACCTGTCCGCCGCTGTTCAACAGCTACGCCGGCGGCGAGCACTACGGCGCCCATGTCGACGGCGCGCTGCGGCGCGTGGCGGCCACCGGGCAGTGGTTGCGCACCGATGTGTCGTCGACCTTGTTCCTCAGCGATCCCGAGGACTACGACGGCGGCGAGCTGATCGTCACCGACGCGTATGGCGAGCATGAAGTCAAGCTGCCGGCAGGGGACTTGATCGTGTATCCGTCGACCAGCGTGCACCGGGTCGAGCCGGTCACGCGCGGGGCCCGGGTCTGCTCCTTTTTCTGGACCCAGAGCATGGTGCGCGACGACATGCGGCGCAGCCTGCTGCTGGAGCTGGACCAGAACATCCAGAGCCTGCGCGCGCGGCTGGGCGACTGCCCGGAACTGGTCGGCCTGACCGGGCACTACCACAATCTGCTGCGGCAGTGGAGTGAGGTCTAGTTCAGGCGATGGCGGCGGCGCGCGCGTAGCGGCGCTCGATGCGCGCCCCCAGCGGGCGCAGCGTGGACATCAGCACAAACACGAAGTTGGCCTTGCCCGGCGCGACGTAGCCGAGCAGCAGCGCCAGCGTGGCGATCAGCATCACGCCGAAGCCGCGCACCATCGTCGCGCGGTAGGCGCCGAGGTTCATCGGATGCACGCACAGGCCGGGATGGCGGTAGACATGACGCGCCACCAGCAAGGTGGACACGCTGAGCCAGATCATCACGCCGGAATACACCAGCTGTCCCGTCATCGAAGCGAACTGGCCGTTGACCGCCGAGGCGAACGGCAGCAGCGAGGCGCCGGACAGGCTGAGGATGGTCAACCACAGCAGGCCCTGGTCGGCATGCCGCACATAGCTGTACAGGCGATGGTTGGCGATCCAGAAAATCGCCAGCACGAAAAAGCTGATCAGCCACGAGATCAGGTTGGGAATCAGGTCCAGCAGCGCGCCTTGCAGCGCCGCCTCGCTGGCCAGGTGGGCATGTTCGGGCAAGCGCAGATCGATCACCAGCAAGGTCATAGCGACGGCGAAGATGCCGTCCACCAGGGCTTCGATACGGTGTTTGCTCATCTGCGGCTGGCCGTCATGGCTCATATCGGTCATCGGTGATCCTGTTGTTAATTGAACAGCAGCCATTTTTGCCGCGATAGGCGGAATTTGCAACTTTCAGCGCTTGGCCAGGCGGGTCGCGTGGTAGCGGTCGATCCGCCAGATGCCGCCGTCGCGTTTGAAGACCGCCGTCTCCAGAAAACCGTAGGGGGTTTCCGTGCCATCGCTGGCGATCCAGACGGCATCGTTGCTGACCGTGGTCCAGGCGACATCGCCCTGTATCTGCGTGCGAAATCCGTGCAGGCTGGCCCGCTGCCGGCCCAGCGCGGCGCTGGACCTCAGCAGCGCCACGACGGCCGCCTTGTCCAGGATACGGTCCTGCTCGATCATGAGGAATTCAGTCGTCAGCCCGGCGTCGACCGCGCCCCAGTCGTGGAGCTCCAGCGCGCGATGCCAGTCCGTCAGGGCCGCCTCGGCGGCGCGGGTGTCAGATTCCAGGGTCTGCATGATCATCCTCTCTGCAAAATGGGAACAGCATCGGCAAAGGTTAGCATGGACACCAGCGTTCGGCTCGGTTATCGTAGCAAAAGATCAACAACCACTTTAGGGAAAATAATGCGCATTTCGCAGGCAGTACGCTCCGGCTTGACCCTGATCGCCACCCTGCTGTTCGCCGGCTGCGTGGCCATCGTGCCGCAGTCCGGCCCGGCACCCTCCAGCACCGGCGTCAACGGCGGCTCGCCGTTTTGCCAGAGCTCGCCGGACGGCAAGTCGGTGGCCTGCGGCAGCGCCGCCGCCTTCTGCCAGAAATCGTCCGACGGCAGCGCGGTCGCCTGCGGCGGCAAAGCCGCTTTCTGCGAAACCTCGTCCGATGGCAAGCAAGTCGCCTGCGGCGGCGCGGCGGCGTTCTGCGCCAAATCGAAGGATGGCGGCACGGTGGCCTGCGGCGGCGCCGCGCCGTTTTGCGAGAAATCGGCGAACGGCCAGAACGTCGCCTGCGGCGGCAAAGCGCCATTCTGCGAGCACTCGGCCGACGGCCGCAAGGTCGCCTGCGGCGGCGCGGCGCCGTTCTGCCAGGCCTCGCCCGACGCCTCGTCGGTGGCTTGCGGCGGGCAGTAGCGCCGGCCCCGCAGCATCCAGCCCGCCGGCCTGAACCCGCTCAGTGCCGGCGGGTTTTTTTACGCCGCGATGCCGCCATGCGTTATAGTTTCGGCTACTCAATTTTTCAACTATGGATCATCATGGCGGAACAGGAAATAGCGAAGCACACCAAGAAAGTGGTACGACTGTTTGAAAAGAGCGAACACGGCTGGCGCCACAAGCTGGGCGAGATGGCGCTGGAAATCATTACCATCGTATTCGCGGTCAGCCTCAGCATCTGGCTGCACAGCCTGAGCGAGCACCGCCACGAGCAGCAGCAAGTGCGCACCTTCCTGCTGGGACTGCGGCACGACATCGCCAACGACATCCAGGCCACCACACAGATCAGCGCCGCCTACCACAGCTTCGACGCCAACTTCGAATACCTCAGCAAGCTCGATCCGCGCAGCGCGCCCGCGCCGGAAAAGTTTGAGACCAGCTACCGCCTCGCCGACAACAATATCTACTTTAATCCGGTGGTCAGCCGCTATCAGGGATTCAAGTCTTCCGGCAAGCTGACCCATATTGAAAACGAGGAGTTGCTGGAAAAAATACTGCGCCTGTACGAATCCGCCACGGTGGGCATCAAGTCCTCCGAGCGCGGTTGGGCGAACAACCAGGAAAAATTCCGCGCTTACATGGAAAACGACATGGCAGGCGACGACACGCTTGCCGAGCGCTACCGGCTGATGGTGGCCCCCAAGGGCAAGCGCCTGCTGCGCAACCAGATCACCTTTCCCCAGCTGTACGAACGCTACAACGACTATGCGGCGTTGGGCGCCGAAATCATCAAGGAAATCGAGCACGAATATCCGGAAGCGGCCCAGGAGAAAAAATGACGATGCGCGCCTCCGTGATCCTGACGATTTGCCTGTCCGCCGCAGCGGCAGGCGCGCAGGCGCAGCAGTCGCCGCGCCAACTGGCCGGCGACGCAAGAACCGCGCTGGAAAACAACGACTACGCCAAGGCAATCAGCGGCTACCGATCCGCGCTGGACGGCGGCTACCGCGACGCGATGCTGGGCTACTTCCTGGCCAGCGCCTACCTCAAGGCCGGCAACAACGCCGGCGCGCTGGCCACGCTCGAACGCAGCGTCGCCGAGGGCATGCGCATGACCGACAGCTTCGACGACGATCCCATGTACGCACCGCTGCGCAGCGATGCGCGCTGGCCGGCCATCGTCAAGCGCGCCCACGCCAACGAGGACGCCTACCTGGCCGCGCATGCGGACCCGGAAAAATTCAAGTTCATCACCAGCGACATCGACCTGTTCTGGAAAGCGTACGAACAACTGCCGGCATCGGCCGCGCCCGCGCAGCTGCTGGACCGGCAATACCTGGACGCGGGCAGCGTCGGCCTGCAAGGCTTTATTCCGCAGCGCATCGTCAGCGGCGCGCGCCTGTATGCCACCATCGGCAAGCGGCCCAAATACTACGCCGCGATCCGTCCGTTCACCTTGCAAACCGGCCAGGCCGAGCCCGCAGTGCGCGCCGCGATGCGCAAGTTCAAAGGCCTGTACGACAAGGCGACCTTCCCCGACGTCTACTTCCTGATCGGTAATATGAACTCCGGCGGCACCGCCTCGCCGGACGGCCTGCTGATCGCCGCCGAGATGTACGGCGGCGTGCCAGGCGTGCCGACCGACGAACTGACGCCGTGGCTCAAGAGCGTGATCAACCCGCCGGCCTTGCTGCCGTCGCTGGTGACGCACGAGCTGATGCACTTCCAGCAGAGACTGTCGCCTGAGACCTTGCTGGGCCACAGCATCAAGGAAGGGGGCGCCGATTTCCTGGCTTCGCTGGTGGTCAAGGGCAACTTCAACCAGCGCCTCTACGCCTACGGCTACGCGCACGAGGCCGAACTCAAGCGGGAATTCTTCGCCGACATGCGCGGCAGCGACCTGAGCCACTGGCTGTACGGCGGCGAGAACGAAGCGACCGGGCGGCCGGCCGACCTGGGCTACTTCATGGGCTTCCGCATCTGCCAGGCCTACTACCAGAACGCCAAGGACAAGAAGCAGGCGATCATCGAGATCCTCAACGCCAGGGACTTCGAGCGCCTGCTGGCCGACAGCGGCTACCAACGGCCGCAATAACGGCGCCTTACGTCAGCAGGGCGGTCGCGTCGACGATCGCCAGGCCCGGCAATGACGAGTATGCGCGCACCCAGGCCTCCACTTGCGTAGCCGCCATGGGCCGGGCAAAGAAGTAGCCTTGTGCCTGATCGCAGCAGGTCGACCTCAGAAAATCAGCGTCGTCGCTGTCTTCAACGCCTTCAGCCACCGTTTCCATGCCCAGCTGCCTGGCCAATCCGAGGCTGGCCTGAAAAATGGCGCGCAGTGTTTCGTTATGGCGCGCGCCATGGACAAAGCCGCGGTCTATCTTCAGTTCGTCGAAAGGCAGATCACGCAACTGGGCCAGCGACGAGTGACCGGTGCCGAAATCGTCGATGGACAAGCGGAACCGCCTCAAGCGCAAGCGGGTCAGAATTTCAAGTGGCGCGCGCAGGTCTTTCATCAGCTGGCTTTCCGTCACCTCCAATATGATGGAGGCAGGTTGCAATCCCTTCAAACGAGCCTGCTCTGAGACAAAATCGGGAAAGTCCAATGCGGTCAGGTTATCCATGGACACATTGACGGCGACACTCAGCTCCAACCCCGCCGCACGCCAGGTTGCGGCGTCGGTGAAAGCCTGCACCAGCACGGCGCGTGTCAAGGCGTCAATCAGACCGTATGATTCCGCCTCGGGGATAAATTGTTCCGGGTAGACCAGCCCGTCCAATGGGTGTCGCCAGCGAACCAGGGTTTCAACCCCAGTGACCTGACCGGTGGACAGAGATACCTTGGGCTGGTAATGATTAATCAGTTCGCCGTTTTGTATGCCCTGATGCAGTTCGACGGCGCCATAGCTCTTGCGGGCCGCCGGCCGCCAGATGCTGTTGGCGGTGTCCGCCTTGTTCAGGGCGGCGTCGAGCAGGGGGGGTGAAACCGGTTTGCTAAAACTGCCCAGCACGTCAATCCGGTGCGCCTTGACCAGCGCATGGGCCGACTTCAGGATGCGCTCGCTCTCCCCGCTGACCAAAATGAGGCAGCCTGTGTAACCACGATCCACAAGCTCGCGCACGAACTCGACGCCATCCATGCCAGGCATATTGAGATCGACAAGTATCACCGACGGCGAGGTGCGGGCGTCATCCAGCGTGCCCAGGGCTTCCTGGCCGCTGGCGCAGGTCGCCACCTGTTGAAAGCCGAGGTTGGCCAGCACGGTCGCGTGCAGATTGCGCGTGAAAGCGTCATCGTCCAGCACAACAATTTTGCAGGTGGTCCGGTCCATCGTGTCACTCCCCCGTTAAGCTTGCAGCGTTGATCATGCGGGTACCCTCAGCTGGCCTGCAGCGCTTTCGCTTCCACTCCGGTGGACAGGCGCGAAACCTTGGAATGCAGCCTGTCGCGGTCGAACGGTTTGACGGCAAAGTCAGCCGCCCCGGACTTGAGGCACTGCACCACCACCGCCCCCTCGCTCTTGGCCGACATCATCATGACCGGCACTCTGGCAAGCTGCGGTATGAAGCGTATGCGCTTCAACGTCTCCAGACCGTCCATGTCCGGCATCATTACGTCCATCAGGATGAGGTCGGGCCGATCCTTGCGCACACTGCTCAAGGCTTCGGCGCCACTGGCGGCGAAAACCAGCCGGTAGCTCTGATTGCCCAGGATGGTGGCGATGATCTTGTGCTGGAAGTCGTCGTCGTCCACGACCAGCACGACCGGCTTGACCTTTTCCGCCATGGCCGAGAGCGCGCGCACCGATTCCAGCGGCGCCGCGCATTGACTGGTCAGGTTTTTTGTCCATTGGCCGATCGGTCGCACCGAGTCGCGCACGCTGTTGAAGCGCGCGGCGATGTCTTCTTCCTTGAAACGCGCCAGTTCGCGCTCCATGGTTTCCACCGTATCGACCGGTACCGCATGGCTAGTTGCCGCCTGGCTCAGTTGCCGCGACCAGCCGTCCACCACGGCATTGATCTCACGCTCGGCGTGCTCGACCGCCTGCTCGGTGACGCTGACTTGATTCAAGCCGGCCGCCATGTACTGCTGCAGCAAGCCTTCAAGCTCGCCCAGGCGCCGCGCCTGGGCGGCGAATTCCGCCAGCGAAGGACCGTCGTTGTTAAATTTGCTCAGCTCGCGATACGCCAGGTGTATCGCCATGGACAGGCGCGGCGCGTCGTAGTTCATCGGCCAGAACAGCACGTAGTCGTCAAAATGCTGCTGCAGGCACAACTTGGCGACACGATGAACATCGTCCTTGCCGCACAGGATGATGGTGCGGTGCGGTTGCAGGCTCAATCTGGCGCAGTGGCGGTAAAGGCCGAGGTAAAACCGCTCGGCCGATTCCAGCGTCTTGAAGGCCAGCACCAGGACGTCGGGCAGGTGTTGCTCGAAGTCGGCGGCGGCCTTTCCCTCGACGGTGGAAGTGCTGATCCGGCTGAAGTCCTTCGCCAGAAGCCGCTTCACGAGATCGGCATCGGAGGCATTGTCGGAGGCGACCAGAATGCTAGGATTGATGGTGTGCATGATTTTGAATGACATCAGGTTTGTGGTTCGTCGCCAGCCGCCAACACGCCGGCCAGATAGCTGTCCACCAGCTGCATTTCGGTCTGAAAACAACTCCATGCCCTGGCCAGATCGTCCGCGGCGTCGGCAGTGCCCGCCCGTTCGATGTCCTCGCAATGGTCGGCCAGCCTGAGGGCGCCCACGCTGCGCGCCGACGACTTCAGGTTGTGAGCGCCGGCGGCGGCCTTGCACAGGTCGCCCTGTGCGCGGGCATCGCCAATCTCGCTGGCAATCTTGGTCGCGCTGGCGCGGAAATGATGCAGGAAATCCCTGACAACCCCGGCGTCCATCCCCACCATTTTGCGCAACACGTCAACGTCCACCGGAAGGGCGCTATCCTGCGGCAGGTCGGGGCCGGCCTGGACCGCCATGTGGCCGGGCGCCTTGGGCAGCCAGCTCTCCAGCATGGTCTGCAATTCGGCAAGGGGGGCGGGCTTGCTCATGAAGTCGTTCATGCCGGCCGCCTTACAGCGCTCGCGCTCGTCTTTCAGCGCGTTGGCCGTCAGCGCGATGATCGGGAAATGCCGCCCGGGGGATTCCGCAGCGCGTATGGCGGCTGTCAGTTGGTAACCGTTCATCGCGGGCATGTGCAGGTCCGTGAGCAGCAAGGAGTAGTCACCACTGAGCCAGCGGGCCAGCGCTTGCTCCCCGTCGCGCGTCAAGTCGGCGGCAAAACCCAGCAGGGTCAGTTGTTGTTCGATGACCTTCTGGTTGATGTCGTTGTCCTCGGCCACCAGAATCAAGCGCCCCTCACGGCGCGCTTGTTCGCGTGTAGGCGCCTCGAGTGGCTCTGGCAACGGCGCCGGGGATGCAAGGCCGCTGTCGTGCTCGGTGGCGCGTCCGGCAGCGATGGCCACCGCGCGCAACAAGCCGTCGCGGGTGAGTACGTTGGCATCCACCGACACGCGGTCGGCGTCTATGCTCTGGGGATGGCGATTCGGGCCGTGGCCGATGACCACGAAACGGACATCCACTTCCGGGCGGGTGCGCGCCACCGCCCGCAGCTGCTCCAGCGAGATCGGCGCCTCCGCGTTGGTATTGACGATCCAGACCCACAGTCCGGCCGACAGCGTGGGCAGCAAGGCTTGCGCAGCCGCGAGGCCAGACGCCTGGCTGGTATGGGCGCCGGCGTCGGTCAGATAGGCCCGGAAGCCGTCGGACAAGGCATCGCCATCGCCGATGAGCAGGCACGACAGCCCCGCCAGCGCATCTAGTCCGGCATGTTCGTCGGGCTCCGGGCCCAACGCGAATGGCAGGCGCACGGAAAAGGTGGAGCCGTTGCCGGGCGCGCTATGGACCGTGATGGCGCCGCCCATCAACTCCACCAGGCTATGGGCGATGGCCAGGCCCAGTCCGGAACCGCCATAGCGCCGGGTGGTGGAGACATCGGCCTGGGTAAAGGCGGCGAACAGGCGGGAAATGGTTTCCTGCGTCATGCCTATGCCGTTGTCCACCACCTGGAATTCGACGTCCACCCGCCCGGGCTCGCGCGCCACCAGCATGGCCCGCACCGCCACGTGGCCCGCATTGACCGTGCCGGCGGAAAATTTGATGGCGTTGTTGATCAGGTTGATCAGCACCTGGCGCAGCCGCAGCTGATCGCCCAGCACCTGGCGCGGAATGGCCGGGTCGATGAACAAGGTCAGCTCCACACGCTGCTTTTCCGCCAGGCAGTTGAGCATGGCGCAGACTTTTTCCACCACGTCGGCCACGGCGATGGGCTCGCTCTCGGTTTCCAGCCGCCCCGCTTCGATCTTGGAGAAATCGAGGATGTCGTCGATGACGCCTAGCAGCGAGAACGCCGATTCGCGGATCAGATCGACCATGGCCAGCTGGTGCGCCTTCAGCCTGGAGCGCGCCAGCAGATCGATCATGCAGATCACGCCATTCATCGGCGTGCGGATTTCATGGCTCATGGCGGCGAAAAAATCCGACTTGGCCTGGGCCGTGCGGCGCTCACGCAGGTCGTCCATGCAGACATGGGCGAACATCTCGCCGTCGCTGCTGACCAGGCTGACGGAGACATCGACCGGAATTTCCTGACCATCGTTGTGGCGCACGCCGCTCTCGAAGCGCAGCGAACCGCGTTCGCGCAACTGCTGCCAGCGTTGCGGCCAGCGCGTCTCCTCGCCTGGGGTGTCGAGATCGCTCATGCGCATCCGCAGCACCTGCCGGCGATCCAGGCCCAGCAGCCGACAGGCGGCGGCGTTGGCGTCGTGAAAGGCGCCGTCGGGCCCCACCAGGAATAGCGCATCGTTGGCTTGTTCGACGGCATGGCGGGTGAGCAGCAGTTGGCGCTGCGCCTGCTCGCGCTCGCTCACGTCGCAGGCAGAAGGGATCAGCCACTGTACGCGCCCGTCGGGGCCATGCAGCGGCTGCAGCGAGAAGTCCATGGCGAGCGTGTGGCCGCCGCTGGTGGTGATGCGGGCGTCGAAACGCACGGACTCGCCGCGCGACGCCGTTGCCAGCGCCTCTTGCAGTCGCCGCCGCGACGCCTCGCAGCCCCGCCACCAGGGCGTCGCGTCGAAGCGCTGGCCGAGCACCTGCTCCGGCGTGCTGCCGATGCTCCGCAGCGACGCATGATTGGCGTAGCGCAGGACGCCGTCGGCGTCGAGCAGCCCGGCGAACACCGATGGTCCGAGTCGATCCAGCACGTCGCGCAGCGCGCGCTCGGCGGCCGGTGGCACATCGCCGGGCGCGAGCAGGGGCTCCGCGGCATCGCGGCAAGGGGTACGCTGATCTGTGATGAGCTTTTCCATGCAGACAGTTTGCCCGGCAAACTGCGCCGCCAGCGTGAGCAGTTGCTGGCCTGGATGACCGGATCAGATCGCTGGATGCAAGCCGGCATGGGCGCGCACCGCGTCGTCGACCAGCCGCGCCAGGGTGCGCGTGGCGCGCTCGAGCGACGCGTCCCAGCGGTGACCGCAGGTCAGCCGGATATGGCGCTGGAACTCGGCGCGCGCGGAAAACATGGGCCCGGGCGCTATGCTGATGCCTTGCGCCAGCGCGGCGCGGTACAGGGCCATGGCGTCTACCCCGATGGGCAATTCGACCCACAGGAAGTAGCCGCCGGTCGGGAGCACGACTTGCGTTCCGTCTGGAAAGTGCCGGGTAACGGCCTCGAACAGGCTGGCGCGCTGAGCCCGCAAGGACAGGCGCAGGCTACGCAGGTGGTGGTCGTAACCGCCTTCCTGCAGGTACTCGGCCAGCGCGGCCTGAACCGGAATCGATCCCGACAGGCTGGTCATCACCTTCAGCCGCTGGACTTCGTGCGTCCAGCGGCCCGGCACGGCCCAGCCGACCCGATAGCCCGGCGCCAGGCACTTCGAGAACGACGAGCAGTGCAGCACCAGACCGCGGCGGTCGAACGCCTTGGCGGGCAGCGGCGCCACCTTGCCGTCGTAGAGCTCTGAATAGACGTCGTCTTCGATCAGCGGCAGGTCGTGGCGCGCCAGCAGTTCGACCAGGTCGCGCTTTTTCGCGTCGGGCATCAGGCTGCCGAGCGGATTCTGGAAGGTCGTCATCAGCCAGCACGCCTTCGGGCGATACAGCTCGATGACCTGCGCCAGGCGGCCGAGATCGATGCCCTCGCGCACATGGGTCGGCACCTCGATGGCATGCAGGCCCATGTGCTGGAGGGCTTGCAGCGCAATATAAAAGGTCGGGGACTCGACCACCACCGCGTCGCCCGGTCGCGTCAGCGCGCCCAGGCAGAGGTTCAAGGCCTCCATCGCGCCGTTGGTCAGCACGACCTCGTCGGCGTCCACGGCCATGCCCTGGCGCAGGTAGCGCTTGGCGATCTCGCGCCTGAGCGACAGGTTGCCCGGCGGCAGGTCGTCGACCATGTTCCAGGGTTCAAGTCGGCGCGTGCTCGATATCAGCGCGCTCCGCAAGCGGTCGAGAGGGAAAAGGGCCGGGTTCAGGAAAGCGGAACCGAATGGCACGATGTCGCGCGCGCGCGCAGAGCCGAGGATCGTGCAGATCAAATCGTTGACCTCGACGGGCTGGATTCCAGGCTTGGGCTCGGAGGTTCGTGGCTCCGACAGCGGCACGCCGTTGGCGCGCGCGGCGACGAAGTAGCCCGACCGTGGCACCGCGCGGATCAGGCCGCGGGACTCGAGCAGGTAGTAGGCCTGGAACACCGTGCTGGGGCTCATGCGCCGGCTGGCACAAGTCTGGCGAACGGAGGGCAAGCGGTCCCCCGGGCGCAGAACCCCGGCAGCGATTTGCTGCTGGAGTTCCTGAGCCAGAGTTTCGAACCTCGAAGGGGCGGTGGGTAGGTGGGTAGGCATGGGGTCTGCACCACGCCTCAGTCGACTGCCGGCTGGATAGAGGAGCACCGCTCCAGTCTACGGCATTCTTGTCGAAATGCAAGCTAGTCTGGCGTTGCCGGCCAGACTAGCGGTTTGCGAATTACTCGACCGTGACGGACTTCGCCAGATTGCGCGGTTTATCCACATCGGTGCCGCGTGCCAGCGCCGAGTGGTAGGCCAGCAGCTGCAACGACACCACGTGCAGGATCGGCGACAGCAGGCCGTAGTGTTCCGGCAGACGGATCACGTGCACGCCTTCGCCCGAGGTGATGCGCGAGTCGACGTCGGCAAACACGTACAGCTGGCCGCCGCGCGCGCGCACTTCCTGCATGTTGGACTTCAGCTTCTCGATCAGCGCATCGTTCGGGGCGATGGTGACGACCGGCATTTCTTCCGTCACCAGCGCCAGCGGGCCGTGCTTCAGTTCGCCCGCTGGATACGCTTCAGCGTGGATGTAGGAAATCTCCTTCAGCTTCAGCGCGCCTTCCAGCGCGATCGGGTAGTGCATGCCGCGGCCGAGGAACAGCGCGTTTTCCTTGCGGGCGAAATCTTCCGACCAGGCGATGATCTGCGGCTCCAGTGCCAGCACGGCGGAAATCGCTACCGGCAGGTGGCGCATCGCTTTCAGGTGCTGCTCTTCTTCCTCTTCGGTCAGGCGGCCGTTGACTTGCGCCAGCGCCAGGGTCAGCAGGAACAGCGCGGCCAGCTGCGTGGTGAAGGCCTTGGTCGAGGCCACGCCCACTTCGACGCCGGCGCGGGTGATGTAGGCCAGTTTGCATTCGCGCACCATGGCGCTGGTGGAAACGTTGCAGATCGTCAGCGTGTGTTCCATGCCCAGGCTGCGCGCGTGCTTCAGCGCGGCCAGGGTGTCGGCGGTTTCGCCGCTTTGCGAAATCGTCACCACCAGCGTGTTCGGGTGCGGCACGCTGTCGCGGTAGCGGTATTCGCTGGCGATCTCGACGTTGACCGGAATCTTGGCCACCGATTCGATCCAGTACTTGGCGGTCAGGCCGGAGTAGTAGCTGGTGCCGCAGGCCAGGATCAGCACGCGGTCGATCTGCTTGAAGACGGCGTAGGCGCCGTCGCCGAACAGTTCCGGCATGATGCCGGTGACGCCTTCGAGCGTGTCGCCGATGACGCGCGGCTGTTCGAAGATTTCCTTCTGCATGTAGTGGCGGTATGGGCCCAGCTCGGCCGCGCCGGTGTGCGCCTGCACGGTCTTGACTTCGCGCGTGACCGGCTTGCCGTCGACGTCGACGATCCAGGTGCGGGCCAGCTGCAGGTCGACCACGTCGCCTTCTTCCAGGTAGATGATCTGGTCGGTGGTGCCGGCCAGCGCCATCGCGTCCGAGGCGACGAAGTTCTCGCCCTGGCCCAGGCCGACGATCAGCGGCGAGCCCTGGCGCGCGGCGACCACGCGGTGCGGCTCTTCGCGGGCGAACACGGCGATCGCATACGCGCCGGTCAGGCGCTTGACGGCTTGCTGGACGGTGTCGAACAGGTCGCCGTTGTACATATGGTCGACCAGGTGGGCGATCACTTCGGTGTCGGTCTGGCTCTGGAAGACGTAGCCAAGCGCGGTCAGTTCGGCGCGCAGTTCGTCATGGTTTTCAATGATGCCGTTGTGGACCAGCGCGATGCGCGCCTGTTCGGTGGTCGGCGAGAAGTGCGGGTGGGCGTTGTGCGAGGCCGGTGCGCCGTGCGTGGCCCAGCGGGTGTGGGCGATGCCGGTGAAACCTTGCATGCCGACTTCGGCGATCTGCTTTTCCAGGTCGGCCACGCGCGAGGTGCTGCGCGAACGTTGCAACTGGCCATCCACGTGCAGGGCGACGCCACAGGAGTCGTAACCACGGTATTCCAGGCGCTTCAGGCCTTCGATCAGGATGGGAGTGATGTTGCGTTGCGCTACCGCGCCGACGATGCCGCACATAGAAAACCTCGCTAAAAATAAGTGTAGCCATGCTAGAGCAGTACTTATGAAATATGCTTTCTAAATCCTGTATATTTTGGAATATTCTTTCATCACGCTGAAGGCGTGAAATATTATTTCATTTTTGAGGAATATTTTTATGGATGAGATAGATCGTCGCATTTTGAATGCGCTGCAAGTTGATTCATCGCAAACAAATAGCGAGCTGGCGCTGGCAGTCCATGTTTCCGCGCCGACTTGTTTGCGTCGGGTCAAGCATCTGACCGAGAGCGGAGTGATCCAGCGCCAGGTCGCCATCGTGGCGCCGGAGAAGGTCGGGCCCAGCCTGACGGCGATCGTGGAAATCTCGCTGGATGTCCAGGCCGCCGAGCGCATGGCCGAGTTCGAGGCCCACGTGGCGGCCGACGACGCCGTGTTGCAATGCTACCGGGTAGCGCCGGGGCCGGACTTCGTGCTGATCGTCCAGGTGGCCGACATGCCGGCGTACCACGCGCTGGCGCATCGCCTGTTCGCCACGCAGACCAATGTGCGCAATGTCAAAGCCTACTTTTCCACCTTCCGCAGCAAATTCGAGACGCGGATCGCGGTTTAGCCACTTATCCCTGCCTTGTTCAGGTGCTTTTGCACAGGCTTATCCACATCGGCTAAAACCCGGGAAATGTTTTCCCGGGTTTTCCATGGCTTTTCCAAGGGCTTTGCACTGGCTTATACCCAAGCTTATCCACAGTAAAAAGTTATCCTGATTTACTCACATGATTTCCCACAGGCTTATCCACAGCCCGGCCGGAATCGCGGCTGTATGCCGTGGCAAGGGGTCACTTTTTAGATGCAAGGGGAGTTGTCCAACACTTTTCCCAGGCTTATACGCCGCTTCTTCAGGGCTTATGCGCAGGCTTCTCCACATTGTTATCCACAAATGAAAAAACCGGGACTGGCCCGGTTTTGGTGTGGAGTGCGATGCCGTTACTTCGGCTTTTTGACCGGGCGGCTCCAGCCATCCAGGGTGATCTGGCGCGCGCGGGAAATCGTCAGCTTGCCGGCCGGCGCATCCTTGGTCAGCGTGGTGCCTGCACCCAACGTGGCGCCCTTGCCGACGGTCACCGGAGCAACCAGCTGGCTGTCGCTGCCGATAAAGGCATCGTCTTCGATCACGGTGCGGAACTTGTTGACGCCATCGTAGTTGCAAGTGATGGTGCCGGCGCCGATATTGACGCGCGAGCCGATCGTCGCATCGCCGATGTAGGCCAGGTGGTTGGCCTTGCTGTGCGCGGCGACCTGGCCGTTCTTGATTTCGACGAAGTTACCCACATGCACATCCTCCGCCAGCACGGTGCCGGGACGCAGGCGCGCATACGGGCCGATGATGGACACTTCACCCACCACCGCCTCTTCGATATGGCAGAACGGCTTGATGTGGGCGCCGGCCAGGATGCGGGAGTTGATGATCACGCTGTGCGGTCCGACGCGCACGCCGTCAGCCAGCTCGACCTTGCCTTCGAACACACAGCCGACGTCGATGGTGACGTCGCGACCGCAGATCAGCTCGCCGCGCACGTCGATGCGGGCAGGGTCCATCAGCGTCACGCCCTGTTCCAGCAATTTCAAGGCGATATTGGCCTGGTGGATGCGTTCCAGCTCGGCCAGCTGCACCTTGCTGTTCACGCCGGCCACTTCCCACTGCGCCGATGGCTGGGCCGAAACGACAGGCACGCCGTCCGCCACCGCCATGGCGACGATGTCGGTCAGGTAATACTCGCCCTGGGCGTTGTTGTTCTTCAGCGCGCCCAGCCATTGCTTCAGGCGCGCGGTGGGTACCACCAGAATGCCGCTGTTGATCTCTTTAATGGCACGTTCTGCTTCGTTCGCGTCTTTTTGCTCGACGATGCGCACAATTTCACCATTTTCACGGACGATGCGGCCGAGCCCGGTCGGATCGTCCTGCACCACGGTCAGGATGCCCAGCTTGTCGTTGCCGGCCACGTCCACCAGCGCTTGCAGCGAGGCGGAAGTGGTCAGCGGCACGTCGCCGTACAGGATCAGGGTGGCGGCGCTGTCGTCCAGTTCAGGCAGGGCCTGCATGACGGCGTGGCCGGTGCCCAGCTGCGGTTCCTGCAGTGCGGTGGCGACCTTTTCCGGCTGCGCGGCCAGCATCTCCAGCACCGCAGCGCCCCCATGTCCGTAAATCACGCATAATTGGCTGGCAGACAGGCTGCGCGCCGTATCCAGCACATGCGACAACAGCGGCTTGCCCGCCAGCGGATGCAACACTTTCGGCAACGCGGATTGCATGCGTTTGCCCATGCCGGCTGCGAGGATAACTACGTTCATAGGTGCCAAATCAGAGAGTTAATTAAAGCGAAAGTTTAACATGCCAGATATCCACAACCGCGCACTGCGCCGCCTTTTCCTGATCGTCCTGATGGCGGTCCTGGCCGGATGCAGTTCGCTGCGCCTGGCCTACAACCACGGCGATACGTTGCTGTACTGGTGGCTGGACGCCTACGTCGACTTCAACGCCGATCAAAAGGGCTGGGTCAAGAAGGATATAGACGATCTGTTCCACTGGCATCGCAAGACCCAGTTGCGCGACTACGTGCAAGTCCTGCAAACGGGACAGCGCCAGCTGGCCGGCAACCCGACGGCGGCCGACCTGATGAACGACTACGACGATATCAAGAGCCGCACGCAGCTGTTGCTGTTCAAGGCGCTGCCGGAACTGGCGGACCTGGTGCGCTCGCTGCAACCCGAGCAGATCGCCGCGCTGGATAAGAAATTCACCTCCAACAACGCCGAGTTCCGCAAGAAGAACATGAAGGGGGACAAGGAAGCGCAGCAAAAGTTCCGCTACAAAAAATCGATGGAGCAGTTCGAGCTCTGGTTCGGCAGTTTCAGCGCCGAGCAGGAAGCGCAGATCCGCAAGGCTTCCGACGCCCGTCCGCTGGACAACGAAATCTGGCTGGACGAACGCATGCGCCGCCAGAAAAACATCCTGACGCTGGTGCAGAAGGTCCAGCGCGAAAAGCTGGGCAAGGACGCCACGATGGCGCTGATCCACACCTTGATCAAGGACAGCTTCGAGCGCCTCGAACGTTCCGAGCGCAAACAGTTCTTCGACACCTACAATGAGTCCACCGTGCAGCTGGTCTTGACCGTCGTCAAGATCGCCACGCCGGCCCAGAAAGCCCACGCGCAGAAGCGCATGCAAGGCTGGATCGACGACTTCAACAGCTTGGCGGCGGAACCCCGCTAAGGCCCATATGGTATAGTGGCCCCTGTTGAATCAATGACTTAGACCACAGCCACATGCCAAAAAAGCCCGCCAACAAGCCCGCGAAACCACCCAAAGTACCGGTCCACGGTCCCCAGCACAGCAACCAGGTGCGCATCATCGGCGGCGCCTGGAAGCGCACGCCGCTGCCGGTGTTGAGCGCCTCCGGCCTGCGTCCGACGCCGGATCGGGTGCGCGAAACCGTGTTTAACTGGATCAATCACCAGCGCGACGGCTATTGGGCCGATGCGCAGGTGCTGGACTTGTTCGCCGGCAGCGGCGCGCTGGGTTTCGAAGCGGCCAGCCGCGGCGCGCAATCGGTGACGATGATCGACACCGTGGTGCCGGTGGTGCGCCAGCTGGAAGAGATCAAGGCCAAGCTGAAAGCCGAGAACGTACAGATCATGCGCGCCGACGCGCTGGCCGTGGCCCAGTCGGCCGCCGCGCGCGGTCAGAAATACGACCTGATCTTCCTCGATCCGCCGTACCAGCAGGAGTTCCTCGAACGCTGCCTGCCGCTGTGCACGCGCATCTTGAAAGAGGGCGGCCTGGTCTATGCCGAATCCGGCATGGCGCTGGAGTTCGACGAGGGCGCCGCGCCGGAGTGGATGGCGCCGTGGGAAGTGCTGCGGGCCGACAAGGCCGGGATGGTGTTCTATCATTTGTTAAAGCACAGGCAAACGGCAGCCTGAACGGTCCGCATTTGCCGCTAAAAGGGCTGCAAGCAGCCCCAAATTAAGGCAAACAGGGATTTTCAGGCATAATGCGCGTTCTATATTGGTGCACTGCAAGGAGCCGCGATGGTAGTAGCCGTTTATCCAGGAACTTTTGATCCGTTGACCCGTGGTCACGAAGATCTGGTGCGTCGCGCATCCGGTCTGTTCGACACGCTGGTGGTGGGTGTTGCCGACAGCAAGAACAAGAAACCGTTCTTCTCGCTGGAAGAGCGCCTGACCATCGCCAACGAAGTCCTGGGCCACTATCCCAACGTCAAGGTCCAGAGTTTCTCCGGCCTGCTGAAGGATTTCGTGCGCGAGCATGACGCCCGCGTCATCGTGCGCGGCCTGCGCGCCG
Organism: Duganella rhizosphaerae; assembly: GCF_040364205.1. Taxonomy (NCBI): domain Bacteria; kingdom Pseudomonadati; phylum Pseudomonadota; class Betaproteobacteria; order Burkholderiales; family Oxalobacteraceae; genus Duganella; species Duganella rhizosphaerae. The sequence goes on from NZ_BPWK01000006.1 coordinate 282,937, forward strand.
TGTCCGACTTCGAATACGAGTTCCAGATGGCGGGCATGAACCGCTACCTGCTGCCGGATGTCGAAACCCTGTTCCTGACCCCGTCCGACCAATACCAGTTCATCTCCGGCACCATCGTGCGCGAGATCGCGGTGCTGGGTGGCGACGTATCGAAGTTTGTCTTCCCATCGGTCGACCGCTGGCTGCAAAAGAAAATTGCCGCCAACAACGCCGCCGAGCAGCAATAAGCGAGTTCCATCATGGCCTTGATGATCACCGACGACTGTATCAATTGCGACGTTTGCGAGCCGGAGTGCCCGAACGACGCGATCTACATGGGCGCCGAAATTTACGAAATCAATCCGGACAAGTGCACCGAATGCGTCGGCCATTTCAATGAGCCGCAATGCCAGCAGGTGTGCCCGGTCAGCTGCATCCCCTTCAATCCCGCCTGGCGCGAGACCGAAGAGCAATTGCGCGACAAATTCGACCGTTTGCAAGCCGCCAGCAAGGCCTGACGAGCCGGAAAAAGCATGACCGTGCGGCCAATTTGCGCCGCCACGCGTTTTTGCGCGACTCCCAATGGTATATTCCAGCAACGCCTACATCGCGGGCGAGATGCGGGCATCTATCATCCTCGGAGACAACTCATGAATCGCAGAAATATCATCAAGAGCCTGATGGCGGCCGCCTTCCTGGCCGGCAGCTTCAGCCTGCCTGCCTTTGCCGCCGTGGAAGTGGCCGGCGTTAAATTCGACGACACCATCAGCGTTGCCGGCAAAGAACTGAAGCTGAACGGCGCCGGCCTGCGCACCAAGGTATTCTTCAAGGTCTATGCCGCCGGCCTGTACCTCACCGAAAAGAAAGCCTCCGTGCCGGACGTGCTGGCCACCCAGGGCCCGCGCCGCGTGTCGATCACGATGCTGCGCGAAGTGAGCTCGGAAGACTTCGGCAAGGCCTTCCTGGAAGGCCTGAACAACAATACCGACAAGAACGAACGCAGCAAGATAGCGCCGCAGACGATGAAGTTCGGCGAAGTGTTCGCGCAGATCCAGGCGCTGAAAAAGGGCGACCAGATGCTGCTGGACTGGACCCCGGGCGAGGGCACGCAGTGCTATCTGAACGGTAAGAAAATCGGGGAATTGATGCCGGACATGGCGTTCTACAACGCCGTGCTGCGTATCTGGCTGGGCGACCATCCGGTCGACAGCTCGCTGAAACCTGCCCTGCTGGGCGAGAAGTAATGCTGCGGCGCGGTACCGGCGGGCTGATTCCCTCGGTACCGCTGCGTATTATTTAGGCACGTGCGGCCATGGCGCGCAGTTCCGCCGCATGGCTGGGATCGCGTTCCATCGCATTGAGCATGCGCTTGAGCATCATTGCGTCGCGCATCTGGCGACGCTGCAACTGCTCTTCCTTGCTGCGTTTCGGCTTGATGACCAGCATGGCGGCACGCGCCAGGCCGCGCAGCAGCGGTTTGAACAGAACGATCAGCGCGCATACGGCGCCGCTGACCAGCGCCAGCTCACCGGCGGCGACCAAGGAAAAATTTTGTACGAATGAGATGATGGTAGACATGTTGTAGCACTGCATTTAGAATCAAGTGTAACTATAGTGCAGCGCAACATAAGTATCCAATTTACTTCCCCGATAACAATTATTCGTTTGGTGAATGGGATGCTTGCCATTGACGTGAAATCCATATTTCTCGATACTGTACCGACCCCAACCCCACATCCCGAGCCGACATGAGCTTTTTGACGCTGGACTTGAATTTGTTACGCGTCTTCGACGCCGTGATGACAGAGCAGAACCTGACACGCGCCGCCGGCCATTTGGCCATGACCCAACCCGCCGTTTCCAACGCCATCAAGCGCCTGCGCGAGAGCCTGGGCGACGAATTGCTGATCCGCACCGCCTACGGCGTCAAGCCGACCCCGCGCGCCGAGGTGCTGTGGCCGTCGGTGCGCAGCGCGCTGGCCAGCCTGGAAGCGGCCGTGGCGCCGGAGACCTTCGACGTCTCCGCCGCCCACGCCACCTTCCGCATGGCGATGGCCGACGCCACCGCCGCCTTCTGGCTGCCGTCGCTGATGCGCTCGATCGAGAGCGAAGCGCCGGGCGTCAACGTGCGCATGGTGCCGCTGACCACGCGCGAGCCGCGGCCGATGCTGCTACGCGGCGATATCGACCTGGCGGTGGGCTTCTTCCCCGGCGTGGCGGCGCAGCTGTCGTACGAGACCGGCTCGCCGATCCGCCACGAGCGGCTGTATTCGGGACATTATGTGTGCGTGATGCGGCGCGACCATCCGCTGTCCAAGGTCGACCTGACCTTGGACAACTATTGCAAGGCCAACCACCTGCTGGTGAGCTTCTCCGGCCGCGCGCACGGCCTGGTGGACGAGGCGCTGGCGCAGATCCAGCGCGAGCGCCGCATCTTGCTGACGGTGAACCAGTTCTTCACCGCCGGCCGCGTGGTGGCCAATTCGGACCTGATCACCGTGCTGCCGCGCCACCTGATCGCCTCGACCGGCATGACCGACGCGCTGATTTCCAAGGAATTGCCGTTCACCTTGCCGGCCGTGCACCTGGACATGCTGTGGCACGAGCGCGATGCCCGCAGCCCGGCCCACAAGTGGCTGCGCATGCATCTGGAAGGCATGAACACCGTGGCCCAGCGCACCGCGCCGGGCACGGCGCCCAAGAACGATACGTACTGATTACTCGTGGCTGGAGCGGTAGCCGATGCGGAAACCGCCCCAGTGCTTGCCGTTCACATAAATCGGCGCCGACAGGTCGTGCATCACTTCGCCGGTATCGCGCTTGTAGGTTTGCAGCAGGAAAGGCTTGGTGTTCGCGCCGCAGCGCTTGCCGGTGCGGTCGCTGAAGATGCGCTTGGTGCGGTTGTTGACGATATCGACGTCGTAGTTGCCCGTCAGCGGCTGCGAAAACTTCTTGTTGTGGGTGGGGAAATAGCCGTTGTTATCCACAGCGCCGGCATAAGCCAGCTGCGGCATGGCCGCCAGCAAACCCTCCTGCAAATGCGGCAGCGCCCGGTCGGTGAAATCGTCGAAGCGGGTCTTGTGCTTGGGCGGGTCGGTGTTCGGGATCGGCGTGTAACTGCGGTCGAACAGCGCATCGCGCGTGATCTTGCCGGAAGCGATGGCCGCCTCGAATATCCGTCCCACCTGTTCGGCCGCCTGCTGCGCGGCGACGCGGATCGCGTCGTGCGAGGTTGCTATCGACGATTCCCCCAGCGCGCCGGTGATGACTTCGGCCCGCTCCGCCAGCGCCATCGCCGAACTGGCGGCGCGCGGCAATTCCTTCTCTGTGGATAACAGGCTGTCGCGGATGCTGGCGATGGCCGCGGCGATTTCTTCAGTCGTGGCGACGTGCTCGCGCGACGCCCGCGCGATCTCGCCTATCTCTTCCTCCGACACGCCGGACGAACGCTCGATATTGCCCAGCAAACCATGCACCGTTTCCACGTTGCCGGCCGCGTCGCTGACTTTCAGCGCCAGCGAATTCATGCCGGTGGCAGCCTGTTCGGCCTGCTGATTAATCTCGCGCACCATGGTGCTGATCTCGTCGGTGGCTTCCTTGGTGCGCAGCGCCAGCTGGCGCACCTCGCTGGCGACCACGGCAAAGCCGCGCCCCTGTTCGCCGGCGCGCGCAGCCTCGATGGCGGCATTCAGCGCCAGCAGGTTGGTGCGGGCCGAGATTTCGCTGATGGCCTCGGTAAAACTGTAGATTTTGCGGGAATTCGTTTGCAGGCTGGCCATGACGGCCGCCGCGGTCTGCGCATCCTGACGCGCCGTGTTGATGCGCTGCAGGCCGTGATCGGCCTCGGTGCGGCCGGCAACCGTCTCGCCGCGCACCTGGGCGGCGATCTTGGCGGCGCGCTCGGCATTGGCGGCAATGGCTGCGGTGGCCTGCGCGTTGTGCGCCGCGCTGCGGACGATCACCCCGGCCGTGCCCACGTCCAGTTCGATTTTCTTTTTGACGGAATCGACGAAATAGGACGTTTCCGCCGCGCCGATCATGATGGCGTCGATTTCGTCGCCGACCACCTGGGCGAAGCGGCGCACGCCGCCCTCGTCCTTGTTCAGGCCCGCTGCCCACCAGGCCACCAAAGCCCCGGTCAGCGCCGCCGGCGCCGCCGTATAGACCAGCGCGGCGCCGTCGCCGGCCGCCAGATTGAACAAATATGCAAGGCAGGTACCGCCAGCCGTCGCGCCCAAAATCCACAATCCACGTTGCACCAGCTTGTGCTGCAAAAGCTTCATCTGTCCCCCGTTTTACCAGGCGCCTTGGGCGTCTCGACTAATTTATTTCCCTGATGCTATTTTATGGGCAACTTGGTGGTATTCTTCACCTCTTCCATGACGGCGTAGGTATGCGTTTCGCGTACGCCCTTCTGGAGCAGGGTTTTACCCAGGAATTCGCGGTAGGCCGCCATGTCCTTGACGCGGGCTTTGACCAGATAGTCGAAGCCGCCGGCAACCATGTGGCACTCCAGCACTTCCGGTATCACCTGCACGCTGTGTTTGAAGGCGTCGAACACTTCGGGTGTCGTGCGATCGAGCACCACTTCGATGAAGACGAGCAGGGACACATCCAGCAACTGCGGATTCAGTTGTGCCGTGTAGCCCATGATGTAGCCGGATTCGTGCAACTTGCGCACGCGTTCCAGGCAAGCGGCTGGTGACAGGTTCACCCGCGCCGCCAGCTCCACATTGCTGATGCGGCCATCGCTCTGCAATTCCATCAAGATTTTTTTGCTGATCTTGTCTAACATTTCCGGGAACTCCCAAATAAATATTATTTGGTTAAATTGTCGCACTAAAAACAATCTATTGCTAGCCCCCTGCAATACCAGAATTAATCCAGAAGAAATCCCACTACAATCGAATCATCAGCAGTTGACTCAGATTCACGCTCTCCAGCACTCGCAGGCAGAGCGTTTTTTTGTAATCGGCCGCGCCAAAATTTTCCTTCTGAGAGTATTCAATGCAAGCAGCAGCAGCCACCGGTTTTACCCCTTTCGCCGCCATGCAGGCCGAAATCCTGCGCGACCCGATTCCCCTGCGCGCAGCAGTGACGGCGGCCTATCGCCGCGATGAAGTCAGCGCCGTTCAGTGGCTGCTGGAACAAATCAAAAACAACGACGCCGGCACCCTGCAACAGGCCCAGCAACTGGCGCATAAACTGGTCAGCTCGGTGCGCGAACAGCGCACCCGCGCCTCCGGCGTCGATGCCCTGATGCACGAGTTTTCGCTGTCGTCCGAAGAGGGCGTGGCACTGATGTGTCTGGCCGAAGCACTGTTGCGTATTCCCGACAACGCCACCGCCGACCGCCTGATCGCCGACAAAATCAGCAAAGGCGACTGGCGCAAGCACCTGGGCGAATCGCCTTCGCTGTTCGTCAACGCCGCCACCTGGGGTCTGCTGATCACCGGCAAGCTGGTCTCCACCAGCAGCGAAACCGGCCTGGGCTCGGCGCTGACCAAGCTCATTTCCAAGGGCGGCGAACCGCTGATCCGCAAAGGCGTCGACCTGGCGATGCGCATGCTGGGCAACCAGTTCGTCACCGGCCAGACCATAGCCGAGGCGATCAAGAACGGCCAGTCCAACGAGGCGCGCGGCTATCGTTATTCGTACGACATGCTGGGCGAAGCGGCGCTGACCGAGGCCGACGCCAAGAATTACTACGCTTCCTACGAAACCGCGATCCATGCGATCGGCAAGGCTTCGAACGGCCGCGGCATCAAGAACGGCCCCGGCATTTCGGTCAAACTGTCGGCGCTGCACCCGCGCTACAGCCGCGCCCAGCGCAGCCGCGTGATGGAACAACTGCTGCCGCGCGTGCGTGAACTGATGCTGCTGGCCAAGCACTACGACATCGGCCTGAACATCGATGCGGAAGAGGCCGATCGCCTGGAACTGTCGCTGGACCTGGTCGAAGCGCTGGCCTACGATCCTGAACTGGCCGGTTTCGACGGCATCGGCATCGTCGTGCAGGCTTACCAGAAGCGCTGCCCCTTCGTCATCGACTACCTGATCGACCTGGCCAAGCGCAGCGGCCGCAAGTTCATGGTGCGCCTGGTCAAGGGCGCGTATTGGGACGCCGAAATCAAGCGCGCCCAAGTCGACGGCATGAGCGGCTATCCGGTCTACACCCGCAAGGTCTACACCGACGTGTCCTATCTGGTGTGCGCGCAAAAGCTGCTGGGCTCGACCGGCGTGATCTATCCGCAGTTCGCCACCCACAACGCGCAAACCCTGTCGACGATCTACACCTGGGCCAAGCGCGACGGCGTGACCGACTATGAATTCCAGTGCCTGCACGGCATGGGCGAATCGCTGTACGACCAGGTGGTCGGCAAAGACAACCTGGACAAGCCGTGCCGCATCTACGCCCCGGTCGGCACCCACGAAACGCTGCTGGCCTACCTGGTGCGCCGCCTGCTGGAAAACGGCGCCAACTCGTCCTTCGTCAACCAGATCGTCGACGAAGCGATCCCGGTCGAATCGCTGGTCAAGGACCCGGTCGCCCAGGCGCGCGAACAGGGCGGCCTGCCGCACACCGGCATCGCCCTGCCGCAGGACATGTTCGGCGACCGCAAGAACTCGGCCGGTTTCGACCTGGCCAACGAAGACGTGCTGCGTAAAATTTCAGCAGAACTGGCCATACCGCGCAGCTGGCGCGCCGCGCCTTTGCTGGCGGGCGGCCTGAGCGCCGGCCAGCCGACGCAGGACGTGACCAACCCGGCGCAACGCAGCGACATCGTCGGCCAACTGGTGGAAGCGAGCGCCGCCGACGTCGAAACCGCGCTGACCAGCGCCAGCACTTTCGCCATGGATTGGCAGACCACCGAACCGTCGCTGCGCGCCGACGCCCTGAATCGCGCCGCCGACCTGTTCGAAACCAACGCCATGGAACTGATGACCCTGGCGATCCGCGAAGCCGGCAAATCGCTGCCGAACGCCATCGCCGAACTGCGCGAAGCGGTCGATTTCCTGCGCTACTACGCCGGCGAAGTGCACGGCTCGACCAACACCCTGGCGCTGGGTCCGGTGACCTGCATCAGCCCATGGAACTTCCCGCTGGCGATCTTCACCGGTCAGGTGGCCGCCTCGCTCGCTGCCGGCAACGTGGTGCTGGCCAAGCCGGCCGAGCAGACCCCGCTGATCGCCCACCGCGCCGTCGAGCTGCTGCACGAAGCGGGCATCCCGCGCGCCGCGCTGCAATTCTTGCCTGGCCGCGGCGAAGTGGTCGGCGCCGCGCTGACCGCCGATGCCCGCGTCAAGGGCGTGATTTTCACCGGCTCGACCGAAGTGGCGCAGCTGATCAACCGTACCCTGGCCAAGCGCGCCGTCGCAGAAAACGCCGACATCCCGCTGATCGCCGAAACCGGCGGCCAGAACGCCATGATCGTCGATTCGTCGGCGCTGCCAGAGCAAGTGGTGCAGGATGCGATTTCGTCGGCCTTCGACAGCGCCGGCCAGCGTTGCTCGGCGCTGCGCGTACTGTTCCTGCAAGAAGATATCGCCGACAAGACCATCAAAATGCTCAAGGGCGCGATGCTGGAGCTGAAAGTCGGCTGCCCGGACCGCCTGGTGACTGACATCGGCCCGGTGATCGACGCCGAAGCCCAGCAAAACCTGCTGGCCCACATCAACAAGCTGAAAGCGACCGCGCTGAACTACTTCTCGCTGGACCTGCCTGCCAGCGTGACGGCGGCCGGCACCTTCGTGCCGCCGACCGTGCTGGAGATCCGTTCGCTGTCCGAACTGACGCAGGAAGTGTTCGGCCCGGTCCTGCACGTGATCCGCTACAAGCGCGCCGATCTGCCGAAGCTGATCGAGCAGATCAACGAAAGCGGCTACGGCCTGACGCTGGGCGTGCACTCGCGCATCGATGAAACCATCGACTACATCACCTCGCGCGCGCACGTCGGCAATATTTACGTCAACCGCAACATCGTCGGCGCGGTGGTCGGCGTGCAGCCGTTCGGCGGCGAAGGCAAATCCGGCACCGGCCCGAAAGCCGGCGGTCCGCTGTACCTGAAGCGTCTGCAACGCGGCGCCATCACCAGCGTCCAGCACGAGAGCCAGTCGACGCCGGGTCTGGATGCGCTGGCCGTCTGGTCGAAAATGCACGGTCACGAACGCGCCGCCACCCTGGCTGAGCAGTACAGCCGCACCACGATGCTGGGCAGCGTCACCGTGTTGCCCGGCCCTACAGGCGAACGCAATACGCTGGCGCTGGTCGCACGCGGTTCCGTGGTGTGCGTGGCCGGTACGCAAGCTGGCCTGCTGAACCAGATCGCGGCGACGCTGGCGACCGGCAATATCGCGCTGTTGACGGCGGAATCGTCCAAATTGCTGCCTGCGGACCTGCCGGCGGCGGTCAAGGACCGCATCCAGGTGGTTGGCACGCTGGAAAGCTTCACTGGCGATTTCCAGATCGCATTGGTGGAGACCATGCTGGTCGGCGGCCTGCGCAGCTCGCTGGCGGCCCGTAGCGGGGCGCTGGTGGGCTTGATCGACACCAACGAGGATGGCGCCATCCCCCTGTGGCGTTTGCTCGCTGAGCGCGCTCTGTGCGTGAATACGACGGCAGCTGGCGGCAACGCCAGCCTGATGACGCTGGACGCATAACTGTAACGATCACCTGTTGTTGTTTTGGGGGCCGGGATAAAACCCGGCCCTTTTTTTACGCCTGCGATCTGGCGACCCGGAATCCGAGATCGTCAATGGCATATGTGGGATGGCTGCGGCGGCGGTTGGTCGCCAGGCAGCCGCGTTCGGCATCCGACCAGCCGCCACCCCGGAACACCCGATACAAACCGTAGACCTCGGGGTCGTACTGGTCTTCGCACCACTCCCAGACGTTGCCCAGCATATCGTGCAGCCCCCACAGATTGGGCTGCTTCTGGCCGACCACGCGGGAACGGCCGCCGGAATTCTCCCGGTACCAGGCGATGTCGTCGAGATTGCCATAGCGCGGGCCATTGGTGCCGGCGCGGCATGCGTATTCCCATTCCGCCTCGGTAGGCAGGCGATAGCCGTCGCTGCCGGGGATGCGGGTGGCGCTGTCCTCATGAAGTTCATAGCAGGCGCGCAATCCTGCGCTAGCCGACAAGCTATTGCAGAATCGGACGGCATCGATCCAGGAGACGTTTTCCACCGGGCTGTGCGGGGAATCGTGGGATGCCGGCCGCACGCCGCTGACTGCGGCATATTCGGCCTGCGTGACCGGATAGCGGCCGATCGCAAACGATGGAAGTTCGACTACCCATGCGCGACCGGTCCGGTCATCCCTCATGGCGATGGTCCCAGCGGGAATAATCACCATTTCTACGCACTTTTCACTGGTTGAGCGGCCTTGCAGAAGTTTTCAATCACCTCAAAAGCGTAACGCGAAGCCACGGTTTTGATGAAATGCATGAAATCGACGGCCGCATCGTCGTTGGCGTTGTCCGAGATCGTGCGGATGATGGCAAACGGGATGCCCAGCTCGAAACACACTTGCGCGACCGCTGCGCCTTCCATCTCCACTGCCAATAAATCGGGCAAAGCGGCTTTCAAGGCCTGAATCTGCGTCAGTTTGCCTATGAATTGATCACCACTGGCGATCAATCCCCGGTGTACCCGCGTGGTTTGTGCGGCGGCGATAGCCAATCGCTGGGTCAGGGCCGTGTCGGTCGCGAAGCGCGACAAGCCTGTCAGCGGGATCTCAAACTGTGGAAAAAGCGGGCTGGCATCGAAATCATGCTGAACCAGCTCTTCGGCGACGACGATATCACCGACTTGTACATTTTTATCCCCGCTTCCAGCGACGCCGGTGAAGACGATGTGGGTAACTCCGAACTTTTCCACAAGGATGGAGGCTGTCATCGCTGCTGCAACCTTGCCTATACGCGACAGAACGCACACAGCGTCGATTTCCCAGAGTTTCCCGCCCGTGTACTCCCGCATGCCGTGGACGAGCTTGTAGGGGCTCTCAAGGGCTTCTATCAGCCCGTGCTGTTCTTCAGCCAAAGCGCTGATGATGCCTAAACGCATAGTTTTCCTTGGTTTGTAGAGGTGGAGGCTGTGGATTTCGAGCTGCTTTTCCACAGCAGTTTACAAAAAACGATCGATTTTAAGGCGTTTTTTGTGGTCTGGAGTGTTTTTAAAGCACGACCAGGCCTTCAGATTTCGCGTTTTACGGGTTTAGTAGTTTACAAAAGATTTATATAAAAATAGTAGTAATAGTAAACGACCAAAAGCCTGTGGATAAGTCATGTATACGTTTACAAATCATTCGTTTACGAGAAAGATAAGCGCTTGCATAAACGCTGTACCAGTTCAGGAGCAATTCTGTATAAAATGGCGGCCTTTGGACAACTTGGTCCTTACTCACAAGTCGTCCTGTGGATATCCAGCGAGTTATTCACAGGTCCCAGCTCGTTTTTGATCTGTTTTTCCAGTTCTTCGCCTGAAATCGGCTTGGAAATCAGGTATCCCTGCCCTAAATCGCATCCGGCGGCCGTCAGAGCGGCCAATTGTTGAGGCGTTTCGATGCCTTCGGCGATCACTTTGATGTTCAGCTTGTGCGCCATGGCGATAATTGCCTCGCAAAGCACTATGCCGTCGGTGCCGCTGGACAGATTTGAGACAAAAGTTGGATCGATTTTGATGTAATCGATATCGAATCGCTTCAAAAACGCCACCGAGCAGTAGCCGGTGCCGAAATCGTCCAGCGAAATCTGCATATGGGCGTGCTGGAAAGCCAACATTCGCTCCGAAACCGAGTTGGTAGTGTCCAAAAGCAGGTTTTCCGTCACCTCGATGATGATGCTGTTGGCATCCAGATGCAGTTCCTGGAGAAAATCCAGCCATTGCTGGTAGTTGCTGCCGTTGTCACGGAACTGCCAGGCCGATTTGTTCACGCTGACCTGGAAATCGGGCAATCCCAGCGCCTGCAGTTTCTGCACTTCCTGTGCCGCCTGCTTGAAAACCCAGTCGCCGATGCCGACGATCATGCCGCTGCTTTCGGCGATGCCGATAAATTCAGCAGGATTCAACAGTCCGCGCACCGGATGCTGCCAGCGCACCAGCGCTTCCGCCTTGCAGATCTTGCCGCTGGCCAGGTCGATAATTGGCTGGAACAAGATCCGCAATTCGTTGTGATTGACCGCTTCGCGCAATTCGTTGACCAATGTCATGCGCACACGCGTGGCTTCCTGCATGAACGGAGCGAAATAATTGAAGCGGTTGCGGCCCTGTTGCTTGGCTGCGTACATGGCCTGGTCGGCGTTTTTGATTAAAGTTTCAGCATCGGCGCCGTCTTCAGGGTAGAGCGTGATGCCGATGCTGCTCGAAATACGGGCAATATGCTTGTCGCCGTCATTGCCCAGGTTGAACGGCGTGCTCATTTGCTTAAGAATTTCCTGGGCTGTACGCACCACATCGCCGGCGTTATGCAACTCGCTGAGGATGATGGTGAATTCGTCGCCGCCCAGTCGCGCCACCGTATCGGTGCCGCGCACGGTGCCGGACAAGCGGCTTGCCACTTCTTTGAGCAGCAAATCGCCTTTATCGTGGCCCAGGGTGTCGTTAATTTCCTTGAAATGGTCCAGATCCATGAACACCAGCGCCATCGGCAGATGGGAGCGGTCGGTCTTTTTCATTTCCTGGCGCAGATGCTCGTGGAACATGCGCCGGTTCGGCAAGCCGGTCAGCGCATCGAAGTTGGCCTGGCGCCAGATCAATTCTTCCGATGCTTTCTTTTTCGTGATGTCGCTCAACAGCGCAACATAGCGGAAGGGATTACCCACCTCATCGTAGACGGTGTTGAAGCGCATCGCGACCAGGTATTCGTCGCCGTCTTTATGCTGATGCCAGAGTTCGCCTTCCCATTGTCCGGTTTGGGCAATCGATTCGTACATGCGGGTGAAGAAGTTGATGTCTTGCCGGCTGGTGGTCAGTTCATAGCCGCGGTGGCCGATGACTTCTTTTTCCGTATAGCCGCTCAGCAGCGAGAAGGCTGGATTCACGGTCAAGATGCGTCCATCGGCGTCGGTGACCATCATGCCTTCGCCGCTGTTTTGAAAAAGCAGGGCGGCCAGCTTCATGGATTCTTCGTTTTTCTTGCGCTCTTCCTCGTTGGCCAGCAGTTTTTGCTCCATTTCACGACTGGCGGCGTACAGCGAGCGGAAGCGTAGTTCGCGTTCTTCCTGTTTGGTGTAGGTGCGCAGCGAAAAATGACCGGCGCCTACCATCAGTATCAGCAACATGATCAAACCAGCGCCAGCAATCAGGTAGTTTTGCTGGAGTAGCCTGGCCGATTCCGCATCGTTGCTGCCGACGACGATGATCAAGGGAAGGTTTTCAAATACCCGGTAACTGAACACGCGGGTCAGGCCGTCGGCATTGCTGACGGTTTTGAAAGTCCCTGAACTGGTGCGGCGTACGTTGTCGAACAAGTCGGTCGGTCCCTGATCGCGGGCAAATGATTGTTCGAAATTGGGTACACCGGCGATCACTTTGCCGCCGCTGTGTATCAGCGCGATCGAGATATCGGAACTGAAACGCGAATTTTCAAACACCGTGACGTAGCGATTGACGTTGAGTGGCGCGACGATCACTCCTAGGAATTCGCCCTTGGCGCTTTCCACACGACGGCTGAGAAAAAACAGTCTTTGGTTGCTGCGTCGTCCTATTGACGGTTCGCCGATGAACAATTTGCCACGCATGGCAACATTTTGGTGGGCTTTGAAGTAATCGCGATCGCCGTATCGGGTGCCGGAAATATTATTGCCAACGGAGGCGGCGATCGCTTCGCCTTTGGCATCAAGAAAACTGATCCAGTACTCGCTGTTGAAACCTGAACCGCGCGAGGACAACAACTCCGACACGGTTTCCGGTGAACGTCGTTGCTGCGCATTCAGAACTTTGATGGCGTTGGCAAATCCAATCAGCGACAAATCGACCGATTGTATCGAGTACAGCACATGCGCTTCCATCGCTTTGACGTAGTGCTCGGTCTGGGTTTTGACCGCGAGTTCGCGTTCGACGTAGGTGGTGCGGAATTGGGAAACGACAACAGCAATGGCAAGCGCAGCCATGAGGAAAAGGCCGGTGATCAGACGTCGCCGAAAGCGCAGGTAAGCCGGCGACCGCAGATTTTTGCGCTGTGAGGACAAAATGTCTCCGCCAGGGGCTGTTTGTTTGCGAATTCAGTATAGGGGAAAGCAGATGTTGGCGAAATCTTATTTCCGTTTCAGTGGGGTATCAGGTCGTTCCGGCGCAGCCGCCTGTGGTTTTTGAGTTTATGGTTTACTCTAAAGATGTATATATAAAAATAGTAGTAGTTGTTAACGCAGACACTTTTCTGTGGATAAGTGTTCATTTTGGATTAAAATCAGGCGTTTACGGACTGCATAAGCGGGCGAGAAAGCCGTGTATGAGCAAAGAACTGTTTTGGGATAAGAAAAAGCGTCCCCAAAAATTTTTTGTTTACTCACATTTAGTGCCTGTGGATATCCATAGACTTATCCACATGTCGTAAACGCCACTTTATGCGAGAAATCAGATGAATTTGGCATCCATTTTTCCTCATCCCATCATCCAGGGACCTACTGCCGGCGGCAATAACACACCCGCACAAGTGGCTGCGGTCTCGAATGCCGGCGGACTGGGTTCGCTGGCTTGCTCCTTACTTGCGCCGGACACCATCCGCACCCAGACCGCGCAGATCCGCGCCCTGACCGACAAGCCGTTTTGCCTGAATTTCTTCGTGCTGGAGACGCCCAAGCCGGATCCGGACGAAGTGGCCCGCGCCAAGGAATGGCTGAAGCCGATCGCATCGTCGCTGGGCTGGACCGAAGTGCCGACACCGGCCAAATGGTGCGAAGACTTTGCCGCCCAGTTCGAGGCGCTGATCGAATTGCGTCCCGCAGTGGCCAGTTTTACCTTCGGCATCCTCAGCACCGAGCAGATCCGCCGCCTGCATGACGCCGGTATTTTCGTCATCGGCACCATCACCCACGCCGACGAAGCGCTGGCCTGGCAAAGCAGGGGCGCCGATGCGGTGATCGCTTCCGGCACCGAGTCGGGTGGCCATCGCGGCACCTTCATCGGCGCGCAGGAAGACGCCAGGCTGACCACTTTCGAGCTGCTGCCGACCATCGTCGAGGCGGTGCATATTCCCGTGATCGCCGCCGGCGGCATCATGGACGGCGCCGATATCAAGCGCGCGCTGGATGGCGGCGCCCAGGCGGTGCAGATGGGCACGGCGTTCCTGGTGTGCGACGAATCGTCCATCAATCCAATTTACAAGCAACGCTTGCTGACGGCCGGCGATCATCCGACCCGGCTGACGCGCACGTTTTCCGGTCGCTATGCGCGCGGCCTGGAGAACCGGTTCATGCTTGAAATGGCGCCGGTGGAAAAACAAATCCCCGCCTATCCGATCCAAAACGCACTGACCGGCGCCATCCGGGCGGAAGCGGGCAAGCGCGGCGAGACGGAATTGATGTCGCTGTGGTGCGGTACCGGCGTTGCGCGCGCGCGGCCGATGCCGGCGGCGAAACTGGTTGAGACATTGCTGGCGGAGATAGCAGCCGCCTGACTGAAACAGTACTCTTGGAGGAGAAGTTTTTGGAATCAGCAGGCATTTACGATTACATCATTATTGGTGCAGGCTCGGCGGGCTGCGTATTGGCAAACCGGTTGAGCGCAAACAGAAACGCGAATGTCCTGCTGATCGAGGCGGGTGGTAGAGACGATTATGTGTGGATCCATATTCCTGTTGGTTATCTGCATTGCATAGATAATCCGCGGACCGACTGGATGTTCCGCACCGAAGCCGATCCGGGCCTGGGCGGGCGCAGCTTGCTTTACCCGCGCGGCAAGGTGCTGGGCGGCAGTTCCTCCATCAACGGCATGATCTACATGCGCGGCCAGGCGAGCGACTACGACCGCTGGGCCGAGTTGACCGGCGACGACAGCTGGCGCTGGCAATCGGTGCTGCCCTTGTTTAAAAAGAGCGAGGATTACCACGGCGGCGCTTCCGAACTGCATGGCGCCGGCGGTCCGTGGCGCGTGGAAAAGCAGCGCTTGTCGTGGCAAATCCTGGACGCGTTCCGCGATGCGGCGGAGCAGGTCGGCATCCAGAAAGTGGACGACTTCAATCGCGGCGACAACGCCGGCTGCGGCTATTTTGACGTCAATCAAAAACGTGGCATCCGCTGGAACACGTCGAAGGCGTTTTTGAAACCGGTGTCGATGCGGCCCAACCTGACCATCATGACCGGCTGCCACGTGGAACGTTTGCAGATCGAAATGAGCGATCGCGGACCGGTATGCAAAGGCGTGATTTTCACCGGCGGCGGCACCCAGTTCACGGCGACCGCCGACAAAGAAACCCTGCTGGCGGCTGGCGCCGTTGGTTCTCCACAAATTCTGCAATGCTCGGGCATCGGCGCGGCCGGCAGCTTGCGCCAGCACGGCGTCGAGCCGCTGGCTGATCTGCCCGGCGTCGGCGAAAACCTGCAAGACCATCTGCAACTGCGCATGATCTACAAACTCGGCGGCGGCGCGCGCACGCTGAACACGATGGCGGGCAGCTGGTACGGCAAGATGAAAATCGGCCTTGAATATGCGATGTTCCAGAGCGGGCCGATGTCGATGGCGCCTTCGCAGCTGGGCGCCTTTGCGCGTTCGGACGCCGCGCAGGCCACGCCGAATCTGCAATACCACGTGCAGCCGCTGTCGCTGGAAAAGTTCGGCGAACCATTGCACGCCTTCACCGCATTCACGGCCAGCGTTTGCAATCTGCGTCCGACTTCGCGCGGCCATGTGCGCATCGCCAGCGCCGATTCGTATGCGCCGCCGAAGATTTCGCCGATGTATTTGAGCACGCCGGAAGACCGCAAAGTCGCCGCCGCCGCGTTGACGTTGACGCGCCAGATCGTCGCCGCGCCGGCCTTGCAGCGCTACGCGCCGGAAGAGTACAAGCCCGGCATTCAATACCGCACGGAGGAAGAATTGGCGCAGGCGGCAGGCGCGATCGGCACCACGATTTTCCATCCGGTAGGCACCTGCAAGATGGGCCGCGCGGACGATCCGGGCGCCGTGGTGGACAGCGCGCTGCGTGTAATTGGCGTACAAGGACTGCGTGTGGTTGACGCTTCCGTCATGCCGTTCATAACCTCCGGAAATACCAACTCTCCCACCATCATGATCGCAGAGAAAGCTTCAGAACTGATCCGTTCAGAGTGGAAATGAAACCCTGTGCCCGCTAGGTCTAGATCAAAAGCGGACCGTAGTTATACTGTATTGTTAGCCAATTTGTTACTGTGTATGATCTAAAAAAATTTAGTAGTTTGAAAAGAATAACAAGGAGACAGGATGTCCGGCGTTATCTTGGAAACAAAGCATCTGACCAAGGAATTCAAGGGATTCACCGCGGTCAATGATGTGAATTTAAAAGTGCAGCGCGGCCACATCCACGCGCTGATCGGCCCCAATGGCGCCGGTAAAACCACGTGCTTCAATCTGCTCACCAAGTTTCTGGTGCCCACCTCGGGCCAGATCCTCTTCAACGACAAGGACATCACCGCGGCCAAGCCGGCGCAGATCGCCCGCATGGGCGTGATCCGGTCGTTCCAGATTTCCGCTGTCTTCCCGCATCTGACGGTGCTGCAGAACGTCCGCATCGGATTGCAGCGCCAGCTCGGCACCAGCTTCAATTTCTGGCAGAGCGAACGGTCGTTGAGCAAGTTGAACGACCGCGCCATGCAGCTGCTGGCCGAGGTCGACCTGACCGAATTCGCCGACACCATCACCGTCGATATGCCTTACGGCCGTAAGCGCGCTTTGGAAATCGCCACCACGCTGGCGATGGAACCGGAACTGATGCTGCTGGACGAACCGACCCAGGGCATGGGCCACGAAGACGTGCACCGCGTGACGGAATTGATTAAGAAAGTTTCAGCCGGCCGCACGATCCTGATGGTCGAACACAATATGAAGGTGGTGTCCGGCATCTGCGACAAGATCTCCGTTTTGCAGCGCGGCGCCATGCTGGCCGAAGGCACTTACGCCGAAGTTTCAAGTAATCCACAAGTGATGGAAGCCTACATGGGTACCGAAGCCGCAGTACTGGAAGGAGCCCACTGATGACGGCCGCTCTGGAAATCTCCAACCTGCAGACCTGGTACGGCGAATCGCATATTCTGCACGACGTGAACCTGACGGTGCAGCCCGGCGAAGTGGTCACGCTGCTGGGCCGCAACGGCGCCGGCCGCACCACCACGCTGCGCGCCATCATGGGCCTGACCGGCACCCGCAAGGGTTCGATCAAGGTCAACGGCGAGGAAGCGATCGGCATGCCGACGCATAAAATCGCCCACCTCGGCATCGGCTATTGCCCGGAAGAGCGCGGCATTTTCTCGTCGTTGTCGACCGAGGAAAACCTGATGCTGCCGCCGCAGCTGGCGACCGGCCAGAAGGGCATGTCGGTCGAGGAAATCTACGCGATGTTCCCCAACCTGGAAGAGCGCAAGCACAGCCAGGGCACACGCCTGTCGGGCGGCGAGCAGCAGATGCTGGCGGTGGCGCGCATCCTGCGCACCGGCGCGCGCCTGCTGCTGCTCGATGAAATATCCGAAGGCCTGGCGCCGGTCATCGTGCAGGGCCTGGCCCGCATGATCACCACGCTCAAGGCCAAGGGCTACACCATCGTCATGGTGGAACAGAATTTCCGGTTTGCCGCCCCGCTGGCGGACCGGTTTTATGTGATGGAACACGGTCAGATCGTCGAGACCTTTGTTGCATCGGAATTAGGCGCCAAGATGCCGGTGTTGACCGAGCTTCTGGGTGTCTAAAGGGTTGCAAATAAGTGTACAAAAAATAAGCAAACACTACTTCTTGAACCAACGGAGACAAAATGAAACTTAAAGCCATCACCATCGCAGCCACCGCCGTGTGCGCACTCGGCCTGTCCTTTGCTGCCCAAGCCCAGGTTTCCGGCGACACCATCAAGATCGGCTTGATCACCGACATGTCCGGCCTGTACACGGACATCGACGGCGCCGGCGGTGCCGAGGCCATCAAGATGGCGATTGCCGACGCCGGCGTGGTCATCGCCGGTAAAAAAGTCGAGTTCATCTCCGCCGATCACCAGAACAAGGCCGATATCGCCGCCTCCAAGGCGCGCGAGTGGTTCGACCAGCAGGGCGTCGACATGCTGATCGGCGGCACCAACTCGGGCGCTAACCTGGCCATGGCCAAGGTCGCGGCCGAGAAGAAGAAAGTCTTCATTTCGATCGGCGCCGGCTCGGCCCGTTTGACCAACGAGGAATGCACGCCGTACACGATTCACTACGCCTACGACACCATCGCGCTGGCGCGCGGCACCGGCGGCGCCATTGTCAAACAGGGCGGCAAGAGCTGGTATTTCCTGACCGCCGACTACGCCTTCGGCCAGTCGCTGGAAAAAGATACCGCCGATGTGGTGAAGGCCAACGGCGGCAAGGTGCTGGGTTCGGTCAAGCATCCGCTGTCGGCATCGGACTTCTCGTCCTTCCTGCTGCAGGCGCAGTCTTCGGGCGCGCAGATCCTGGGCCTGGCCAACGCCGGCGGCGACGCGATCAACTCGATCAAGGCCGCCAACGAGTTCGGCATCACCAAGAAAATGAAGCTGGCCGGCCTGCTGATCTTCATCAACGACGTGCACTCGCTGGGCCTGAACCTGACCCAGGGCATGTACCTGACCGACGGCTGGTACTGGGATGCGAACGCCGACACCCGCGCCTGGTCGAAGCGCTACTTCGAGAAGATGAAGAAGGAACCGTCGATGCTGCAGGCGGCCGACTACTCGGCGGCGGCCAACTACCTGAAAGCGGTCAAGGCCGTCGGCAGCGACGACACCGACAAGGTCATGGCCTACCTGAAGGCGAACAAGATCAACGACATGTTCGCCAAGAACGGCGTGATCCGTCCGGACGGCCGCATGGTCCACGATATGTACCTGATGGAAGTGAAGAAGCCGTCGGAATCGAAATATCCATGGGATTACTACAAGGTCGTGGCCACCATTCCGGGCGACCAGGCTTACGCCACCAAGGCGGAAACCAAATGCTCCCTGTGGAAATAAGCTGAGTTGTACACAGGCCGGGCTCCCTTGCCCGGCCTTTTTCTGGTGCCACGCCTGCCCGTCCGGGACGGCGATCTTTATATTGTGATCTCATGGAAATATTCGGCTACCCCTTGCCCATGATTATGAGCCAGCTGATGCTGGGCCTGGTCAACGGCTCCTTCTATGCCATGCTGTCGCTCGGCCTGGCGGTGATCTTCGGCCTGCTGAACGTGATTAACTTCTCGCACGGCGCGCTGTACATGATGGGCGCGTTTGTCGCCTGGATGGGCATGGCCTACCTCGGCCTGAACTACTGGGTGATGCTGGTGCTGGCGCCGTTCATCGTCGGCGTGTTCGGCATCGTCATCGAAAAGACCATGCTGCGCTGGCTCTACAAGCTGGACCATCTTTACGGCCTGCTGCTGACCTTCGGCATCACGCTGCTGGTCGAAGGCGTGTTCCGCTCGTTCTACGGCGTGTCCGGCCAGCCGTTCCAGGTGCCGGAGGCGCTGGCCGGGGCGACCGACCTCGGCTTCATGGTGCTGCCGAATTACCGCGCCTGGGTGGTGGTGGCGTCGCTGGCGGTGTGCCTGTCGACCTGGTTCGTCATCGAGAAGACCAAACTGGGCGCCTACCTGCGCGCCGGCACCGAGAATCCCAAGCTGGTCGAAGCCTTCGGCATCAACGTGCCGCTGATGGTCACGCTGACCTACGGCTTCGGCGTCGCTTTGGCGGGCTTTGCAGGGGTGCTGGCGGCCCCGGTGATCCAGGTGCAGCCCCTGATGGGTCAGAACCTGATTATCGTCGTATTCGCCGTTGTAGTGATCGGTGGCATGGGGTCGATCATGGGCTCCATCCTGACCGGCCTCGGCCTGGGCGTTATCGAAGGCTTGACCAAGGTGTTCTACCCCGAGTTTTCGTCGACGGTGGTGTTCCTGGTGATGGTCATCGTGTTGTTGATCCGTCCTGCCGGCTTGTTCGGCAAAGAAAAATAAGAGGCCGTTGATGAATAAGAACATAGGTTATCTCGTCGCCTTCGCGATCGCGCTGGCGGCGCCGTTTGTCGGCTATCCGATCTTCCTGGCCAAGCTGTTGTGCTTTGCGTTGTTCGCCAGCGCCTTCAACCTGCTGATCGGCTTTACCGGTTTGCTGTCGTTCGGCCACGCGGCCTTCTTCGGCGCCGCCGGTTACGTGGCCGGCAACGCGATGAAGGTGTGGGGCTTGCCGGTCGAACTGGGCCTGCTGGCCGGTGTCGCGGCCGGCGCCTTCATCGGCCTGGTGATGGGCGCGCTGGCGATCCGCCGCCAGGGCATCTACTTCTCGATGATCACCCTGGCGCTGGCGCAGATGGTGTACTTCGGCGCGTTGCGCGCTGGCGAGTTCACCGGCGGCGAAGACGGCTTGCAAGGTGTTCCACGTGGAAAACTGCTGGGCCTGGTCGACCTGTCCAACGATACCGCGCTGTACTTCTTCGTGCTGGGCATCGCGGTGCTGGCCTTCATGCTGATCGTGCGCACCGTGCATTCGCCGTTCGGCCAGGTGCTCAAGGCGATCAAGGAAAACGAGCCGCGCGCGATTTCGCTGGGCTACGATGTGGACAAGTACAAGCTGCTGGCCTTCGTGCTGTCGGCCGCGCTGACCGGCCTGGCGGGCGCGTCCAACATGCTGGTGCAGGGTTTCGAAACGCTGACCGACGTGCACTGGAGCATGTCCGGCCTGGTGATCCTGATGACGCTGGTGGGCGGCATGGGCACGTTTGCCGGCCCGATGCTGGGCGCGATCCTGATCATCGCGCTGGAAAACAAGCTGGGCGATTTCGGCATCTTCATGGTGTCGCATACCGGCATCGAATGGTTCAACACCATCGGCGAGGCGGTCAACATGGTGATCGGCTTTATCTTCATCGTTTGCGTGCTGTTGTTCCGGCGCGGCATCGTCGGCGAGATCGTCGCCAAGTTCGCCGTCAACAACGGCAAAAAACCAGCTTGATGTAGCGCACACGCCGGACGTTCTGTCCGGCGTTTTTTTTTTATCGGTAGTAAATTTTCGTCTGGCCGCCGGCCGGAGTGGGAGTAGTCCGTCCGTAACTTTTATCGACATAGAGGATGACATGCATATCAAAAAAATCACGCTGGCGCTGGCCGGCATTGCGCTGACCGCTTGCGGCGCCAATGAACACGACACGGCCGAGGACTTGAACGTGCTGCCGGCGTACCTGGGCACCATCAGCAGCAAGACCTACGACGGCACCACCGACGATTTGCTGACCGCCGGCCTGGGCGCGACCGGTCTGGCCGGTGCCACGCCGGCATATGCCGACCCGGCCAATCCCACCGCCGCTGAATTGCGCCGCAACGCCATCCACGCCAACTACCGCGCCGTGCTCGACATCAACGTCAACAGCGGCTACGGCACCTTGTATGGCCCGAATGTGGACGCCAAGGGCGGGATCGGATCGGGGCAGGGCATGATCGCCGGCACCGAATACATCGCCTACTCCGACGACGGCACGGGCAACCAGAACGTGACGTTGATGGTGCAGATACCGAACGGCTTCGACATCAACAATCCCTGCATCGTCACCGGTACCTCGAGCGGATCGCGCGGCATCTATGGCGCCATCGGCAGCGCCGGCGAATGGGGCCTGAAGAACAACTGCGCCGTGGCCTACGCGGACAAGGGCAGCGGCAACGGCCTCTACACGTTTGACGACGACAGCGTGAACCTGCAAAACGGCGTGCGCGCCACCCGCACCGCAGCCGGCAAGAACGCCATCTTCGCACCGGCATTGAGCGATGCCGACCGCGCCGCGTTCGCCTCGTCATCGCCGGCGCGCATCGCCTTCAAGCACGCGCACTCGCAGCAGAACCCGGAAAAGGATTGGGGCAAGGTCACGCTGCAATCGCTGGAATTCGCCTTCTATGTGCTCAATGAAAAGTACGGCGTGCTGGCCAAGGACAACAAAAGCCACATCGTGCGCCTGACGCCGAAGAACACGGTGACGATCGCCTCCAGCATTTCCAACGGCGCCGGCTCGGCTCTGCTCGCTGCGGAACAGGACACCAAGGGCCTTATTGGGGGCGTGGCGGCCACCGAGCCGCAGGTGCAGCCCAAGGCCGCCACCGGCTACACGGTGCGCCAGGGCGGCGTCAACGCGACGGGGCAGGGCAAGGCGCTGTTCGACTACTCGACCTATGCCGCGCTATACCAGCCGTGCATCGCATCGACCGCCGCCGCGCCGGGCCGCTGCACGGCGCTGGCCGCCAAGGGCTTGCTGACCGGCGCCGACCTGCCGTCGCAGCAGGCTGACGCCAAGGCCCGCCTGAAGGCCTACGGCTGGCTGGTGGATTCCGACATTCTGCAAGCGGCCCACGCCGGCACCAATATCCTGGTGGCGGTGACGTACGCCAATGCTTACGGCAAGTTCTCGGTGACGGACAAGGTGTGCGGATTCTCGTTTGCCGCGACCGATGTGACGGGCGCTCCGGTGGCCTTCACGGCGGCGCAAAAAGCCAGCAGCTTCGCGACGCAAAGCGGCATCATCGGCAGCGTGGTCTATGAGAATTCGGTAGGCGGCGCCAAGGCCTACAACCTTGGTGTGTCCCCGAGCAGCACGCTGGCGGACCAGTCGCTGGACGGCTTCCTGTGCCTGCGCTCGCTGGCGACGGGTGTCGATCCTGTCACCGGCGGCGCGCTGAGCGCGACGCTGGCGGCGCAAAGCGCGCGCGTGAAGGCGGGCATGGCCGAGGTGGCGGCGACCGGCAATCTGCACGGCAAACCGGCCATCATCGTGCAGGGACGCAGCGATACGCTGATTCCGGTCAACTTTGCTTCACGTTCCTATGTGGGCTTGAATGCATCGGCGGAGGGCGGGGCGAGCAAGCTGCGCTACATCGAAGTGACCAACGCCAACCACTTCGACTCGTTCACCAACGCGCTGCCGGCCAATATCGTGCCCTTGCACGTCTACCTGTTCCGCGCGCTGGATGCGATGCTGGCCAACCTGCGCAGCTCGGCGGTGGCGTTGCCTCCCTCGCAGGTTGTGCGCACGGTGCCGCGTGTCGATAACACCTCGTTGATCACCGTGGCCAATGTACCGCCGATCGCCGCCGCGCCGGGCGCCAATGCCATCACGGTCACCGGCACCACGGTCGATGTGCCCAACTGACGTAACCCGTAAAGCCTGGGGTCTGACCCCGTACGGGGTCAGACCCCTTCGGAGCGCCGTGCGGGGTTATAGCGCCGCAGCGTAGATCGCCCTCGCATCGTCGCGCGTGACGGTGCGGGGGTTATTTCCCAACAAGCGGGTCTGGAGCATGGCGTCATCCGCCAGCCGGTCCAGATCCGTTTCCCTGATCCCCACCTGCTGCAAAGTCCGCTCTATCCCCGTGATGGTGGCTATTTGTTGCATCGCAACAACCAGCGCCTCCGCCCTCGCCTCGACGCTGCCGCTCACCTCGGGCACGACGATCTCCGCCAGTTCCGCATACAGCGCAGCCGCCTCCGGTGCATTGAAACGCAACACGTGCGGCAGCACCAGCGAGTTCGACAGCCCATGTGGCACGTGGAATATGCCCCCTATCGGATACGCCAGCGCATGCACCGCCGCCACCGGCGCGTTGGAAAACGCCTGTCCCGCCAACATCGCGCCGAGCAGCATGGCTTGCCGCGCCGCCAGGTCGCGGCCGTTTTCGCAAGCGCGGATCAGGTTGGCCGACAGCAGACCCAGCGCCTTGCGCGCAAAGATATCGGACAGCGGGTTCTTTTTGTGGCGGCTGGTGTAGGCCTCGATCGCGTGCACCATCGCGTCGATGCCGGTCGCGGCGGTGACCATGGGCGGCAGGCCGATGGTCAGCTCGGCATCCAGCAATGCCAGATCGGCATAGAGTTGCGGCGCGACGACGCCCATTTTTGTGGTAGTGCCGGTGGTGACGATGGCGATGTTGGTGACCTCCGAGCCGGTGCCGGCGGTGGTCGGAATCTGCACCAAAGGCAGCCGCGCACCCTGCACATTGCCGATGCCGTAGATGGCGCTGAGCGGCTGCTCGCTGCCCGCCAGCACGGCGATCAGCTTGGCGACATCCATCGAGCTGCCGCCGCCGAGGCCGATGACGAGGTCGGTGCGATGCTTGCGCGCGGCAGCCACGGCGTCCAGCACGACCTGCTCCGGCGGGTCTGCCACGACCTTGGAATAGACTTCCACCGCCACGCCCGCGGCGCGCAGGCTGGCGGCCGGAGCCTCGACCAGGCCGGTTGCCAGGAAGCCGGGATCGGTGACGAGCAGGGCGCGCCTGGCCGTCGGAAAGCGCTGGGCGATATGTTCGCCCAAGCGTCCGGCTGCGCCGAGCTCGGAAACGATGTGGGCGACGGTGCTGAATGCGAACGCTGGGAAGTCGGTCATGGCGGTTCCAGGGTGGTGGATTTCACGTGAAGCTTACCTCATGCGCGGCCGTCGTGCCTGTCGTGGTCCATGCAGTGTCCATGCAGCATGCGCATGAGCCGCTCCGAATTTCTTCCGTACAATATAGCCTTCGCAAGCGTAAAGGATGGCAAGGTGATGGTCGATTATCTGGTGTTGGGAGTGGCGGCGTTCGGTGCGGGTCTGGTGGATGCGGTGGTCGGGGGCGGGGGACTGATACAGCTGCCGGCGATGTTCTCGGTGTTTCCCAACATGGCGCCCGCCACGCTGATCGGCACCAACAAGCTGGCCAGCATCTTCGGCACCGGCGTCGCGGCGGTGAGCTACGCGCGTCGCGTCGCCATCGCCTGGTCGGTTGCCACGCCGGCCGCACTGGCCGCGTTGATCTTCGCCTTCCTCGGCGCCTACACGGTGACCAAGGTCTCGGCCGAGTTCATGCGCCTGCTGTTGCCGGTGGTGCTGGTGGCGGTCGCCATCTACACCTTCGCCAAGAAGGACTTCGGCAGCGTGCACGCACCCATCCACTCGGGCGCCCGGGAGCAGACGCTGGCGCTGCTGATCGGCGCCGGCATCGGCTTCTACGACGGCTTCTTCGGCCCCGGCACCGGCAGCTTCCTGGTGTTCCTGTTTGTGCGTATCTTCGGCTTCGACTTCCTCGGCGCGTCGGCCGTGGCCAAAGTCGTCAACGTCGCCTGCAACTTCGCCGCGCTGATCTGGTTCGGCTACAGCGGCCACCTGATCTGGCAGTTGGGCATCATCATGGCGGTGGCCCAGATCGCCGGCTCCATCATCGGCTCGCGCATGGCAATGAAGCATGGCAGTGGATTCGTTCGTAAGCTGTTCCTGGTCGTGGTCACCATCCTGATCCTGAAAACTGGCTACGATGCATGGTTGCGTTGGTGACACTGTTTCACGTGGAACCAAAAGAGGGCTCTTGTGGTTGCCAATGAGGGTAACGATAAGGGCCCTTTTTCAATGTTTCACGTGGAACAATTTGACGATATTTTTTTGCTTAAAAAAGTCGCAGCCACAAAAAGACTCTATAATCTGACCTTGATCCCTTCGCTTTAACCAATTCCAACATGCTATTTCCTACAAAATTCGACGTCATCGTCGTCGGTGGCGGTCACGCCGGCACCGAGGCGGCCCTCGCTTCGGCCCGCATGGGCCAGCAGACTTTGCTGCTCACGCATAACATTGAGACGCTGGGCCAGATGTCGTGCAACCCATCCATCGGCGGTATCGGCAAAGGCCATCTGGTCAAGGAAGTCGACGCCATGGGCGGCGCCATGGCCATCGCCACCGATGAGTCGGGCATTCAGTTCCGCATCCTGAACTCGTCTAAAGGCCCTGCCGTGCGCGCCACCCGCGCCCAGGCCGACCGCATCCTGTATAAGCAAGCCATCCGTTCGCGCCTGGAAAACCAGCCCAATCTGTGGCTGTTCCAGCAGGCTGTCGACGACCTGATGGTGGAGGGCGACCGCGTGATCGGCGCCGTCACCCAGATCGGCCTGAAGTTCCTGGCACCGGCCGTGGTGCTGACCGCCGGTACTTTCCTCGACGGGAAGATCCACGTCGGCTTGCAAAACTACTCGGCCGGCCGCGCCGGCGATCCGCCGGCGATCTCGCTGTCGGCCCGCCTGAAGGAACTGAAGCTGCCGCAAGGCCGCCTGAAGACCGGCACGCCGCCGCGCATCGACGGCCGCAGCATCGACTTCTCGCTGATGACCGAACAGCCCGGCGACCTCGATCCGGTGCCGGTATTCTCGGTGATGGGCAATGCCGCCATGCACCCTGAGCAAATGCCGTGCTGGGTTACGCACACCAACACCCAGACCCACGACATCATTCGCGCCGGCCTGGATCGCAGCCCGATGTACACCGGCGTCATCGAAGGTGTCGGCCCGCGCTACTGCCCGTCGATCGAAGACAAGATCCACCGCTTCTCGGCCAAGGAATCGCACCAGATTTTCCTGGAACCGGAAGGCCTGACGACCAACGAATTCTATCCAAACGGCATCTCCACCAGCCTGCCATTCGACGTGCAGATCGCCCTGGTGCGCTCGATGAAGGGCATGGAAAACGCCCACATCCTGCGTCCCGGCTACGCCATCGAATACGATTATTTCGACCCGCGCGGCCTCAAGGCTTCGCTGGAAACCAAGGCGGTTGGCGGCCTGTACTTCGCCGGCCAGATCAACGGCACCACCGGCTACGAAGAAGCGGCGGCGCAGGGCATGCTGGCCGGCATCAACGCCGCGCTGCAAACCCAGGGCCGCGAAGCCTGGACGCCGGCCCGTTCCGAAGCCTACCTGGGCGTGATGGTCGACGACCTGGTCACGCAAGGCGTGATGGAACCTTACCGCATGTTCACCAGCCGCGCCGAGTATCGCCTGAGCCTGCGTGAAGACAATGCCGACATGCGCCTGACCGAGATCGGCCGCAAACTGGGCGTGGTCGGCGATGCACAATGGGAAGCGTTCGAGACCAAACGCGAGGCCGTGGCGCGCGAGCTGGAGCGTCTGCGTTCCACGTGGGTCAATCCGCGCATCCTGGAAGCGGCCGAATCCGAACGCGTTATCGGCCAGGCGATCGAGCGCGAGTACTCGCTGGCGAACCTGCTGGCCCGTCCCGGCGTCGACTACGACAAGCTGATGAGCCTGTCCGGCATCGACGGCCGCGAGCTGGCCGGCCCCGGCGTGGCCGACGAAGCGGTGCGCGAACAGGTGGAAATCCAGCTCAAATATTCGGGCTATATCGATCGCCAGACCAAGGAAGTCGAGCGTCACGAGCACTACGAAAACCTGAAATTGCCGGAAGGTTTCAACTACCTGGACATCACCGCGCTGTCGGTGGAAGTGCGCCAGAAGCTGCACGCGCAGCGTCCGGAAACGCTGGGCCAGGCATCTCGCATTTCCGGCGTGACGCCGGCGGCGATTTCGCTGCTGCTGGTACACCTGAAGAAGGCCGGTTTCGGCGGTTTTGTTAGTCCTGATAATGCTCAAAAAGATGAGGCTGTTCAATGAAGGTGTTTGACCGTGCAGTACTAGCGGATGTTTTAAAACAAGGCATCAACAGTCTGAAGCTGGGCCTCGGCGACGACCAGGTGGAGAAATTGCTGGACTACCTGGCGCTGCTGAACAAGTGGAATTCGGTGTACAACCTGACCTCGGTGCGTGATCCGATGCAGATGGTCACCTTGCATGTGCTGGACTCGCTGGCGGCGGTGCCTGCCTTCGCCGGCGCGCAGAACGTGCTGGACGTGGGAGCAGGGGGCGGACTGCCGGGCATGGTGCTGGCGATCAGCCGTCCGGACATGAAAGTGTCGATGATCGACACGGTGCACAAGAAGACCGCGTTCCTGAACCAGGTGAAGGCGGAGCTGGGCCTGGCCAACGTGACGGTGTACACCAAGCGCGTGGAGCAGCTGGAAGTGAAGACGAAATTCGACGTCATCACCTCGCGGGCTTTTGCGGACCTTTCCGACTTCGTCAACTGGTCGGGGCACCTGCTGCAAGAGGGCGGGCGATTCATAGCCCTGAAAGGAACGGCGCCTGCAGAGGAGCGGGAGCGACTGCCAGAGCCATGGAAAGTGCAGAAACTGGAGCCTTTAGAAGTGCCGGGGCTGGACGCGGAGCGCCACCTGGTTTTTATCCAAGCCGAAACTAAGTAAATGATTTATACGGTATAAATCGTTTATAAGGTTTATACAGTTTATTCTGTATAAACAGTATAAATCGTTTATATCGTTTTAATAGTATAAATAATTAAGAAGCACAACCCAAAGAAATACATGGCGAAAATTTTTTGCGTAGCGAATCAAAAGGGTGGCGTAGGCAAGACTACCACGACGGTCAACCTGGCCGCCGGATTGGCAAAGCTGAACCAGCGGGTACTGCTGGTCGACCTGGACCCACAAGGCAATGCCACGATGGGCGCAGGCATCAACAAGGCGGGACTGCCTGCATCGACCTATGAGGTGATGCTGGGCGAATCCGACGTGGCCACCGCGCGCCAGCGTTCGGAGCCGGGCCAGTTCGACGTGCTGCCTTCCAACCGCGAGCTGGCCGGCGCCGAAGTCGAGATGGTCTCGCTGGAAAACCGCGAGCGCCGCCTGAAGGATGCGCTGGCCCTGGTCGACAAGGAGTACGACTTCATCCTGATCGACTGCCCGCCGGCGTTGTCGATGTTGACCTTGAACGGCCTGTGCGCCGCGCACGGCGTCATCATCCCGATGCAGTGCGAGTACTACGCGCTGGAAGGTCTGTCCGACCTGGTCAACACGATCAAGAAGGTGCACGCCAACCTGAACCCGGACCTGAAGATCATCGGCCTGCTGCGCGTGATGTTCGATCCGCGCATGACGCTGTCGCAGCAAGTGTCGGCCCAGCTGGAGCAGCACTTCGGCGACAAGGTCTTCAAAACCATCATCCCCCGCAACGTACGCCTGGCCGAAGCGCCGTCCTACGGCCTGCCGGGCGTCACCTTCGATCCATCCTCCAAAGGTGCGCAGGCGTATATCGCCTTCGGCGCCGAGATGGTCAAGCGCATCAAGAAAATGTAAGGCAATAAAATGGCAACCAAAAAACTCAAAGGCCTGGGTCGCGGCCTGGAAGCGCTGCTCGGCGGCGACGGCGACATCACCACTCCGGACGCCAACACGCCGTCCGAACTGCCGGTCACGCAAATGCAGGCCGGTAAATACCAGCCGCGTACCCGTATGGATGAGGGCGGCTTGCAGGAGCTGGCCGCGTCGATCAAGACCCAGGGCATCATGCAGCCTATCCTGGTCCGTCCGGTCGGCACCGACAAGCTGACTGGCGCCATCAAGTACGAGATCATCGCCGGCGAACGCCGTTTCCGCGCCGCGCAAATCGCCGGCCTGGAAGTGCTCCCGGTTTTGGTGCGCGATGTGGACGACCAGGCCGCCGCCGCGATGGCCCTGATCGAGAACATGCAGCGCGAGGATTTGAATCCGCTGGAAGAGGCGCAGGGCATCCACCGTCTGATCACCGATTTCAGTTTCACGCACGAGCAGGCGGCCACGGCCGTTGGCCGTTCGCGCAGCGCGGTCTCCAACCTGCTGCGTTTGATGAACCTGGCCAACCCGGTGCAAACCATGCTGATGGCCGGCGATATCGACATGGGTCACGCCCGCGCGTTGTTGTCGGTGGATGCGGCAACGCAGATCAACCTGGCCAATATGGTCATCGCCAAACGGTTGTCGGTACGTGAAACTGAAAAGTTGGTGGCAAAAACGCTGGAAGATCAAAAAGCCTCGCCGACCGAAGCGCGCCAGAAAGAAAAGTCCGGCGACATCGTCCGCCTGGAAGAAGAGCTGTCGGACAAGCTGGCCACGCCGGTGGTGTTCAAGATGGGCACCAAGGGGCGCGGCCAGATGATCATCGACTTCGCCGACCTCGACATCCTCGACGGCGTCCTCGCCCGCCTGCGCGCTTAACCTAAACCTAAACCCCGGGGTCAGATCTGACATTCGGACACGAGCTCTGCCTTAGCGGTGCAATGGCAGAGCTCGTGTCCGAATGTCAGATCTGACCCCGATGTTGTAGCAGAGACAATAAAAAACGAAAACGCTTAACTGGTTCCAACTTGGTGCAACCGGCTTGGAAATGTTTATAAAAGCGTCGCTTTCGTGCACCAATTGCTCTGCTGCGGTGCAGCAATGTTTGACGTGATACAGTAAAGACACATATAATCCCGTGTCTTTGGGTTTTATCGGCTTTTCAGGGGGCTCGCCAGATGAATGATTCGACGAGTATTTCCAAGCCGGTGTTTAAAGTCGTCGCCCTCCAGTTAGCCATCGCAACTGGATTCGCCTTGCTCGCCTGGAACTTGGGCGGAGTACTCAAAGCTTGGTCGGCCGCCTATGGCGGAGCAATCGCAGTCATCGGGAGTCTGATGTACGCGATGATTGTTGCGGGCGGAACAAATGACGCCAAAAAAGCTTTCCGGTCGCATGTACGCGCCGAAGTTGTAAAAATATTTATCACGGTAGTGCTGTTTGTGTTGGCACTGGCGCTGTTTCAGTCGGCCTCTTGGTTATGGCTGATCTTGGGTTTCGCGGTGGCAACCTTAGCTTATTGGTTTTCACTGCTCGCAATTTAATCACCAAAATCTAATACTTTTATGACCACAGAAAACGCTGTAGGGGCACACGAAGCGCCCACCTCCATTGAGTATATTCAGCATCACCTGTCGCACCTGAAGTCCGCGGACGGCGCTTTTAACCTGGACACGTTCTGGGTTTCGGCCGTTCTGGGCTTGATTTTCCTCGGCGTGTTCTACATGGCCTCGCGCCGTGCGACCGCCGGTGTGCCGGGCAAGCTGCAAAACTTCGTCGAAGCCGTCATGGAGCTGGTCAACGAAGTCGTCAATTCCGCATTCCACGCCAAGAGCAAGGTCATCGCACCGCTGGCTATCACGATCTTCTGCTGGGTTTGGCTGATGAACGCGATGGACTTCCTGCCGGTCGATCTGCTGCCTAAGATTCTTGGCTACGCTGGCGTCCATAAACTGCGAGTCGTGCCGACCGCGGACGTCAACCACACTTTCGGCATGTCGTTCGGCGTCATGCTGTGCATTATTGGTTTCTCGATCAAAGCCAAAGGTCTCGGCGGCTGGGGTAAAGAGTTGCTGACCGCTCCGTTCCACGCCCACGGCTTCATGGCCGTCGTGCTGGCTCCGGTCAACTTCGCCTTCCAGATGATCGAGTTGCTGGCTAAGCCACTGTCGCTGTCGCTGCGACTCTTCGGCAATATGTACGCCGGTGAGCTGCTGTTCATTCTGATCGCTCTGCTGCCATGGTGGGCGCAGTGGCTGCTGGGTGGTCCTTGGGTTATCTTCCACATCCTGGTGGTGACCCTGCAAGCGTTTGTGTTTATGGCGTTGACTGTTGTGTACCTGAGCCTCGCGGTTGAGAAGCACTAAGCAACTTAGTTTTAACTTTTTAGTATCTGTAGTCTTTTTTAAAATCTTAGGAGAAATTCAATGCAAGCTCTGATCGCACAAGTACAAAGCATGACCGTTCTGGCCGCAGCAATCATCATCGGCCTGGCCGCTATCGGCACCGCACTCGGTTTCGCAATTCTGGGCGGCAAATTCCTGGAAGCTTCGGCTCGTCAACCAGAACTGATGCCACAACTGCAAACCAAACTGTTCGTTATCGCTGGTCTGCTGGATGCGATCTCGATGATCGGCGTCGGCGTTGCTCTGCTGTACACCTTCAGCAACCCATTCCTGGCAGCTGTTCTGGCGGCACATTAATTCGCTCCCTTCTAGGAGAAACTTTTAGTTAGGAGCAAAGGTATGGACATCAATATGTCTCTCATCGGTCAGATGATCACCTTCGCGGTGTTGGTCTGGGTTTCGATGAAGTTCGTATTTCCATCGCTGAATGCAGCGTTGGATGAGCGTGCCAAGCGTATCGCTGACGGTCTGGCTGCGGCCGACCAAGGCCAGCAAGCGATGGTAGTGGCTGAGAAGCGCGCCAGCGAAGCGCTGGCAGGTGCACGCGAAGAAGCTTCGCAACGCGTTGCCGACGCTGAAAAGCGCGCGCAACTGGTGGCAGAAGAAATCAAAGCAAATGCACAAGCCGAAGCGGACCGCATCATTGCGCAAGCCAAGGCCGACGCCGATCAGCAACTGGCCAAAGCGCGCGACACGCTGCGCGCTCAGGTGGCTGACCTGGCTGTGAAGGGCGCCGAGCAAATCCTCAAGCGCGAAGTCAACGCCTCGGCTCACGCCGATCTGTTGTCGCGCCTGTCTGTCGAGCTGTAATCATGGCAGAAAACGCAACCGTCGCCCGTCCCTACGCGGAAGCTTTGTTCCGCGTAGCCCAAGCAGGTAAGGAATCGTTCAACCTCGCGGCGTGGTCCGAACTGGTGGCCGAACTGGCCCAGATCGGTGCCCACCCCGAGGTGCAAGCATTCGCCCGCAACCCGAAAGCTTCGGCTAGCGATGTGAGCGCCGCCATTACGGCACTGGTCAAGTCGCCGTTGAACACGGAAGCGAAAAACTTCCTGGCGATGCTGGTCGACAACGGCCGCATCAGTCTGCTGCCGGAAATCGGCGCGCAATTCCTGGCGTTGAAAAACGCCACGGAAGGTGCGGCAGACGCCGACATCACCAGCGCCTTCGACCTGAGCTCGGCTCAAGTGAGCGAGCTGGTCGCCACGCTGGAGAAGAAATTCAGCCGCAAGCTGAACCCGGTCGTGACCGTGGATCCAGCGTTGATCGGTGGCGTACGCGTCGTTGTTGGCGACCAGGTGCTGGACACGTCGGTCCGCGCCAAGTTGCAGCAAATGCGTGTCGCGCTGGTCGCGTAAGCGCCGCTTAGAACAGATTCTTCCCCTCGCGCAAGCTGAGAGAAACACTTTTAGGAGTTAGTATGCAACTCAACCCATCTGAAATCAGCGAGCTGATCAAGAGCCGTATCGAAGGCCTTGATGGCGGCGCTGAAGTACGCAACCAAGGCACGGTTATTTCCGTCGCCGACGGTATCGTCCGCATCCACGGCCTGTCGGACGTGATGCAGGGCGAAATGCTGGAATTCCCTGGTAACACCTTTGGTCTGGCGATGAACCTGGAGCGTGACTCCGTCGGCGCCGTGATTCTGGGTGCTTACGAGCACATCTCCGAAGGCGACACGGTCAA
Source organism: Duganella rhizosphaerae (assembly GCF_040364205.1). Taxonomy (NCBI): domain Bacteria; kingdom Pseudomonadati; phylum Pseudomonadota; class Betaproteobacteria; order Burkholderiales; family Oxalobacteraceae; genus Duganella; species Duganella rhizosphaerae. The sequence goes on from NZ_BPWK01000006.1 coordinate 316,140, forward strand.
GTGCACCGGCCGCATTCTGGAAGTGCCGGTCGGTCCTGAACTGCGTGGCCGTGTGGTCAACGCCCTGGGCCAGCCGATCGACGGCAAAGGCGCTGTCGATGCCAAGATGACCTCGCCAATCGAAAAGATCGCTCCTGGCGTTATCGCCCGTGAGTCCGTCTCGCAGCCTATGCAGACCGGTCTGAAATCGATCGACGCGATGGTGCCGATTGGCCGTGGCCAGCGCGAGCTGATCATTGGCGACCGTCAAACCGGTAAGTCCGCCGTAGCGGTTGATGCGATCATCAACCAAAAAGGCCAGGGCATGACCTGCATCTACGTGGCTATCGGTCAGAAAGCCTCGACGATCAAGAACATCGTGCGTTCGCTGGAACAGCACGGCGCGCTGGAGTACACCATCGTTGTTGCCGCATCGGCCGCCGAATCGGCAGCGATGCAGTACATCTCGGCCTACTCGGGCTGCACCATGGGCGAGTACTTCCGCGACCGCGGTGAAGACGCGCTGATCGTGTACGATGACTTGTCGAAACAAGCCGTTGCCTACCGTCAGATCTCCCTGCTGCTGCGCCGCCCACCAGGCCGCGAAGCCTACCCAGGCGACGTGTTCTACCTGCACAGCCGTCTGCTGGAACGCGCAGCCCGCGTGAACGCCGACTACGTGTCGGCCTTCACCAACGGCGCCGTCACCGGCAAGACCGGTTCGCTGACCGCACTGCCGATCATTGAAACCCAGGCTGGCGACGTTTCGGCGTTCGTTCCAACCAACGTGATTTCGATTACCGACGGCCAGATCTTCCTGGAAACCTCGCTGTTCAACTCGGGTATCCGTCCTGCGATTAACGCCGGTATCTCGGTGTCGCGCGTTGGTGGCGCCGCCCAGACCAAGGTCATCAAAAACCTGTCCGGCGGTATCCGTACCGACTTGGCGCAGTACCGTGAACTGGCTGCGTTCGCGCAGTTCGCTTCCGACCTGGACGAATCGACCCGCAAGCAGCTGGACCGCGGCGCCCGCGTGACCGAACTGCTGAAGCAGGCTCAGTACTCGCCACTGTCGATCTCCCTGATGGCCGCTTCGCTGTTCGCAGTGAACAAGGGCTTCCTGGATGATGTGCCAGTCAAGAAAGTACTGCCGTTCGAAGCCGGCCTGCACGCCTACCTGAAGACCAAGCAAGCTGACCTGCTGTCCAAGATTGAATCGTCGAAGCAACTGGACAAAGACGGCGAAGCAACGCTGTCGGCCGCCATTGCGGACTTCAAGAAATCCGGCGCATTTTAAGCACAACGGCGCCCCGCGAGGGGCGCCTTACGCGCAGAAGGAGTAAGGACTCATGGCAGTAGGCAAAGAGATACGTGGCAAGATCAAGAGCGTAGAGAATACGAAGAAGATCACCAAGGCGATGGAAATGGTCGCCGCATCGAAAATGCGCAAAGCGCAGGATCGCATGCGCGCCGCCCGTCCCTACAGTGAAAAGATTCGCAATATCGCCGCTAATCTGGCTACCGCAAATCCGGAATACACCCACCCGTTCCTGGCTGAAGAGCAAAAGGACTCGGCGAAGGCAGTTGGCTTCGTGATCGTCACCACCGACAAAGGTCTGTGCGGCGGCATGAACACCAACATCCTGCGCATGGTGACGGCGAAAACCCGTGAGCTGGAAACAGCCGGCAACAAGATTGCCGCGGTAGCTATCGGTAACAAAGGTTTGGGGTTTTTGAATCGCGTAGGCATCCCTGTCGTTGCGCAAGTAACGCAGATCGGCGACACGCCGCACCTGGAAAAACTGATCGGACCGGTCAAGGTCATGCTCGAGAAGTTCCAGAACGGTGAAGTTGACGCAGTCTACCTGTGCTACACCAAGTTCATTAACACGATGAAGCAAGAGCCGGTAGTGGAGCAATTGTTGCCACTGCCAGCCGCGAAGACGCAGGCCGACGCGGGTAATCACAACTGGGATTACATCTACGAGCCGGATGCTGCGACCGTGATTGATGAGCTGCTGGAGCGCTATGTAGAAGCGCTGGTGTACCAGTCGGTGGCGGAAAACCTGGCGTCCGAGCAATCGGCGCGTATGGTGGCGATGAAGTCGGCAAGCGACAACGCCGGCAGTGTGATCGGCGAATTGAAGCTGATCTACAACAAGACCCGCCAAGCTGCGATTACCAAAGAACTCTCCGAAATCGTCGCCGGTGCGGCTGCGGTTTAAACGAATTAAACTATATAGAAGGAACGAACATGGCTGATGGCAAAATCGTTCAGTGTATCGGCGCTGTGGTGGACGTAGAGTTTCCACGCAACGCGATGCCTAAGGTATTTGATGCCTTGAAGATGGCTGGCTCCGAGCTGACCCTGGAAGTACAACAACAGCTGGGCGACGGCGTGGTCCGTACCATTGCTCTGGGCTCGTCCGACGGTCTGCGTCGCGGCATGATGATCCAGAACACCGGCAAGCCAATCATGGTGCCGGTGGGTAAAGCTACCCTGGGTCGCATCATGGACGTGCTGGGTAATCCGATCGACGAATGCGGCCCGGTCGCTCACGACCAGATCGCCTCGATCCACCGCACTCCTCCTGCATACGACGAACTGTCGCCGTCGCAGGACCTGCTGGAAACCGGCATCAAGGTGATTGACTTGGTCTGCCCGTTCGCAAAAGGCGGTAAGGTCGGTCTGTTCGGCGGTGCAGGTGTGGGCAAGACCGTGAACATGATGGAACTGATCAACAACATCGCTAAAGCGCACTCGGGTCTGTCCGTGTTCGCCGGCGTTGGTGAGCGTACCCGCGAAGGTAACGACTTCTACCACGAAATGGCTGACGCTAAAGTAGTTGACCTGGAAAACCCGGCCAACTCGAAAGTAGCGATGGTCTACGGTCAGATGAATGAACCACCTGGTAACCGTCTGCGCGTCGCGCTGACCGGTCTGACCATCGCGGAATCGTTCCGTGACGAAGGCAAGGACGTTCTGTTCTTCGTGGATAACATCTACCGCTTCACGCTGGCCGGTACCGAAGTATCCGCACTGCTGGGCCGTATGCCTTCCGCAGTGGGTTACCAGCCTACCCTGGCCGAAGAGATGGGCCGTCTGCAAGAGCGCATCACCTCGACCAAGACCGGTTCGATCACCTCGATCCAGGCCGTCTATGTTCCAGCGGATGACTTGACCGACCCATCGCCAGCGACCACCTTCGGTCACCTGGATTCGACCGTCGTTCTGTCGCGTGACATCGCCTCGCTGGGTATCTACCCTGCGGTGGACCCACTGGATTCGACCTCGCGTCAGCTGGATCCGCTGGTCGTCGGCCAAGAGCACTACGACACCGCGCGCGCCGTTCAGGGCACCCTGCAGCGCTACAAGGAACTGCGTGACATTATCGCGATTCTGGGTATGGACGAACTGGCGCCGGAAGACAAACTGCTGGTATCGCGCGCACGTAAGATGCAGCGTTTCCTGTCGCAGCCGTTCCACGTTGCTGAAGTGTTTACCGGTTCGCCAGGTAAATACGTTTCGCTGAAAGACACGATCAAGGGCTTCAAAATGATCGCTTCCGGCGAACTCGATCACCTGCCAGAACAAGCGTTCTACATGGTCGGCACGATCGATGAAGCCATCGAAAAAGCCAAGAAACTCAACTAATCATTGAGCTTCGAGCGCGGCCCCGTGTGAGCGGGGCCGCATCACACCGACAGGACACACATGGCAAATACAATTCACGTTGACGTGGTTTCCGCCGAGGAGTTGATCTACTCGGGCGAAGCCGAATTCGTCGCGTTGCCGGGCGAGCAGGGCGAGCTGGGGATCTACCCCAAGCACACGCCGCTGATCACCCGCATCCGTCCGGGCGCGGTGCGCATCCAGGTACCAGGTCAAGCCGAGGAAGAATTTGTCTTCGTCGCGGGCGGCCTGCTGGAAGTGCAGCCGGGCGCCGTGACGGTGCTGGCGGATACCGCGATTCGCGGCAAGGATCTGGACGAAGCCAAAGCGGCAGCGGCCAAGAAACGCGCCGAAGAAGCGCTGGCGAACAACACCTCCGGTATCGACTACGCGAAAGCGCAAGCCGAACTGGCGGCGGCCATCGGCCAGCTGGCGGCGATCGCCAAACTGCGCGCCAAGCACTAAGCAACGCATAGCATCACAGCAAAAAGGCAGCCTCGGCTGCCTTTTTTTATTGGCGTGGCTGTATATCAAAGTCGATGCGTCAAGCTGTGGCGGTATCGGTGCGAGACGATCAATGCAGATATTATCGAAATTTAATGATTGTTTTTATTGTAATCATGTAGCCTATCCGTGCTGTCCCTTGATGAGCTGAACGCCAGTCTGGCGCTTCTGATCCGCACCTATCCTCCCCGGGGGACCCGCATCGTCTGGGACAGCTATGTGATCGGGCTGACCACGCACCGGGGGGCGCTCATGAACAAGGGGGCGTTCATGCCGAAAATCGAGGCCTTGCTGGCGTTGCTGGAAATACAGTAGGTGGTTGCAGGCGCTTCAGCGCTACGCGGCGCCGTTAAGGAGCTCTATGGTTTTGTCCGAAGAAAATCTTAATCTGTGCGTGTATTGGTATGGCAAACCAATGACTGGTCGTGAATATATAGAGTGGCTGTCTCGGCTCCTGCTTGCGCTGCAGCGTAGCGCACCCTGTTTTGCGCGCTACGCAGTCGTTCAGCCCAATGGCTACCGGTCAGTGTCAGCCGATTTTTCCAATCTCGAGTCCTGCGTGGCGGACAATCAACCTCGGGGATGGGCGTTTGAAATTGACGGCTCGGACAGCAAGCGCTTTACCTTGGAGGCGCGGCCCAAAATGAGTTTTTCCAACGCATTCGTGACTTCCGAGGATACTGATGCCTCAGGTTGCATGCTGTCGGCGACGGCCGGAAGCCGGGTGAATTTTTCTGCCGATAGCATAGTGCTCACGATGTCGGCCGACTTGGCGACGCCTGATCTGGCGGAGCGGGTGTTTAAGACCTTGATTGCCTGCTCGGCGCCGAATTTTGGTGTCGCGGTGCGAGGCGACGTGCGTCGGCTTGTCGGCCAGCCGGTCAAAGAGAAGCCGGTCGGGTGGTTGACTTACTGGGATAATGCTCAGTGCACGTCAAGCTTGGCTGTGCCCATCAAGGCGGAGGCGCTCAGCGATGGACTTTTGATTCGGACAGAGGCGGCCCCGCCGGGGGCGGAGGATGCTGAAGCACTGAACCGCTTGCGGAAACTGATCGAGGCCCTCAGAAGCGCGGGATGCTTGAGCAAGCCGGCATTCAATCCACGCTGAAAAATCATGAGGATAACAAACGTTGAGCAAGCAATTGCCCGAAAGGCAGCTTCGCCTGAAATAAAAACGGCCCGGTCGAGTTTTCGACCGGGCCGTTTTTATTTCAGGCGAAGCTCGCGTCGGCAATCATGGTGGCCAGCAGTTCGGCGAAGGCGACAGCCGCCGCGCTTTGGTAAGCGCCTTTTCGGCTGAGTAGCGCGACGCTGCGGTGAGGGAAGGGCGGCGCCAGCGTGATGGACCGCAGCGCATCGTTCTCGCGGGCGATCGCGTCCGGCAGTATCGTCGCCACCTTTCCCCTGCGGACGATTTCGACGATGCCGCTGATCGTATTGGCTTCGATCGCAGTCCTCGGCGCGATGCCCTGCGCCTGGAAGTACGCGTCCACATGCGCGCGGGTCGCAAAATCGGCCGTCAACAGCGCCAGCGGCGTGGACTCCAGGTCTGCGGGCCTGATGGCTTGCGGGCGCAGCGCGAAAGGATGATCGGCGCCGACCACCACGCTGAGCTTTTCGACAAACAGCGTGCGGCAATCCAGTTCCGCGGACCGCACTTCGCTGAATGCGATGGCAAGGTCCACCTCGTCTTCCGCCAGGGCGGATTCAATGGCGTCCAGCGCCATTTCACGGATGCCGATCTTGATGCCGGGATAGCGGGTATTGAAACGCTCGATCACCGGGCCGACCAGATAGGCGGTGAACGTCGGCGTCATCGCCAGCCTGAGCGCGCCGCGCGACAGGTCGCGCACGTCCTGCATCGCGCGCTCGCCCGCTTGAAGTTCCGTCAATGCCCTGCGCGCATATTCGATATACGCTGTTCCTGCATCGGTGGGCCGCACCGTGCGGCCGGTCCGGTCCAGCAGCTGCACCCCAAGCGACTCTTCAAGCTGCCTGATCTGCTGCGATAAGGCCGGCTGCGAGACATGCAGCGTCTCGGCGGCGCGGGTGAAATTCCTGTGCTCCGCGACGGCGAGCAGATAGCGGATGTGACGTAGTTGCATGGCCCTGAACTATAAGCTTTGATTATGGATTTCATTGTATATGAGTCTTGGACGCAATAGCTCAACCGCCTCATCATGACGTTACTGCCTCATCACCCAAGGAGAAACGCCATGAAGTCCATCGTCGACGGAGTTATCAAGTTTCAGCAGCATGCCTTCCCTGCGCTGTCGTCGCTGTTCAAGGAGCTGGCCACCACCCAAAGCCCGACAGCGCTGTTCATCACCTGCTCGGACAGCCGGGTCGTGCCCGAACTGCTGACCCAGCAAGATCCGGGCGACATCTTTGTGATCCGCAACGCCGGCAATATCGTGCCCTCGTACAGCTCCGAACCCGGCGGCGTCACCGCCACGGTCGAGTATGCGGTCGCGGTGCTGGGCGTGACCGACATCGTCGTCTGCGGCCATTCGGACTGCGGCGCGATGACCGCCATCTCCAGTTGCAAGTGCCTGGATCATTTGCCGGCCGTCGCCAGCTGGCTGCGCCACGCGGATTCGGCCAAGGTCGTCAACGCATCCCGCACCCATATCTCTCCGGCTGCGCGCCTCAATTCGATGGTGCGTGAAAACGTCATCGCGCAGCTGGTCAATCTCCGTACCCATCCCTCGGTCGCGCTGGCGCTGGAGCAAGGCCGGCTGAATCTGCACGGCTGGGTCTATGACATTGAGACAGGATCCATCGTGGCATTGGATGGCGAGAGCAACAGCTTTGTCCCGCTCGCCGAATTTCCACAAACCCGCGCTACGCAAGCCAAGCATAGCGTCCTGGTCGCCTGACCATCATCACTCCACCCGTTGATAAAGGAAAATACCATGCAACAATCGAACGTTTTTCAAGATCCTCGCCTTGATGTCACCTACCGCGTGCTTGCCGCCAAGGCGCTGAAAGACCTGTCCTGGAAAGAGATCGCAGCGGACAGCGGCTTGAGCGTGCCCTATGTGACGGCGGCGCTGCTGGGGCAGCACACGCTGAGCAAGGATGCCGCGGAGCTGGTATGCCAGCGCCTGGGGCTGGACTCGGCCGATGCCCGGCAGCTGCAAGCGATTCCGCTGCGCGGCAGCATCCCCGGCGGCATACCAACCGATCCGACCATCTATCGTTTCTACGAAATGGTGCAGATCTATGGCACCACGCTGAAGGCCCTGGTCCACGAGGAACTGGGTGACGGCATCATCAGCGCGATCAACTTCAAGCTCGACTTCAAGACCGAAGACGACCCCGACGGCGGCAAGCGCGCAGTGATCACGCTGAACGGCAAATTCTTGCCGAACAAGCCGTACTAATGGACGGCCGGCGCTCGACCATGGCTGATACGCCATCCACCAGGCTCAGCGCCGGCCTCGTCATGTTGATGGCGGCCGCCACCGGCGTTGCCGTCGCCAGCAACTATTATGCGCAGCCGTTGCTGCACACCATAGCCGCACAACTGGGCATCTCCAACGCCACCGCCGGATGGATAGTGACCGCAGCCCAATTGGGATATGCCTCGGGCCTGATGCTGCTGGTGCCACTGGCCGACCTGTTCGAGCGCAAGCAACTGATCGTCAGCATGACCTTGCTCTCCGCGGCAGGACTGCTGCTGACAGCGCTCGCCTCCGGCATCACCCAGGTTCTGATCGGCACGGTGCTGACCGGCCTGTTCTCGGTGGTCGCGCAAATCCTGCTGCCATTCGCCGCGACCCTGGCCGCGCCGGAACAGCGCGGCAGAGTCGTCGGCAATGTCATGAGCGGCCTGTTGCTGGGGATCTTGCTGGCGCGTACTGTCGCCGGTTATTTTTCCTCGCTGGGGGGATGGCAAACGGTGTACTGGTTGGGCGCCGGCATGATGGTCGTCACGGCGCTCGCGCTTGGATGGGCGCTGCCGCGCCACCGGCAGTCGCCGGGGCTCAGCTACCCGCGCCTGCTGGGATCGACGCTGACCTTGTTCTTGGAAGAACCCGTGTTGCGCATCCGGGTTTTCCTGGGCGCCGTGGTGTTCTGCGTCTTCAGTGTGCTGTGGACATCGCTGTCCTTCTTGCTGGCTGCCGCACCCTTCAATTATTCCGACGCCACCATAGGTTTGTTCGGACTGGTCGGCGCGGCGGGCGCGCTGGCCGCCTCTCCGGTCGGGCGATGGGCCGATCGCGGCAAAGCCGGCCAGGTCACCAGCGTCGGCCTGGGCCTGCTGTTGCTGTCGTGGTTGCCGCTGGCGGCCGCCAGGACCTCCCTCGTGGCGTTTCTTTTCGGCGTACTGATACTCGACCTCACGGCGCAAGCGATCCACGTGATGAACCTCAGCGTCCTCAACCAACTGCGTCCCGACGCAAGAAATCGCCTGACGGCGTGCTACATGAGCTGCTACTTCATCGGCGGCGCATCCGGATCGGTGCTTTCCACCTTCGTTTATGCCCGCGCCGGATGGACAGGGGTTTCGCTGGCCGGCGCTGCGTTAAGCGCAATCGCCCTCATCGCCTGGCGTGCCAGCGGAAGACTGGTAATTGTGACAACGACCACAACGGTGTGAACCGGGGCGGCATACAATCGGCGGCTACTTTCCGAAAAGAGCCCGATGAACCGAGCGCTGCTGACCATACTTTCCACCGTTGTCCTGAGCGCCGTTGGCATCGGGCTGACCATGCCCATCGTTCCGCAATTGATGCGCGATGTCGGCCATACATCCGAGCTGGGTTGGCGCTTCGGCGCCTTCACCGGACTGTACGCGCTGATGCAGTTCATCTTCTCGCCGGTGCTCGGCGTGCTGAGCGACCGCATCGGACGCCGGCCGGTGCTGCTGCTGTCGCTGGCGGGCACCGTGGTCGATTACCTGTTCATGGCGATGGCGCCGTCGCTGGCCTTGCTGTTCGTCGGCCGCGCGATCGCCGGCATCACCGGCGCCAGCATGGCCGTCACCTCGGCCTACATTGCCGACGTCACGCCGGAAGACCAGCGCTCGCGCCGCTACGGCCAGCTGGGCGCCTGCTTCGGCATCGGCTTCATCATCGGCCCGGTAATCGGCGGCCTGCTGGGAGCGTGGTGGGTGAGGGCGCCGTTCCTGGCGGCTGCGGCGATGAACGCCGTCAATCTGATCCTGACCCTGCTGGTGGTGCGCGAGTCGCACACGCCGCGCGCGGCCGGTGCGGCGCCGGCCGAGCGCATGTCCTTCAATCCGCTGGCCAATCTGCGCTGGGCGGCCAGCTTCAAATCGCTGCTGCCGCTGATCGGCGCTTCCGGCGTGCTGGTGTTGATCGGAGAAATCGGCGGCACGGTCTGGGTGCTGTACGGAGAAGACAAGTTTGCCTGGGACTCGCTGACCATCGGCATCTCGCTGGCGGGCTTTGGTGCGTTTCACGCGTTGGCGCAGGCCTTCGTCGTCGGACCGATCGCGGAACGCTGGGGCGAACGCCGCGCGCTGCTGGTCGGCATCGCGGCCGACAGTTGCGCCTACGTCCTGATCGCATTGGCCAGCCAGGGCTGGATGGCGTTCGCGTTGATGCCTTTGTTCTGCCTCGGCGGCATCGGTGCACCGGCTTTGCAGTCGCTGGTGTCGGCCAGCGTCGGCCCGGATCAGCAGGGAAAACTGCAAGGCGTACTGGCCAGCACCGCCAGCCTGGCGACCGTGATCGGGCCGGTGGCGATCAGCACGATCTACTTCATGTCGCGCGGCAGCTTCCCCGGTCTGGTCTGGCTGATCGGCGCCGGCCTGTACGTGTTGTGCTTGCCGGTATTGCTGCGCGGGCAATATCAAGCATGAATATTACCGAAATTTAATGATTGATTTTATTGTAATAAGGTAGCATGTCCGTGCTCCGCAATATTATCTAAAATTTCAATCTCCCTCACGAAGTTATGACACAGCCGCTGATGTCCCTTGATGAACTGAACGCCAATCTAGCGCTTCTGATCCGCACCTATATTCCCCCGGGGGACCAGCGCCGCTTGCTTGAGCAGGCTGAGCAGGTGTCCAGCAATGGCGCCGGGGTAAAAGGTCTGCTGGCGCGTCTGGATCCATGGCTGGCTGAAGCCATGACGCCGGAGCATGCCGCCCTGGTGAAAGACATTTATTTTTGTTATTGCTGAATTGGCGGGCCTTGCACCGCGCGGCTGTTGGCGTGTGGCCTTGTCACCATGAGCGGATTTGCCGCTGGTGGTGCAGGGTGTGGAGCGGGTATTTCACGAATTTGCGCTGCCGTATTTTGAACGCTATGGGTCAATTGAAGCGATAGACCAGTTGCTCAATACGGAGCCGCTCCTGCCGACGCCCCACAAGATTTTGTGGGACCGCTATGCGATCGGACTGATTACGGCCAAGCTGCTGGGGCGCGCCAATTTCGAGGAACTGGCTTGTATTGCCAGGCAACGGGTAGCGCTCATGAACAAGGGGGCGTTCATGCCGAAAATCGAGGCCTTGCTGGTGTTGTTGGAAACGCAGCAAGCGCTGACGACCTAGGCTGGTTGTGGCGCCCTGGCGCTGCGCCGCATAATCGTTTTGAGTGCTATTGGGACCTTAATTGATGCGTTTGGACATAGAAGGCAAGGCCAGTGTCGAGAATGTCACTGAGAAGAAGATACGTAGCGTCATTCAGGCATTGCGTAGCTACGGGCCGTCGTCGTTTGCTTCGCTGGTCGATGCCGACGGTAGCTATATCCAGGTCGCCGGCGGTGTCATCACCTGCGTGCTGGAACGACGCGAGGCCGCCAGCGGCCGGCATTTCCGGGCATTTCATAACACCCCCAGCACGATTTATCCCGACGGAACGTCCTTGATGTTCGGTGGCGGCGCCGTCAAACTGAATGCAAACGAGTGGTTCACGTGCGCCGTGGCGGCGGACGCATTTTGCGCCTTTCTGCGCGGCGAGGACTGGCCCGCTTTCGTTCGGTGGCGCGACATCAGCGAGATGTTTTCATAGAGTTCAATCCAATGGATTTGACCATACCCCGGTCACGGTCCTGCCGAGCCGCTTGCGGAAATGCCGCCGGCCTCATCTTGGCCGACGGCGGCAGTCTCGTTTATCGCTTGCCGAGTTTGTCCTTCGAGCGGGCCACGGCGGCGCGCTGCATCACTTTCCACTTGGCGACTTCGGCGATGCGGTCCAGCGGGGTTTGCTGGCTGCGGCGCGCCTCGCGCAGCAGCTTGTGGTAGTTCAGCAGACGATCCTCATCCACCGCGCCGCGCACCGCGCAACCGGGTTCGCCGGCATGGCGGCAGTCGCGGAACTGGCATTGCGCCGCCAGCGCGTCGATGTCTTCGAAGGCGGCCGTCAGGCTCGCTTCGTCGGCGTCGGGTTGCCAGCTGCGCAGGCCGGGCGTGTCGATGATGCAGGCGCCGCCGTCGCACAGGTGCAGCGAGCGCGACGTGGTCGTGTGCCGGCCGCGCCCATCTCCCTTGCGCACGCCGCCGGTCTGCTGGCCGGCCAGCGTCAGCGTGTTGGTCAGCGTGGACTTGCCTGCGCCAGAGGAACCCAGTAAGACCAGCGTCTGTCCCACGCCCAGCCACGGCGCCAGTTGCAGCGCAGCGTCGTCGCTGAGCGTGTTGACGGCCAGCAGCGGTATGCTGGAGGGCAGGCGCTGGCGCAGCAGGTCCATGCGCTGTTCCACATCGACGCCGATGTCGGCCTTGCTCATCACCACCACCGGCTCCACGCCCGCCGTCTTCACGATGGCGAGGTAGCGCTCCAGCCGGCGCGGATTGAAGTCGTGATCCAGGCCCATCACCAGCAGCGCCGTGTCGACGTTGCTGACCAGGCTGTGATGGCGGCCGTCGTTGCCGCGCCGGGCGATGTGGGTGGTGGGCGGCAGCAGCGTGCTGAGCCAGCGTTCGTCGTGCGCCAGCGTCGCGCTGAGCACCCAGTCGCCGACGGCCAGCGCTTCGTCGTGCAGCGCCGGCAGGACGCGCGCGCGGAACTCGGCCTGGCCGTCGTGGACGGTGAGCCAGTCACGCTGGATTTCGGTGATGCGCACCAGCTGGGCGTTGGCCGGTGCGTCGTGCAGTTGGTAGAGCTGGCTGGCGATGGTTTGCGTTAAGCCGATAAGGCGCAGCGATTCAAAATCGATGTCGATCATGGTGTATGTGTTTCCTGATTCCGGTAAGGCGAGCAATACCCTTCGCGGTAAAGCGAATAGGTGGCGAATACGGGAAGTCAGCTGCGCGAGAACGCGCGGATCAACACACTACAGGGGGAGTCCCGACGTAATCAGGCAGCCGACAGGAGGGCAGTATCTACTTGGTACATTTGATGGTCTCCTGTGGTTGGGATAAGGCGCACAGTGTCTCATTGGACGATGGCGCCGTCAATTGTCTTCACACTTCTTGAGGCTGATTCGCGATAGCGATCAGCGCCTCGGGATGATGGAGGGCGATGGCGATCAGCGTCCGTGCGGCACCGACCGGCGGACTGCGATCTTGTTCCCAGCTTTCCAAAGTGCTGACGGAAATACCGAATAGGGCCGCGAACTGCTCCGGTGTCAGCCCGGTATTTTTTCGTGCGGCGATTAGCTGCGAATAGACTATGCGTCCGAGCCCGGCTTTCATTTGCCCGCCCGCTAGCAGTAACTCGGCAGCCAAGTCGCGGGTGGCCTCAAAGGCAGCAATCTCTTCATCGTCGAGAGGCAATTTACTATTCGTAGACACGGCGAATTTCCTTTAGTGCGGCGCTGGACAGATTTGCCGTTTCTGCCTTCGCGTATAGCGTCAACAAAACAATTTCGTCAGCGGAGTTACGAGTAAAGTAAATTACTCTCACGCCGCCGGACTTACCGGATCCTGCTCGGCGCCAACGGACCTTGCGAACGCAGTGGTGAAGACATCGACCTGCTTGAAACGACGGCTCATGCCTGCTCCTTGCAACTGCGGCGGTAATCGGCGGGCGGCTTGCCGACCAGTTTTTCAAAGTCGGTGGTGAAGTGGGCCTGGTCGTAATAGCCCAGCGCCAGCGCCAGCGAGGCCAGGTCGATCTCGCTGCCGTGCGACAGCTGGTCGGCCGCGTCCAGCAGGCGGTTGCGGCGTATCACCCATTTCGGCGTGGCGCCCACATACTCCTTGAACAGGATTTGCAGGCGGCGCACACTGATGCCGGTGTGATCCGCCAACTGCTGCACCTGCGTGATCTCGGGATGGTGCTCGATCGCCTCCAGGATCTCCGCGATGCGCGCGGTCTGCGCATCGGGCACGGGCAGGGCGCGGCGCAGGATGGCGCTGGCCGCCTCCACCATGCCGGCGTCGTCGGCCGCCGTCAGCACGCTGCGCTCGGCTTGCGCATCGTCGCAATCGAACAGTGCCGACAGCGGCAATTCGCGGTCCGTCACCGACTGCACCGGCCGCTTCAGGAAGCTGCGGAAGGCGCCCGGCAAAAAGCGCACGCCGAGGATGCGGCCGCTGTTTTTCAGCGTATATTCGAAAGCGCCAGTCATCACGCCGAACACCGCCGTGCGGCCGGCGTCGAACACCATGTGGATGCAGGGCGAGGGCAGGGTGCGCTGCAGATGGACTACGCCTTCCGGCAACTGCCACGCCACCAGCCAGAAATGCTCGATGAAAGGCGTCAGGTCCGGCGGCGGCAGGTAGCGCTCCAGGCGGAAGATTTTCTCAGCTGCGGCGGGATTGACCACGCCCTTGGGCCGGCTCGTCACGGTTTGCATAAGGTGTTCGCGTTTTTACAAGACCATCATCATAGCAAGAGTTATCGTGACGTTTCTTCACCACCGACAGGAGACCTGACATGGCACCACTGCTGACTTTGTACCACTGCCCGTATTCCCGCTCCACCGGCGTCATGACCTTGCTGGAAGAGCTGCATGCGCCCTACGACCTGCATGTGATGAACATGAAAAAGGGCGAGAACCGCGAAGCGGCCTACCTGGCCGTCAACCCGATGGGCAAGGTGCCGGCGGTCCGCCACGGCGACGCCGTCATCACCGAGCAAGTGGCGATCTACCTGTACCTGGCCGACCTGTTCCCGGCCGCCAAACTGGCGCCGCCGCTGGGCGATCCGCTGCGCGGGCCCTATCTGCGCTGGATGGCTTTCTACGGCAGCTGCTTCGAGCCGGCCATCGTCGACAAGTGGATGAAAAACACGCCGGCCGACAAGACCTCCTGCCACTACGGCGACTTCGACACCATGTTCAACACGCTGGTCGAACAGCTGTCCAAGGGCCCGTACCTGCTGGGCGAGCAGTTCAGCGCGCTGGACGTGTTGTGGGCGTCGGCCATGGGCTGGATGGGCGCCTACGAGCTGCTGCCCAAGCTGCCGGTGATCGAGCAGTACGTGGCGCGCGTGACGAGCCGGCCCGCTTTTGCCGCAGCCAATGCCAAGGACGGCGAACTGGCCGCCGCCCAGGCCGCCTAGCGCTTTTCTTCCATCACGGCCAGCAGGTGGCCGTCCGGGTCGCGGAAAAAGCCCATCCACAGTTCGTGGTCGGGCATTTTCGCGACCAGGTGCGGCGCCGCTTGAAACACCACGCCCTTCGCTTGCAGCTCGGCGGCCACCGCCTCAATCCGCTCGACCTTGAAATAGTGGCACACGCCGGTGCCGGCCTGCACCGGCGCCTTGCCCGAACCCTCCAGCATCAGGCGCACGCCGCCGCAATCGAAAAACACCAGCTCGCCGTAGCGAAACAGCTTGGGCAGCCCCAGGCTGTCGCCGTAAAACTGCTCCGAACGGTCGGCGTTGGAAACCGGCAGGGCGATCTGCCCCAAGCAAGAAAGCGTCATGGTGCGCACCTTTGAAAATTGCAGATTGTCATCTTCTATTTCCTGAGTGATAATTTGATGGACACGTTGTCCATCAGGGGAAATTCATGAAGAGAATACTCGCTTTGTCGTGCCTGTTGGCGATGGCGGCTTGCGCCCCGGTGCCGCGCATCGTCGACGTGCCGGCGCCCCAGATCGCCGCGCCCGTCATGACCGCCAACCTGCCACAGGAAGATGTGCCGCTGAAATTGATGTCGCCCAGCCAGAGCGCGGCCCGGGTCAACTGATCGCCGGCGGTGCGCGCCGCACCGTGTTGATGCGGCTGGAGGCAGGCTGCAAGGCCGTTTCGATGATGGTGAGCGCTAACTCGGGCTGCGCGTTGCCGCACATGAAGATGTCGGCGGCGGCAAAGCCGCATTCCGGCCAGGTGTGGATCGAGATGTGCGATTCCGCCAGCAGCACCACCCCGGTCACGCCCTGGCCCTCGCCAAAGCCGTGAAAATGACTGAACAGCACGCGCGCATGCGCGGCCTCGGCCGCTGCACGCAGCAGCGCGTCCAGTTCGGCGCAATTGCCCAGTTTTTCAGCAGCGATGCCGCTCAGGTCCGCCAGCAGATGCGTGCCGGCCGGCTGGTGGACCACCGGCTGCGCCGGGTCCGGGAGTGCTTCGCGTTTCACTTGTGGCCTCCGCCGCCGGAGCCGCCGCCGTAACTGCCGCCGCCGCCGCCGGTGTTCGAACTCCAGGTGCTGCCCCGGTAGCCGCTGCCGTAGTTGCTGCTGCCGCTCATGGCGCGCATCCAGCTGCTGCCCGAGGTGACCACGGAAACGATGATCGCGTAGATGAAGAATTTGCTCAAGATTTGTCCTCGTTGTCCATAAACCAGGCGGGCAGGTAGATCGCCGCCGCGCCGACCAGGCTGAGGAACCAGGTACCGGAAAAATTCATCAGCAACGGAATCGCATTAATCGCCAGCATGAACCAGATGATGTATTTGGCCGTATCGCGGTAGCGGCGCTTGCCGCCCTTGGCCGCCGCCGGCGCGCCCACGCGGCCCTTGAACTTGTCGCCGAACCAGGCCTTGAGCTGGTCGGCCGATACCGGCGAGGAGCGCGACCACGTCATCTCCTGCTCCGTGGTTTCGGACGCCAGCCGGATCTGGCCGGCCGAGAATTCCTCCACCCGCGTGCGGTCGCCCGCCGCTACCCGCCAGTTGAAGGCGCCGGCCGCGAAGGTCACCACCGAGCCGTAATCGTAGAGGCGGGAAAACTGCGACTTATCCACAGTCACCGTCGGCGCGCCGGGCGCGTACCATGCCGGCCATTCGGCCATCACGTTGGAACCGGACCAGCCCTCATCGGTCTCCACCAGCCACGAGAAGCCCGCGCGGGTGCCGTACATCAGGTACTCGTTCCACTGCGTGCCTTCGTCGTCGGCGCGGCGCATCATGCCGATGATGGTGAAGTCCTGGTTGTTGATTTTGGCGGTCGCGCCCAGTTCTATCGTCATCGGCACGGCGGCCACGCGTTCGCCGGCCGCCAGCACTTGCGCCTTCGGACTGGCGGCGTCGATCTGCGCGTGGCAGGCCGGGCACACCAAGGTTGCCGTCACGCCGGGGATGTATTTGATCGCGCTGCCGCAGGACGGGCAATCGAGCGCATCGAGCTTGCCGCGATACCGGCCGGCCGCGCGCTGGATGGTGTCGTCGTCGCGCAGCAGCTGGCACTTCATGCTCTCCAGCGTGACAGAGAGGCCGGTGTAGACCACGGGCCGCGGCGAATCCGAATAATCGAGCGTGATGAATTCGCCGCCGCGGCGGAAGTCCGCCACCTTGGCCTGGTAGCCTGCGCCGACCTTGAACGGCAGCTCGCCCTGGCCGCCGATGCAATCGGCGGTGCGGATTTCGGCGGCGATGTAGGGCGCGCCGTTGATCGGATAGCTACGGCCGGGCCGCAGCTGCTCGAAGGCGGGCAACTCGCCTTCGCCCTTGTACTGCGCGGTGACGGTGTACATGCCGGACGAATCGCCCAGCCACGAGGTGACGCCGTCGTCGAACAGCAGATACCACTCGTTCCACATGCCGGCCGAATAGCGCAGCTGGATGCGGCCGACCACCGTGAACTGGCGCTTGCCCAGCACCCCGGTGGTGCCGATCTGGATCGGCGAATAGTCCTCCAGCACGGACGACATCTTGCCCAGGTCCTTGACCGAGTCGGCGTCTTTGAGCACGCTGGTGCTGCAATATTCGCAGACAGCCATAACCGAGGCAGCCGAGCGGAATTTGACTTCCGCGCCGCAGCTGGGACAGGAAACGATTTGCATGTAGTGCGCTTAACCGAGCAGTTTTTTCAGCAGCTCGGCCTTGGTGCTGTCGTAGTCGGTAGCCGTGATCAAGCCCTTGTCGAGCAGACCCTTAAGTTTTTCCAGCCGCGCCTCGATCGAGTCCTCGGCCGGTGCTGCGGCCGCCGGAGCAGCCTGCGGCGCCAGCGACGCGCCGAGCGCCTGGCCCATCACCTGGCCCAGCTGCACGCCCGCGCCCAGGCCGACGCCGATGCCGGCCATGCCGCCCTCGTTCTGCGCCGCCATCGGAATTGCGCTGGCCACCTGGTACTTGGTGAAGCCGGCCATCTTGTCGGCGCTCATGCCGCCCTTCATGCCGGCGGAGATGCGCTCGTCCAGCGCGGCCTGCAGTTCTTCCGGCAGGCTGACGCTGGCGACGTTGAATTCATCGAGGCCGATGCCGTAGCGGCCGAACGCGGTGGCCAGGTCACCCTTGACCTGCTGCGCCATCAGCGCCTGGTTGGCCGCCATGTCGAGGAAGGGCACTTGCGCGCTGCCCAGCGAGCTGGCCATGGTCGCCATCAGGATGCCGCGCAGCTGGTCTTCCACCTCGTCGCGGGTGTAGGCCTCGCGGGTGCCGCTGATCTCCTTGAAGAACAGCCGCGGATCGGCCACGCGGTACGAGTACATGCCGAAGGCGCGCACGCGCACCATGTCGAAGTCCTTGTCGCGGATGGTGATCGGCTGCTGCGTGCCCCATTTGCGGCCGGTCTGCACGCGGGTGCTGAAATAATAGACATCCGACTTGAACGGCGAATCGAACAGCTTGTCCCAGTTTTTCAGGTTGGTCAGCACCGGCAGGGTTTGCGTGGTCAGCTTGTGGGTGCCGGGGCCGAACACGTCGGCGATCTGGCCCTCGTTGACGAACACCGCCATCTGCGATTCACGCACCACCAGCACGCCGCCGTTCTGAATCTCCTGGTCCTGCATCGGATAACGCCACGCCAGTACGCCGTCGACTTCCTCGTTCCACTGAAGTACGTCTATAAACTGCTTCTTGATAAAGCTGCCTAAGCCCATGATGGTCCTCGCTAATTATGAAATGCAGGCGCCGTTGATGGCGCCGATGGAAATGGAGATGGCGCTCAGCAGGCCGCCGAAGGCCGCGTTGTTGCCTTCGATCTGGTCCTTCGACATGTTCAGCACGCGCGTGGTGATGGCATAGGCCAGCATCTGCACCACCATCGCCCCGAGAGCCCAGGCGGAGAACTCCCGGTAATCGGCAGTATGCACCAGCGCCGAGGCGATGGTGATGGAAAAACCTATCAAGGCCCCGCCCAGCGATAGCGCCGCGGCGAAATTCCCCTGTCGTATCAGCAGCACCTCGTCGAAAGGCGTCATCCACGTGTAGGCTTTGAAAAATATCGCCAGCAGCACGGCGGCCAGCAAAAGATGGATCAGGTAGTTTAGGATGGCGGGCACGGCGCACCTTGGGTTAAAGTGGTTAACTTGCTAACGCTGAAACATATTAGAGCAAAAAGAGCTAAATGACCAAAAAGATTCTCATCCTGTCCGTCTTCGTCGTCGCTTCCTGCGGCCTGGCCTACGAATTGATCGCCGGCGCCCTGTCCAGTTACCTGCTGGGCGATTCCATCCTGCAGTTCTCCACCATCATCGGCTGCTATCTGTTCGCCATGGGCGTCGGCGCCCACTTTTCCAAGTATGTCAGGGATGAGGATGTGCTGGCGCGTTTTGTGGATATCGAGCTGGCGGTTGGCCTGGTCGGCGGGCTGTCGGCGGCGGTGCTGTTCCTGACCTTCTCGTGGATGGCGGCGCCGTTCCGCACGCTGCTGTACGTGATGGTGTTCCTGATCGGCGCCTTCGTCGGCATGGAAGTGCCGCTGGTGATGCGGGCGCTGAACGAGCGCAAGACCGAATTCAATGAGCTGGTCAGCCGCGTGCTGACTTTCGATTACCTGGGCGCGCTGGCCGTGTCGCTGCTGTTCCCGCTGGTGCTGGCGCCGTACCTGGGCCTGGTGCGCACCGGCTTCTTGTTCGGCATGTTGAATGTCGGCGTCGCGCTGTGGACGATTACGGCGTTTCGCACAGAGCTGAAAAACGTCACCGGCCGCATGCTGCGCGCCGCCAGCGTGATGTGTGTGCTGATTTTCGGCTTCGCCTTCGCCGACAAGATGACCTATTGGGGCGAGCATGGCCTGTTCGGCGACGAGATCGTGTACGCCACCACCACGCCCTACCAGCGGCTGGTGATCACGCGTTGGAAGGACGACCTGCGCCTGTACATCAACGGCAACCTGCAATTCTCCTCGCGCGACGAGTACCGCTATCACGAGGCGCTGGTGCATCCGGTGCTGCAACCGCTGCCTTGGGCGCGGCGCGTGCTGGTGCTGGGCGGCGGCGACGGCCTGGCGCTGCGCGAGATCCTGCGCTATCCGAACATCGAACAGGTCACGCTGGTCGACCTGGACCCGGCGATGACGGGCGCCTTCACCAAGCGCGAAGAGCTGGTCAAGCTCAATCACGGCTCCTTCAGCGACAAGCGCGTGCGCGTCATCAACGCCGACGCGGCGATCTGGCTGCAACACAGCGACGACATGTTCGACGCCGTCATCGTCGATTTCCCCGATCCGTCCAGTTTCGCGCTGGGCAAGCTGTATTCGGTGCCGTTCTACGGCATGGTGAAGAAGCACCTGTCCGCCAATGGCCTGATGGTGGTGCAATCGACCTCGCCGTTCTTCGCGCCGCACGCCTACTGGACCATCGACGCCACCTTGCGCGAAGTCGGGCTGAAGACCTATCCGTACCACGCCTACGTGCCGTCGTTCGGCGAATGGGGCTTCATTCTCGCCACGCCACAGGCGGACTACAAGCCGCCCACCGAATACCGCCTGCCGATGCGTTACCTGAACGCCGACACCACGCGCGAGATGTTCATCTTCCCGCCGGATATGAAGGCGCTGCCGATGGAGCCGAACCGCCTCAACACGCAGTCGCTGGTGCACGAGTTCGAGCAGGACTGGCGCAGGGTGATACGCTGATGCTGCGCCGCTCCTTCCTCGTATGGGCCGGCGCCAGCGGCGTGGTGGCGGCGGGCAGCGTGGCAGGATTTCATCGCTGGCAGGAGATCACGCCAACGGTCCACTATCCGGGCCGCGACGAGGGCCACTTCCTGCGCGACCGCCGCGCCTTGCCGCCGCCAGCGGAAGTTATCCACACCGACGTCGCCATCCTCGGCTCCGGCATTGCCGGCCTGACCGCCGCATGGAAGCTGAAAAAACTCGGCAAGACCGACGTGCTGATGATCGACGGCCCTCAGCCGCACGGCAACGCCGCCGGCGGCGCCTTCGGCGACCTCGAATATCCGACCGGCGCGCACTACCTGCCGCTGCCGTCGCCGGAATCGGTGCACGTGCGCGAGATCCTGGCCGACCTGGGCATCATCCAAAAAGATGCGATGGCGGAGAAGCCCTACTACGACGAGCGTTTCATCCTGCACGGGCCGGAGGAGCGGCTGCTGTTCAACGGCCACTGGCAGGACGGCTTCATCCCCACCGACGGCGTGCCGCAATGGGAGCGCGACGAGCACACACGCTTCTTCGCCGAGGTAACGCGGCTGCGCCAGACCCATGGCGCCGACGGCCGCCGCGTGTTCGTGTTCCCGACCGTGCTGTCGTCGGCAGACCCGCAGTGGCAGGCGCTGGACCGCATCACCCTCAAGCAGTGGCTGGAGCAAAACGGCTACAAGTCGCCGACGCTGCACTGGTACCTGAACTACTGCTGCCGCGACGACTACGGCACCCGCTACGACCAGGTCTCGGCCTGGGCCGGGCTGCACTACTATTGCAGCCGCTGGGGTCAGGCCGCCAACGCCGGCAACGGTGCCTGGCTCACTTGGCCGGGAGGCTTGCAGCCGCTGGCATCCGGCATCGAGCGCGCGGCCGGCGTCCAGCGCAAGGCCGGCACCGTGGTGTCGCTGAAGACCACGGCGAACGGCGTCGAGGCGCTGTGCTTCAAGCTGGAAAACGGCAAGCCGTCCACTTACATGGTCCGCGCGCGCAAGGCGATCTGCGCGATGCCCACCTACGTGGCGGCGCGGGTTGTGGATAACATCGGCGCCTACGGTTTTGATCCGGCCAAACACGTTCCCGACTACGCGCCGTGGATGGTGGCGAACTTCCTGCTCAAGCGCTTTCCGGACGAGCGTCCCAGCCAGCCGCTGTCGTGGGATAACGTGGTGTACAGCGAGCCGGGACTGGGTTTCGTCGTCTCCACCCACCAGGACATCCGCGTGCGGCCGCCGGAGAAGACCGTCTTCAGCGCCTACGTCGCCCTGTCGGACCGCAAGCCGGCCGCCGCGCGCCGCTGGCTGGAGGCGGCCAAGCCGGAGGAGCTGCTGGCGCTGGCCAGCGCCGACCTGAAGGAAGCCTATGGCTCGCAGTTCGCCTCCTGCGTCGAGCGGGTCGACATCACGCTGCGCGGGCACGCGATGGCGTCGCCGGGACCCAACTTCCGCAGCAACGCCGGCATGAAGGCGCTGCGCGAGGTCGATGGTCCCATCCTGTTCGCGCATGCCGACCTGTCGGGCTTCTCGGTGTTCGAGGAGGCCGCGTGGTGGGGTTATCGCGCCGCAACCCTCGCGGCCTAACCCCGACAAGTTGGGGTCTGACCCCGTGCGGGGTCAGACCCCTGTCGCCGCAGTGCGGGGTAAACGGTTTCCGCGCGCGCCGCCCGGCTTGCTGGAATGCTATGCTAGTGCCATGACACATAACGCCCGCCAGCGCTTCCGCGCCTCCGCCAAATTGAAACTGCGCGAAAAATATGCAGACGATGCGACTTTTTCCAGCCGTTCCGTCAATCCTGAACTGAGCAAGTCCAAGGCCAAGGCGTTGGACCACAAGCGCACCGCCGCGCTGATCGCCCGCATCGACGCCTTGCAGGACAAGCTGTATGCGCAGCACAACCGGAAGGTGCTGCTGATCCTGCAGGGCATGGACACCGCCGGCAAGGACGGCACGATACGCGCCATGTTCAGCGGCATCAGTCCGATGGGCGTGCGCGCTGCCGCCTTCAAGGCGCCGACCGACAACGAACTGGCGCACGACTACCTGTGGCGCGTGCACCAGCAGGTGCCGGTCAAGGGCGAGATCGCGATCTTCAACCGCAGCCACTACGAAGACGTGTTGATCACCAGGGTGCAGGGCATGATCGACGACGACGAATGCCAGCGCCGCTATGCGCAGATCCGCGATTTCGAGCGCATGCTGACGGAGACTGGCACGGTGATCGTCAAGGTGTTCCTGCACATCTCGAAGGAAGAGCAGCGCCAGCGCCTGCAGGAGCGGCTGGACGATCCCGACAAGCAGTGGAAATTCAATCCGACCGACGTCGAACAGCGCAAGAAGTGGAGCGAGTACCAGCGCGCCTACGAGCGGGCCATCCGCGAGACCAATGCGCCGCACGCGCCGTGGTACGTGGTGCCGGCCAATTCCAAAACCCACCGCAATCTGGTGGTCGCCAGCCTGCTGCTGGAGACCTTGGAAGACATGGACCTGGCGTATCCCGAGCCGCATCCCGACCTGTCCTCGTTCACCGTGGAATAAAGGAGCTTAACCATGTTGCAACTTAAAGATCCCACCCTGCTGCGCCAGCAGGGCTGCATCAACGGCGAGTGGAGCGACGCCGACAACGGCGCCACGCTGGCCGTGACCAATCCCGCCACTGGCGAGCAGCTCGGCACCGTGCCGCTGATGGGTACGGCCGAAACGCGCCGCGCCATCGCCGCCGCCAACGCGGCGTGGCCGGCCTGGCGCAAGAAGAGCGCCAAGGAACGCGCCGTCATCCTGCGCAAGTGGAATGACCTGATCCTGGAAAACACCGAAGACCTGGCGCAGCTGATGACGGCGGAGCAGGGCAAGCCGCTGGCCGAGTCGCGCGGCGAGGTGGCCTATGGCGCGTCGTTCATCGAATGGTTCGGCGAGGAAGCCAAGCGCGTGTCCGGCGAAACGCTGGCCTCGCCCTGGCCGGACCGCCGCCTGGTGGTGACCAAGGAGCCGATCGGCGTCTGCGCCGCCATCACGCCGTGGAACTTCCCGATCGCGATGATCACCCGCAAGGTCGGCCCGGCGCTGGCCGCCGGCTGCACCATGGTGCTCAAGCCCGCCGAATCGACGCCGTACTGCGCGCTGGCGCTGGCGGTATTGGCCGAGCGCGCGGGCGTGCCGGCCGGCGTGTTCAGCGTGGTGACCGGCACGCCGAAGGACATCGGCGCCGAAATGACATCCAACCCGACCGTACGCAAGCTGACCTTCACCGGCTCGACTGCGGTCGGCCGTTTGCTGATGGAGCAGAGCGCCAAGACCATCAAGAAGTTGTCGCTGGAGCTGGGCGGCAACGCGCCGTTCATTGTGTTCGACGATGCGGACCTTGATGCGGCGGTGGAGGGCGCGCTGGCCTCCAAGTACCGCA
The DNA here is from genome assembly GCF_040364205.1 of Duganella rhizosphaerae. Lineage (NCBI taxonomy): Bacteria > Pseudomonadati > Pseudomonadota > Betaproteobacteria > Burkholderiales > Oxalobacteraceae > Duganella > Duganella rhizosphaerae. The sequence goes on from NZ_BPWK01000006.1 coordinate 339,828, forward strand.
ACGCCGGCCAGACCTGCGTCTGCGCCAACCGCATCTACGTGCAGGACGGCGTGTACGAGCAGTTCGCCGAAAAACTGGTGGCCGCCGTGGCCAAGCTCAAGGTCGGCAACGGCGCCGACGAAGGCGTCACCCAGGGACCGCTGATCGACGAGAAGGCGGTGCAGAAGGTCGAACAGCACGTGGCCGATGCCTTGGCCAAGGGCGGCCGCCTGCTGGCCGGCGGCAAGCGGCACGCGCTGGGCCACAGCTTCTTCCAGCCGACCGTGATCGCCGACGTCACCAGCGACATGATCGTCGCCACCGAGGAGACTTTCGGCCCGCTGGCGCCGTTGTTCCGCTTCACGACCGACGAGCAGGCCGTGGAACTGGCCAACAACACCGAGTTCGGCCTGGCCAGCTACTTCTATTCGCGCGACATTGGCCGCATCTGGCGCGTGGCCGAAGGGCTGGAGAGCGGCATGGTCGGCGTCAACACCGGCCTGATCTCCAACGAAATCGCGCCGTTCGGCGGTGTCAAGCAATCGGGCCTGGGGCGCGAAGGCTCGCACTACGGGCTGGACGACTACCTGGTCATCAAATACATCTGCCTCGGCGGCATTTAACGATGCGCGCCTAGCCGCACCAGCACGGTGGCCGGCGCCACGCCGGTCAGCCGGTCGACCATGCGCTTGACGGCCGCCATCTGGTGGCCGGATTTTTGCGCAAAGCGCGGATCGTCATACGAGAACCAGTCCCAGCAGGCGTTGGGATTGGTGTACGGGTAGATCGCCGACGCTTGCGGATACAGCACCACGATCTTGTTGCTGTCGGCCCAGGCGTTGTAGCCGGCGTGCTCGACGAAGGTGGTGCCGATGTTGTCCAGGTCCTGCAGGCAACCGTGGAAGGCTACGTGCAGCTTGCATCCTGCGCCGCTGTTGCCGTCGCAGGCCTTGGGCACGTACAGGTAGCCGGTGTTGGCCATGCCGTGCCAGTTGGGCAGCGGCAAAAAATCGGACTGGTCGAAGGCGATGAAGCGGCCGCCCAGCGTGCCGTTGTTGCGCGGCGTGAGCGGGCCGTAGATCCATCGCAGCAGCTCGCCCGCCGCGTCGTAGCCGCAGTTGTTGATGTAGGGCGTGCCCAGCGTGCTGCAGGTGTTGCCGTACTGGTCGGTCGGCATCGCGTGCTCGGCCGGCAGGTTGCGGGTGTAGGAGATGTGGTCGGCGTCGATATAGTGGCGATAGTAGAAGTACAGGTCGGTCATCACCGCCTGCGGCACGACGGAGTCGGCGCTGCCGGACAGCATCCAGATATGGTGGCCGGCCAGGGCGGCGGTGGGGTCGATGGTGCCGGAGTTGGCGAACCAATCGGTGAAGGCGATCAGGTCGTTGATGCGGGTGGCGCCCGGGCGCACACGACAGCCGAACAGCTCGCTGGTGCAGCTGCAACTGGTGGTGGCGGTGAACACGCTGCCCTGCGAACAGAAGTACGGCCCGCCGGCGATGACGCCGGCGCCCTGCACCGTCTCCGAGAAGGCCACCTCGAACTGCACCGCCATGTAGGCCCCGGACGAGAGGCCGGACACGGTGACTTGCGAGGTTGTCATATTCGGCAGCGCCACCTGCGCCTGGGCCGCGCCCATCAGCAGCCACAGCAAACACAATATTCTCATCATGGTCTCCTCGCCTCAGGTCTGCAGTGAGTGTGGGGCAGGACAGTGCCATTTGCTTAATTTCGCTCAATCGTGCGCGGGGCATGAGATTGTTATTCGCGGCCTCGGCAAGCAGGGTGTTGGCGTTTGGCATAGAATGGTTTTTTCCCTTTTTCGGCCCATCACCATGTCCAAGACCTTTGCCCAGTTATGCCTGCTTTCCTCGCTGACTTTGCTGGCCAGCGCGTCCGCGTTTGCGCAGGCGCCCGCCGCCGCGCCAACGGCGGCCCCGGCCGCTGCGGCGGGCAGCTGCCCGGCCATTCTCAAGCAGACCTTCAAACGCTTGCAGGATGAGTCGCCGCAGGACCTGTGCCAGTACGCCGGCAAGGTGATCCTGGTGGTCAACACGGCCAGCTATTGCGGCTTTACCAACCAGTACGAAGGCCTGGAAGCGATGTACGCCAAGTACGGCAGCAAGGGCCTGGTGGTGCTGGGCTTCCCGTCGAACGACTTCGGCCAGCAGGAGCCGGGCAGCAGCAAGGAAATCGCCGATTTCTGCTACAACACCTACGGCGTGAAGTTCCCGATGTTCGCCAAGTCGGTGGTGTCGGGCAAGGAGCCGAATCCGCTGTTCGCCAACCTGATCAAAATCACCGGCAAGGCGCCGGCCTGGAACTTCCACAAATACCTGATCGACCGCAACGGCAAGGTAGTGGAAAACTTCGGCAGCAAAGTCACGCCTAGCGACAAGCAACTGGTCGGTGCGGTGGAAAAAGCGCTGGCGCTGTAAGTTGTGCTGAACTTTTGAGCAGCGCCGGGGTCTACCAGTAACGGCTGCCCCGGCGGCTCAACCGCAGTGCAGGAGGATGCTATGGCGCGCAACAGAAAGATGCAGGTAGTAGTTCCGCCGGTTGTAGAGGATGCTGATCTGCGAGACAGCCGTCGTGTAGCCAAGGCCTTGCCCGTGGCAGTAGCCGCTTTGCCTTCTGAGCTGAGCCTGCGCTTTAAGAGCGATACACCGCTATTTTCCGCCTATCCCTCCGATCCAACTGTCGTCATCCGCAAACTCAAACGAAAAACCTCTCGTGGCCGCTTCGTTGGCGGCAAGTTTGTCGAAATAAAGTGAGCCTATTGCGTCCTGAGCGCGCTGAGCGGGGTCAGTTCCGGCAATGTGCCAAGATGTGCTGCATGCAGTGATGAAGGCCGCCCTTGTTGGCAGAGTGCCGGAACTGACCTCAGTGTCCTCCGTGTCCTCTGTACGCACAAACAAAGAGATTTTGTTCGATATCCGCGAAATGGGATCTCCTGCGGAGGCCATCACGCGGTGGCTGGATGTGGTTGCGCCGCTGTCGTGAACTTTTGAGCAGGGCCGGTGTCTACCAGTAATGGCTGCCCCGGCAGCTCAATCGGCAGAGTGGAGGCGCCATGCTTGATATCTCGGTTGGCAGCATTACAATCCGGACTAAACCGTCAACGGTCCTGCAATTGGTACGAGCGCGCAACATCGGCAAGCGCGCCGTGATTGCGCTCGCCGATGCGCTCGCCGAGCCGGGCACGCCCATCTTCAGCACCGATCCGCAAGACCCCCATCTGGTCATCCGTGAACTTGATGGCCGGGTGGCGAGAGGGTATTTTAAGGCGGGGAAGTTTGTCGAGGTCCCGTGACCTTACGCTGTCGCCAACGCGAATCCCTCATCCACCCATCCAGTAATCCCACCCGGCATCAGTTTGACCGGGCGGCCCAGTTGCGCCAGCCGTACTGCGGCGCGGGCGGCGCCGTTGCAGTGCGGGCCGGCGCAGTACACGACGAACAGCGTGTCGGCCGGGAACTCGGCCAGCTTGGAGCCGATGATCTTGCGGTGCGCCAGGTCCAGCGCGCCCGGCACGTGGCCGGCCGCGTATTTCTCCGTGCCGCGCACATCCAGCAAAACGAAATCCTGCGGGCCGTTGGTCAGCGCGTCGTGCACGTCCCAGCAGTCGGTTTCATAGCTGAAGCTGGCTTCAAAGCGGGCCAGCGCATCGCTGCTGGCGGCGGCGGGAATGGCGGCGACGAGGGACTTGGCGGACATCGTGATCTCCTTCAATGAGTGGACAGTGACGCCATTGTGCGATGCCGCCGCCATCGCCGGCAGTGGCGCACAAGCCATTCTGCGTTAAGATTGCGCCATGAAAAAACATCTGGTTGTCGCACTGGCCTACGACCGCCTGTGCACCTTCGAGTTCGGCTGCACGGTCGAACTGTTCGCGCTGGAGCGCCCCGAGCTGGAGGTGGACTGGTACGACTTCGCCGTCTGCGCCGTTGAACCGGGCCCGATCCGCGCGGCCGGCGGCATCACCGTGCAGGCGCCGTACGCGCCGGAGCTGCTGGAGCGGGCCGACACCATCGTCATCCCCGGCTGGCGCGACGCCGACGAGCTGCCGCCGCCGGCCGTGCTGGACATGATCCGCGCCGCCCACCGGCGCGGCGCCCGCCTGTGCTCGATCTGTTCCGGCGTGTTCGTGCTGGCCGCCGCCGGCGTGCTGGACGGCCAGCGCGCCACCACCCACTGGCGCTACGCCGACCGCCTGGCGCAACGTTATCCACAGATCCAGGTCCAGCCCGACGACTTGTACGTCGATAACGGCCAGATCATCACCGCCGCCGGTTCGGCCGCCGGACTCGACATGCTGCTGCATCTGGTGCGCAGGGATTACGGCGCCAAGGTCGGCAACCTGGTGGCGCAGCGGCTGGTGGTGGCGCCGCATCGCGAAGGCGGCCAGGCGCAGTTCCTGCCGCGGCCGATGGCGCAGGGCGAGCAGGGCCGCCTGTCGCGCCTGATGGATTGGCTGCGCAGCCACCCGGAACTGCCGCACACCGTCAACAGCATGGCCGAACGCGCCGCCATGAGTCCGCGCACCTTGCAGCGGCAGTTCCAGCAGGCCACCGGCCTCGGCCCGGTCGAATGGCTGATCCGCGAGCGCGTCGCCATCGTCAAGGACATGCTGGAGGTGGCGGACGTGCCGCTGGCGCAGATCGCCGAGCGCGCCGGTTTCGGTTCGGAGGAATCGCTGCGCCACCATTTCCGCCGCCTGGCCGCCACTACGCCGGGCGCCTACCGCCGCCGCTTCGCCCACGCGATTTAGGGGAGCGTTAGTCGATCTTGTAGCGCTTTTGCAGCGCTTTCAGATCGCCGGATGCTTCCAGCTTGCGCATGCCATCGGCCAGCGCGCGGATCCAGGTTTCGGCGCGCATGTCCTGCGTCGCGAAGCCGATGGTCAGGGGCAGTTCGTGTTCCAGGCAGCCCGCCTGGCGGATGCGGTCGGCCACATCGAGCCGTTTGCTCAATTGCGCCATGACGGCGGCATGTTCCAGCATCACACGATAGCGTCCGCCCAGTAACTTCTGGACATTGGTGGTGCCGGCCGATGCGCCGAAGGCCAGCGCGATGAGGGAAGGTGTATGCCGGTTGGCGGCAATATAGGCATCCATCGGCCCGTCGTCGTAGCCGTAGTCGTCGATCACGCCGACCACCTGTGTTTTGAGCGAACCGATGGTGTGAAACGTCCAGTCGTCGCCCACCCGCGTGTAGAAGCAGGCCCGCGACTGCGCCAGGGGAGCGCTCAGGCGCAGGCGCTGGTCGATCGGCGGCGCATACACCCCTTCGATATCGCCGTGCGCCGTTTGGGTGATGGCGCGGTTGAGCGGCATGAGCACCGGTTCCGCCCGATACCCTTCCAGCGCCATCGCCATCGCGGCCAGTTCCACCAGATAGCCGCTGGGAGGCTTGCCGTCGACCGCGCACACAAAGGGACACCAATCGTCCGAGCCCAGGCGGATCAACGGGGCGGCCCGTGCCAGCCCCGAGGATGCCAGCATGCCAGCGAGTAGCACAGCAGAAAATAGTCGGCCCAGTCGGCCAGCTTGGATAGTCATGCAGCTCTCCCACTACGATGGTACCCAAGCTTACCGCATTCACCGGCGCGCACGGCGCCGCTTGTCATTTCGGCCATATTTCGCTACCCTGAATTTCCAAACTGAGAAGGAGACAGCCATGTCCTATGTAGACGGTTTTGTGATTCCGGTGCCCAAGGAAAACGTTGAGGCGTACAAGAAAATGTCGCTGGAATGCGGCAAGGTCTGGAAGGAATTCGGCGCGCTCGAATTCCGCGAATGTATCGGCGACGATGTCCCGCCCGGCAAGGTGACGTCGTTCCCGCTCAGCGTCGACCTGAAGGATGGCGAGGCCGTGGTGTTTTCATGGATCGTCTATGCCTCCCGCGCCGCGCGCGACGAGATCAACGAGAAGGTGATGAAAGACCCGCGCATCGCCCATTACATGGATCCGAAGAACATGCCGTTCGACGGCAAGCGCATGATCTGGGGCGGCTTCGACATGATGATCGACCTGTGATGCTGGCGCGCCGATCCAGTCAGCCCGACGACGAGGCCTTCCTGCGCAGCGTGTACGCCTCCACCCGGGCCAACGAAATCGGCCTGTTCGGCTGGCACTCCAGCCAGGCCGAGATTTTCCTGCGCATGCAGTTCGACGCGCAGGACCGCCACTACCGCTCCGCCTATCCCGACGCGCAGTTCGATATCGTCGAACTGGATGGCGCGGCGATCGGCCGCATCTACGTTGCGCAGCGGCCGTCGGTTACGCACGTGATCGACATTGCGCTGCTGCCGCCGTGGCAAGGCCAGGGCATCGGCACGCAACTGCTGCAAGGCTTGCAGCGGGATGCCGCGCGCGATGGCGGCAGCATCAGCATGCATGTGGAGGGCAGCAACCCGGCGCAGCGTTTGTATGAGCGCCTGGGCTTTCGCGTGACCGGCGACGCCGGCCCCTACAAGATGCTGGAATGGCGTTCCTAGCCTGCCGTTGCCAATACGGCTCGCATGGCGCCGCGCAGGGCGTTGCAGACGATGATTTCATCGGCCGCCGCCAGCATCGCCCGCGTGATGACGGCCTCGCCGGCCTGCCACAGCGGATCGTCCAGCATCACGCCGCGCATTACGCCGGGCAGCACGCCGCTGCTCAGGGGCGGCGTCAGCCAGCGGCCGTCCACGCGCACGAAGACGTTGGTGCGGCCGCCTTCGGTCAGCTCGCCGCGCTCGTTGAAGAACAGCGTATCGAAAGCGCCCTGCGCCTCGGCCTCGCGCCAGGCGGCGTCGTAGCGGCTGCGGATGCTGGTTTTATGGCGCAGGAACAGGTCGCCCGATTCGGTGGCGTCCGGCGCCAGCAGCACGCGCACCGGTTCCGTCAACGGCGTCACCGGCGCATGCTGCACCGAGTACGCGCCCGCTGAACTGAGCGCCAATCGCAGCCGGTAGTCGACGCCCGCGTCCAGCATCGTGCAGGCGGTGTCGAGGTAAGCGTCGGCCGCCGCCGCGTCCCAGGCGTAGCCGAAGCAGGCCGCCGATGCGGCCAGCCGCTTCAGGTGGCGGTCACGATGGCGCACGCCGTCGGCCCGCGTGGCGCGCATGGTCTCGAAAATCTCGAAGTCGTTTTTCAGGCCGGTGAGGAAGCGCGCCTTGAGCTGGCATTCGGCGTATTCCTCTTGCGCATCGCTGTCGAAGACGATGCCGGCGCCCACGCCCATCTCGCCGCGGCGCGCGCCGTTCGGGCTGGCCGGCGCTTGCAGCGTCAGCGTGCGGATCGGCACCGACATGCAGAAGTCGCCCACCTTGCCGCTGTTGTCATCCTTGCGCGGATCGAACCAGCCGATGGCGCCGGTGTAGATGCCGCGCGGGTCCGGCTCCAGTTCGCGGATGATCTCCATCGTGCGCCGCTTGGGCGCGCCGGTGATCGAGCCGCATGGATACAGCGCGGTGAAGATGTCGGCCAGCGTGGCGTCGTCGCGCAGCTTGGCGGTGATGGTGGACGTCATTTGCAGCACGCTGCTGTAGCGGTGCACCTCGAACAGCGCAGGCACCGTCACGCTGCCGGTTTGGGCGATGCGGGCGATGTCGTTGCGCAGCAGGTCGACGATCATCAGGTTTTCGGCACGGTTCTTCGGATCGGCGGCCAGCGTGGTGGCGCGCAGGATGTTCTCGGCCGATTGCGACGGCGGTGCGGCGGGCGCGGTGCCCTTCATCGGGCGCGCCGTCAGCACGCCGTCCTCGTGGCGCACGAACAGCTCGGGCGACAGCGACAGGATGGCGCTGCCGTCCTCCAGCCGTACCAGCGCGCCGTAGGGCACCGGCTGGCGGCCGCGCAGGCGCGCATACAGCGCGTGGATGCTGCCGAAGGCGTCAAAACGCAGCCTGTACGTGTAATTGACCTGGTAGGTGTCGCCGGCCTCGATGTAGTCGTGAATGCGCGCCAGGGCGCCGCTAAAGGCTTCCTGGTCGATGTTGGCGCGGACGTTGGCGATGCCGGATGGACGGTCGACCGGGAAGGAGCGCGCCGCCAGCCAGTCGCCCACTTCGTCCGACGACAGCTGGGCGCAGTGCGAGAACAGCAGGATCTGCGCCAGCGGCGGGGCTTCCGCAGTGCGGGGGACGGATGCGCCCAGCTCCAGCAGCTCCGCTCCCAGCTCGTAGCTGCATACGGTGACGGCGTATTCGCCGCGCGTCAGCGCCGCCTGCATCCGCTCCAGCAGCTGCGGCCACTGGCCGATGTCGTCGCAACGCAGCGTGCCGGTGTGGCCGGTGTACAGGCGCGAACGCGCGCCCGGAGTATGCGTACCTTCCGGGCTGGCGTCATCGAGCAGTGCAAAGCATTCAGCGTCCATCTATTCAGCGTTCATCTTCTACGTACGGCAGCAACAGGGCGATTTGCAGCGGCGCGTCCTGCGCCGGGTTGTTCTTGAATCCACTCTTGGCGTAACGGTGCCAGCGGCCGATGACGAAACTCACCAGCATGCCGGCGCGCGCGGCCACTTCCGCTTCGTGCGCCTGGCCTTCGGTCACGGCCAGCCGCAAGGCCTGCTTCAGCGCCAGCTCGACGCGGTCGTAGAACTGGTTCATGCGCAGCTGCAGGCGCTCGTCCTCGTTGACCAGCGCCTCGCCGGTCAGCACCCGCGTCATACCCGGATTCTGGCTGGCGAAGTTGAGCAGCATGCCGAGGATGTCGCGCGCCTGCGCCAAGCCGTCGCTCTGGCGTTCGGCGATCTGGTTGATCAAGCCGAACACCGACGACTCGATAAACTCGATCAGCCCCTCGAACATCTGCGCCTTGCTGGCGAAGTGCCGGTACAGCGCGGCCTCGGAAAACTCCAGCTTGCGCGCCAGCGCAGCGGTGGTGATCTTCTCGCCTTTGGGTTGTTCCAGCATCTCCGCCAGCGCCTGCAAAATTTGCATGCGGCGCTGGCCCGGCGGGTTGCTTGCCATGTGATCTCGCGGATAAGTGAATGGATGTGTAAGTTTTTCGTTCAGCGCAGGTGATGCAGACGTGCCGGCAGTTTCCTGACAGATTTTACTTTGACATCGACATAAGCGGGGCGAATTAAGCTTTTTTGCGGGTGCGCCAGGCCGACCGCGTCGCCCACTTTCAGGTACTGCGTGACCCACGCGGTGCGCATGCCCAGTGCGTGGGCGCTGCGCAGGTTGGCCAGCGTGTCCTCGACCAGCACGCAGCGGCCGGGCGTCAGTCCATGGCTGCGCATCAGCTTACGCAGCAGCAGCTTGGACGGCTTGGGCCGCATCTGCCGGTGCACCGTCATCGATTCGACCGAGATGTGGTGGCTGAAGTGGCGCTGCAAGCCCAGGTGGCGCAGCACCTGCGTCGAATAGCGGTGCGGCGCGTTGGTCAGCAGGATTTTGCGGCCGGGCAGGCGGCGCAGCAGCTGGCGCAGGCCGCGTTCGGCGCGGATCATGTCGGTCAGGCCGTCGAAGCGGTGTGTTTCGTCGAGAAAGTGCGCGGCTTTTACGCCATGGTGCTTCACCAGTCCCAGCATGGTCGCGCCGTAGCGCCGCCAGTACAGGGTGCGTGCGGCGTTGACGGCGTCCGCGCCGGCGGGCGTGACGCCGTCGCCCAGCACATTGGCGATGTAGGCGTTCATGTTGGCCATCAGCGCCGGGAAGATCGCATGTGAGGCGTTATGCAGCGTGTTATCCAGATCGAATAGCCACACCGGGGCGTTGCGAGTAATAATGTTCACTTCAATTCAGTCATCCAAGGAAGCCATGCGGGTAGCCATACAGCGCCAGATTATAGTGATGTTCTGGACTTTGTTCTCATTGTCCTCCCTGATGGTTACGTCGGCGTGGGCCGCCGACAAGGGGCCGGCCCCCAACCACGGCGCCTTGTTCAAGGTGCAGCAGGGCGGACATACACTGTACCTGTTCGGCACCATCCACGTCGGCGCGGCCGATTTCTATCCGCTGGAGCCGCGCATCGCCGCCGCGCTGAAGAAGGCGCCGGTGCTGGCGCTGGAGATCGATCCGCTGGGCGACCAGCAGCCGCTGATGCGCGCCGTGCAGCGCCACGGCATGCTGACCAGGGGCGGGCCGGCCGGCCCGGAACTGTCGGCCGACTGGCGCCTGCGGCTGGACCGCCTGCTCAAGCAGTACAACATCGAACCGGAGACCGTGGCGGCGATGAAGCCCTGGCTGCTGGCCAGCCTGCTGACGGTGAGCGAGTTCTCGGCCCAGGGTTACGAGGCGGCGCTGGCGGTGGACGCCCATTTGTCGCGGCAGGCTCACGGACGCGGCCAGAAAGTGGTCGAGCTGGAATCGGCCGAGAGCCAGATGGCCTTGTTCGACCAGATGAGCGCCGCCGAGCAGCTGACCTTCCTGCAGGAGGCCATCGCCGGCATCGAGGACAAGGAACAGGCCAACCAGGCGCGCGAGATCGCCGACGCCTGGCGCAAGGCCGACGTCATCGCGCTGGACGCGCTGGCGCTCAAGGCAGAGATGGACGACAGCTTTTCCGGCCGCTTCGTGCAGAAGGTGCTGCTGGACGGACGCAACCCCACGCTGGCCGACGGCATGGCCAAGCTGATGGCGCGCGAGAACAATAGCGTGGCGGCGATCGGCATACTGCATTTGATCGGTAACGGAAGCGTGCCGGAACTGCTGCGCAAACGCGGCATGACGGTAGAGCGGATTTACTAAGGGAGAGGGTGCTGCAGGGAGGGGTATTGCAGAGATGGTGCCCTTTACGTGGATTGAACACGTGGCCTCTCCCTTACCAAGGGAGTGCTCTACCACTGAGCTAAAAGGGCGTACTGGTATGACGATGCACTTGAAATCGCGGCTAAAAGTGCATCGCCGTTTTTTCAGTGAGACCGGATCATAGTGCCAAAAGCCTGTTCGGTCAACACCTCGAGCAATAAACTGTGTTCAATTCGCCCGTCGATGATGTGAACCGTGTTGACGCCCGACTTGGCCGCGTCCAGGGCTGATGAAATTTTAGGCAGCATGCCGCCCGAAATCGTCCCGTCGGCGAACATCTCGTCGATCTCGCGCGCCGACAAATCGGTCACCAGGTTGCCCTGCTTGTCCTGCACGCCGGCGATGTTGGTCATCATGATCAGCTTTTCAGCCTTCAGGATCTCGGCGATCTTGCCGGCGACGACGTCGGCGTTGATGTTGTACGCCTGGCCATCCTGGCCGAAGCCGATCGGCGAAATGATCGGGATGAAGGCGTCGTCCTGCAGAGCCTTGACCACGGCCGGGTTGATCGCGTCGATCTCGCCGACGAAGCCGATGTCGAGGAACTGGCCCGGATTGTCCCGGTCTGGCATGGCCATCTTCTTGGCGCGTATCAGGCCGCCGTCCTTGCCGGTCAGGCCGACCGCCTGGCCGCCGTAGTGATTAATCAGCATCACGATGTCCTGCTGGACTTCGCCGCCCAGCACCCACTCCACCACTTCCATGGTTTCTTCGTCGGTGATGCGCATGCCCTGCACGAAGGTGCCTTGCTTGCCGATTTTTTTCAGCGCGTTGTCGATCTGCGGACCGCCGCCGTGTACCACGACCGGATTCATGCCCACCAGTTTGAGCAAAATGACATCGCGGGCGAAGCCGTGTTTCAGGCGCTCGTCGGTCATCGCGTTGCCGCCGTATTTGATGACAATGGTCTTGCCATGGAAATTACGGATGTAGGGCAGGGCTTCAGCCAGGATCTGCGCCTTGATCTGCGGCGCCACCGCGGTCAAGTCGTCAGTCATGCCTAAGTTAAGGTTAGTCAGTTGGGTCATGGCGAGTCCGGTTAGAAAATTCTGTGCAATTTTACAGCCTGATGCTGCAATCAACCATGCATTATAGGGCTATCCGGTTGTATTTTCCCGGATCATCCGATACGCTGGCCGTCATATGAGCCCTATCGATACCCTTCACCGCCAACTGGAAGTCATGCGCCCCCTGCTTGTCCGATTTGCACAGTTGCAAATACGGAATCAGGCCCTGGCCGAAGACGCGGTCCAGGACGCGCTGATCGCCGTGCTGGAGAAACCCGAACGTTTCAATGGACAGTCCTCCCTGCGCACCTATGTGACGGGCATCTTGAAGTACAAGATCATCGACTGCCTGCGCGCCAGCTCGCGCGAGCGCCAGATCGACACCGCCGAGGACCAGTCCGAGGACGACGCCATCGACGCGCTGTTCAAGGCCGACGGCCACACCGTCGAACAGCCGCTGGCCTGGGGCGACCCGGATGCCACGCTGGAGCAGAAGGATTTCTTCAAGGTGCTGGAGATTTGCCTGGAAAAGCTGCCCGCCAAGACCGCCCGCATCTTCATGATGCGCGAATGGCTGGAGCTGGAAACCGACGAAATTTGTAAGGAACTGGCGATTACAACGTCTAATGCCTGGGTGCTCTTGTACCGGGCTCGCATGCGTCTGCGCGAGTGCCTGGACTTGAACTGGTTTGGCAACCGCCAGGCCACGTGACCGCGCCACTTATTGTCTGCGACTATGGAACCACATAAAACCGGCTTGAAACCTACCTGCCGCGAAGTGCACCGGCTGGTGTCGGAAGGGATGGACCGTGACTTGTCCTTCATCGAGCGCACCCGCATGCGGCTGCACCTGATGGTATGCGACGCCTGTACCCGGTTCAACGGCCAGATGTCGCTGCTGCGCACCGCCATGCACCGCTTCCCGGACGACAGCCCGCCGCCGCTGGACGACGACGAGCACGCGGGACATCATCACCCGTAGGCGCGCGCCATGAGCACCTGTTCGCGCTGCGGCGCCCAATTCAGCTGCGCCATGGTGGACGCCGATCCGGCGGCGCCGGCGCAGCCTTGCTGGTGCACCTACTTGCCGGCCTCGCTGCCGGTGCCGTCCGCGCCGGGCGCCAGCTGCTGGTGCCCGGATTGTCTGAAACAGCATATTTTGAACCAATGCGCCGACCCTCCCAAACCGGCCGGCTAGCCTGAAGGAAGCATGATGCGCCGTTTTAGCGACATGGGTATCCGCGCGCGCATCAGCAGCGGTTACATCATCCTGATCCTGCTGATGGTAGGCGTGATCCTTGTCGGCGTGAGCCGCATCTACGCCATCCGCGGCGAGAGCGACCATATCCTGCACCAGGACTGGGCCGCCAGCGCCGCCATCAATGCCATCGATACGCAGTCGCGCGAGGCGGCGACCCGCATCATCACGCTGATCATCCAGAAGGACCAGAAGCATCGCGTCGACAGCTACAGCCGCATCGACCGCATCAAGTTCGATATCGACGCCCAGCTGGAGCTGCTGGCCAAGCTGGACGCCACGCCGGAAGCGCGGGCGCAGATCGAAAAGGTCAAGCAGGCGCGCGCCGCCTACTACGACACCTTCATCTCCGTGGCCGATATGGTGGAGGCCGAGGACCGTGACCAGGCCGAAGAAAAGATGAACGCGATGGCGCTGCCTGCGCTGGATCACCTGCTGGAGCAGATCAGGATACTGGGGCAGCTGCAGCAAAGCCAGGTGATGGCCAGCGCCGAACGTGCGCGCGCCGACATCAATTTTTCGCTGGGGCTGATCTCGCTGATGGGCGGCGCGGCGGTGCTGGTGGGGATAGGCTTCGGCTTTTCGGCGCGCTCGATCACGCGGCCGCTGGAGGCTGCGATCGGCATCGCCAAGCGGGTCGGCCAGGGCGACCTCAGTTCCGTGATCGAGGTGACGTCGCAGGACGAGACGGGCGAACTGCTGCACGCGCTGAAGCTGATGACGGCCAGCCTGGCGGCCGAGCAGCAGCTGCGCCACGCGGTGACGGTGGCCGAGGACGCGACCAAGATGAAGTCCGACTTCCTGGCCAATATGTCGCACGAGATCCGCACGCCGATGAACGGCATCATCGGCATGACCCATCTGGCGCTGCAGACCGACCTCACGCCCAAGCAGCGCAACTACCTGGAGAAGGTGGAAGGCGCGGCCAAGAACCTGCTGGGCATCATCAACGACATCCTGGACTTCTCGAAGATCGAGGCCGGCAAGCTGGCCTTCGAGCAGGTCGATTTCTACGTCGAAGACGTGATGGCGAATATCGCCGACCTGTCCGTCATGCGGGCGCAGGACAAGGGCCTGGAGCTGCTGTTCGATGTGGCACCGGACGTGCCGCAGGCGCTGGTCGGCGATCCGCTGCGCTTCGGCCAGGTGATGATCAACCTGACCAACAACGCCATCAAGTTCACCCAGCAGGGCGAGATCGTGGTGACGATCCACGTGCAGGAACGGCTGCCGGAGCAGCGCGTGCGCCTGCGCGTCGACGTGCGCGACACCGGCCCGGGCCTGACGCCGGAGCAGCAGGCGCGCCTGTTCCAGGCCTTCTCGCAGGCCGACACCTCGACCACGCGCCACCACGGCGGCACCGGCCTGGGGCTGACCATCAGCAAGCGCCTGGTCGAGCTTATGGACGGCGAGATCGGGCTGGAAAGCCAGCCCGGCGTCGGCAGCACCTTCTACTTCACGGCGGTATTCGGCGTCGCCACCGTCGAGGAGCCGCTGCCGCTGCCGGACATTTCCGGCCTGCGCGCACTGGTGGTGGACGACAACGCCAGCGCCCGCGAAATCTTCATGGGCATGTTGGCCACGATGAAGTTCAACGCCGCCTGCGCCGACAGCGGCCAGCGCGCCGTCGACATGGCAGCGCAGGCCCGCAGCGAAGGCCGGCCGTTCAATGTCGTGCTGCTGGACTGGCAAATGCCCGGCATGAACGGCCTGGAGACGCTGCAGGCGATCCGCGAGCAGGCCACGGCCGGCGGCGCCGAGCCGCCGGCCTTCATCATGGTCACCGCCTACAACCGCGACGTGCTGATGGAGGAGGCGCGCGGCATCGACATCGACGCCATGCTGAACAAGCCGGTCAGCGCGTCGACGCTGCTCGATTCGATTTCCACCGTGTTCGGCAAGGACCTGAGCCGCTGCCGCAGCACGCGCCGCCGCGCCGACTACATGGCGGCCGAAGAGGCGATGCGTGGCGCCTACCTGCTGCTGGTCGAGGACAACGAGGTCAATCAGGAAGTGGCGCAGCAGATCCTCAGCGACGCCGGCATCCGCGTCGACATCGCCGTCAACGGCGCGATGGCGCTGGCCAAAATCGCCGTGGCCGACTATGACGGCGTGCTGATGGACTGCCAGATGCCGGTCATGGACGGCTACGACGCCACCCGCAAGCTGCGCGAGGATGCGCGCTACGCCGGCCTGCCGGTGATCGCCATGACCGCCAACGCCATGGTGGGCGACAAGGAGAAGTGCCTGGCCGCCGGCATGAACGACTTCATCGCCAAGCCTATCGACGTGGCGCAGTTGTTCACCACGCTGGCGCGCTGGGTCACGGTGAAGAATCCGCTGGCGCCCGAAGCGGAGGCCGAAACGCCGCCCGGCGCCGCCCGCGACGAAGCGCTGCCGGTGGTCGCCGGCCTGCGCATGGAAGCCGCGCTGCAGCGGGTGGGGGGTAATGTTAAGCTGATGCGCAAGCTGCTGTCGCGCTTTGTCGAAACCCAGATCGACGCCATGCAGCGCATCGCCACCGCCATCGAAAACAACGACTTGGCCGGGGCCACGCGCGAGGCGCATACTGTCAAGGGCCTGGCCGGCAATATCGGCGCCGGCGGCATGGCCGATGCGGCCGGCAAGGTGGAGCAAATGCTGGCGATGGGCGCGACCAAGGGCCGTGACGAAGCCATCGCCGACATGGCGGGCGAATTGAACGACCTGGTGGCGCGCATTGCGATGGCGATATCGATGGAAGACAAGCCGGCCGCCGGCGAAACCGCGCCGGCCACACAGGCGGTGGATAAGGATGAATTGACGGCATTGGCGCACGAGATGGCGCGCCTGCTGGCGCAGGACGACGGCGCCGCCGTTAAGCTGCTGGACCGCCTGTGCGGCGCGCTGACCAGCGCCGGGCAGGCCGAACATGCGCGCCAGATGCGGCGCATGCTGGGACAATATGATTTTGAAGGCGCGCTGGATGAACTGAAGGCCGCCGCCGATGCATTGAACATCGCCTTGTGAAGAGAGAACGCCGATGAACGCAAAACCAACGATCCTCGTGGTCGACGATATCCCGGACAACATCGATCTGCTGTGCGCCGTACTGGAAGACGACTACCGCACCAAGATCGCCGTCAACGGCGAGCGCGCCCTGAAGATCGCCAACGGCGAATCCAAGCCGGACTTGATCCTGCTGGACGTGATGATGCCGGGGATGAGCGGCTACGATGTCTGCAAGGCGCTCAAGGCCAATCCCGACACGCGCGACATTCCGGTGATCTTCGTCACCGCGATGAGCGAGGCGGTGGACGAGCAGCTCGGCCTGAGCCTGGGCGCGGCCGACTACATCACCAAGCCGATCTCCGCGCCCATCGTGCAGGCGCGCATCAAGACCCAGCTGTCGATGAAGCGGGTACACGACTTCCTGCGCGACCAGAACAGCTTCCTCGAAACGGAGATCGAAAAGCGCACCCGCGAAATCGGCGCCTTGCAGGACGTGACCATCCACACCATGGCCTCGCTGGCCGAAACGCGCGACAGCGAAACCGGCAACCATATCCGCCGCACCGCGCACTACGTGAAGACGCTGGCGGAAAAGCTGCGCACCAATCCGCGCTTCAGCGATTTTTTGACCGACAAAAACATCGAGCTGCTGTTCAAGTCCGCACCGCTGCACGATATCGGCAAGGTCGGCATCCCGGACCGCATCCTGCTCAAGCCCGGCCGTTTCGAGGGCAACGAGTTCGAGATCATGAAGACCCACACCACGCTGGGCCGCGACGCGATCCGCCAGGCCGAGCGCGAGCTGGGGCTGGAGGTGGACTTCCTCAAGTTCGCCAAGGAGATCGCCTACGGCCACCAGGAGAAATGGGACGGCAGCGGCTATCCCGAAGGCCTGAGCGGCGACAACATCCCGATTTCCGCGCGCCTGATGGCGGTGGCCGACGTGTACGACGCGCTGATCAGCCGCCGCGTCTACAAGGCCGGCATGTCGCATGAGGCGGCGGTGGCCATCATCATCGAGGGACGGGGACAGCACTTCGATCCCGACATGGTCGACGCCTTCCTGGAACTGCAACAGGAATTCATCGACATCGCCAAACGTTACGCGGATTCCGATCACGACATGGAACAGAACCGCGAGAAGATCGAGCGTTTTACGGGGTAATCAGCTGACGGTGCGGAAGAAGCGCAGCATCTCGCGGCTGGCGTCCGGGCCTTTGGCGTCGGTATAGGTGCCGCTGCCGCTGCCGCCGAACCAGGCGTGGCCGGCGCCGTGCACCACCCAGTGTTCGCCGATCGGCGTGCCGTCCGCCTTGGTGTGGGTGGTCTGCGTATAGCGGTGGCCGTTCGGCACACTGCCCGATTGCACCGATGGCTTGCCCTGCTGCCTGTGCAGCAGCTGTTCGATCACCTGCTCGCCGTTGCGCGGATGGACGGTGTTGTCGCTGTCGCCGTGGAAGACGATGATGGGTTGCGAGCCGTCGCCGGCCTTGCGCGGCGACATCACGCCGCGCTTCATGGCCGTCAGCGCCGACGGCAGGTCCTGCGCCGAGGCGAACGGCAGCCCCGAATGCACGCCCACCGCCGCAAACAGTTCCGGATACAGCGTGCCGACGATCACCGCCATCGCGCCGCCCGCCGACAGGCCGGCCACATACACCTGGCGCTCGTTGACCGGATAGTCGTCGATGATTTGCTGGGTAATGCCGGCGATGATCGACGGCTCGCCCTGGCCGCGCTGCTGGTCGATGGCGCTGAACCAGTTCCAGCACTTGCTCTGGTTGGCGTTGGACGTCTGCTCCGGGTAGACCACGAAGCATTCCTTTTCCTCGGCCAGCTGGTTCATTTGCGTGCCGACGGCGAAATCGTCCGGGTTCTGCGTGCAGCCGTGCAGCATCACCAGCAGCGGCATGGCCTGGCCGTGGTAGCTGGCAGGGATGTACAGCTTGTAGTTGCGGGTGCCTGCGTGGTTGGTGTAGCTGCTTTTGATGAATTGCGCGCCGTCCGGCAGCGGCACGGCGGGCGCAGGGTGCATGATGGCGCCGATGTCGATGGCGTGGTCGATATTGGCTTGCAGGTCGACCTTGATGCCCATGCGGTTCAGCATATCCTGCGCGAACTCGGCCGGATGCGTGGCCGGATTCGGCCTGGCGTCGTTGGGCGGCGGTGCGCTTGGTTCCGGCGCTGCCTTGGCCGTCACTTCGGGCGTCGCTTCCGCGGTGGACCGTGGCGGCGGATTGATGTCGCGCATGGTAGGTTGCGAGGGTTGCGCCGGAGCGGCCGGCCGCATGGACGGATGGCCGCGCAGGCTGTCCATCGCTTGCTGGACGGTGGCCGTCGCGTTGATGTTCATTAGCTTTTGTGCCGCCTCGCGCATGTGCGCAAACAGTGGTAATTTCATGATATTCCTTTAATGGATGCGGTTTGCCAGCGCGGTTTTGAGCACGGCGCTGGCGTGCAGCGATCCCAATACAAAAATGGATTCGATCGTTGCCAGTGCCAGTTCGACGGAAACGTCGCTGGCGATGCTGGCCAACCCCAGTACCTGGATTTGCAGCCGTTGTCCCGCCGCCTGGGTAGCTTCCAGGTCGGCGCGAGAATAGTGCTGCATCCCCAGTACCAGACTTTTGCGCGCCACCGTCTGTTTCACGACGTCGGCGTGCTGGTTCAACTGATTGCGGATCGCCGTTCGTATCAAGTCGGTGCGGTTGGAATAAAACCCTTCCTGCACCAACAGGTCAATTTGTCCCAGGTCGATAGGACCGAGGTTGATCGTGATCTTTTCCGATTCAGCGGTCTTCAGTTTTAATTCTTGCTTTGCCATGATTCTCCATCCGGTTACCATCTACATGGATGGTATTATAGGCTTGAAACTCACCAAGTCAAGCGTGTTCGCGGCATAATGGCGGCATGAGTGAACCAGCTAACTTAATTCCCCCCGGCGCGCCGGAATTGGCCACACCGGTGCCGTCGCCCTGCGTCAGCCTGTGTAAAATGGACGAAGATCGCCTGTATTGCATGGGTTGCATGCGCACCATTCCGGAGATCGTCGCCTGGTCCAAGGCGGACGACGACTACAAGCGCGGCGTGTGGGCGGAAATCCGCCGGCGTGAGCAATTAATCAACTTCGACGACGAATGAACGCGCTGCCCGATACCGTCCAGGTGTTTGAGCGGGGTTGGCTGTCGTCCAACAACGTCATGCTGCTGGGCCGCCATGACACGGCCATCATCGACACCGGTTACCTGAGCCACGCACCGCAAACGCTGGAACTGGTGCGCCATGCGCTGCATGGCCGTCATCTCGACCAGATCGTCAACACCCATCTGCACTCCGACCATTGCGGCGGCAACGCCGTCTTGCAGGCGCATTTCGGCAGCCGCACCTCGATCCCGGTGGCAGAGGCGGACAAAGTGCGGCGCTGGGACGTGGAGGCGCTCAGCTTCAAGGCCACCGGCCAGCGCTGCGAACGGTTCACCTTCGACGCCACCATCGCCCCCGGCGACGTGCTGAAGCTGGCGGACATGGAATGGCAGGCGTTGGGCGCGCCCGGCCACGATCCGCATTCGCTGATCTTCTACTGCCCGCAGCAGCGGCTGCTGATTTCGGCGGACGCGCTGTGGGAAAACGGCTTCGGCATCATCTTCCCGGAGCTGGACGGCCAGTCCGGCTTCGCCGAGGAACGCGCCACGCTGGACGTGATCGCCGGGCTAGACGTGCGGCTGGTGATCCCCGGCCACGGCAAGCCGTTCGACGACGTGGCCGGCGCGCTGGCGCGGGCGCGTTCGCGGCTGGACTACCTGGAGGCCGATCCGGTGCGCAACGCGCAGAACGCGCTGAAGGTGCTGCTGAAGTTCCTGCTGCTGGAGCGCCAGCGCATTCCGCTGGCGGACGTGCCGCAGCTGCTGATGGCGATGCCGGTGTTTGAAAAGGCCAATACCAACTTCCTGAAGCAGACACCGGAGCAGGTCGGCGCCTGGGCGGTCGGCCAGCTGGTGCGCGCCGCTGCGGCTCGCGTCGAGGGTGAGTACTTACTGAATGAGTAGCTAAGCGAGTAGTCGCCAGGAAATATAGAGGGAGCCTCCTAGTTTAGGCACGGTCGTACTATTTTCGATCTATAATCGATTTTCCTTAACTCACCGACAGCGAGTTCGCCATGGCCCTGCCAGCAGCGTTGCAAAACCTTTCCCTCCCAGTTATCGCATCCCCGATGTTCATCGCCAGCGGCCCGGCCCTGGTCGCGGCGCAGTGCAAGGCCGGCATCGTCGGCTCCTTCCCGGCGCTGAACGCCCGTCCGGCGGAACTGCTGGACGTGTGGCTGACCGATTTGCAGAAAGAGCTGGCCGAATTCCAGGCCGCCAATCCCGGCAAGCGCGTCGGCCCGATCGCCGTCAACCAGATCGTGCACCAGTCGAACGACCGCCTGGCGCATGACGTGGAAGTCTGCGTCAAGCACCAGATCCCGATCATCATCTCCTCGCTGCGCGCGCCGCCGAAAGAGATGCTGGACGCGATCCACAGCTACGGCGGCATCGTCCTGCATGACGTGGTCTCGATTCGCCACGCCGAGAAGGCGCTGGAAGCGGGCGTCGATGGCCTGATCCTGGTGGCCAGCGGCGCCGGCGGCCATGCCGGCACCTTGTCGCCGTTTGCGCTGGTGGGCGAAATCCGCAAATTCTTCAAGGGCCCGATCGCGCTGTCCGGCTCCATCGCTACCGGCGACGCGATCCTGGCGGCACAGGCGATGGGCGCGGACTTCGCGTACATCGGCTCGCGCTGGCTGGCGACGCAGGAATCGAACGTCAGCGATGACTACCGCAACGCCATCGTGGAATCGACCGCGGCGGACATCGTGTATTCGAACCTGTTCACCGGCGTGCATGGCAACTACCTGAAAAAATCCATCGTCGCCGCCGGCCTGGATCCGGAAGCGCTGCCGCAGGCCGACAAGAGCTCGATGAATTTCGGCTCCAGCAGCGCCAAGGCCTGGCGCGACATCTGGGGCGCAGGCCAGGGCGTGGGGCTGATGGACGACGTGCCGACCACCGCCGAGATGGTGGCGCGCCTGAAGCAGGAATACGACGCTGCGCGCGCCCGTCTGGCCCTGTAAAAACCCCGGATTTATTTGACCGCCAGGCTGCCGCGCGCAGCCTGCTTGCCGCGTACCCAGACCGTGTCGATGCTGTCGTAGGCGCGGATGTCGGCCAGCGGCGACGTCTTCATCAGCACCAGGTTAGCCAGCTTGCCCGCTTCGATGGTGCCCACTTGCGCGTCGATCCTGAAGGTGCGGGCGTTGTTGATGGTGGCCGCCTTGAACAGCTGCGCCAGCGACAGCCCCGCCTTGTGCAGGTCCTGCATCTCCAGGTAGCCGTTCAGGCCGGGGATGTTGCCGTAGGTTGGCGACGACGGCGTATCGGTGCCGAACACGAAGTTGGCGTCCTTGCTGGCCAGGTAGGCCACCACCTGCTGCTGGCGGCGCAGCGGCGCTTCCATTCCCTTTAACACCGCCGCATCGGTTTCATCTTCCGCCAGCTCCTGCTTGAACCATTGGCCCTCGGGCGTCTTGAGCCAGGCCAGCATGGCCGGCGGCAGCAGCTTGGCCAGCGCCGGGTTGTTCAGGTAGGCCGGATCGAAGTAGGCGTTCAGTCCATACAGCACCTGCATCGTCGCCTGGTAGCCGATCTTGCGCTCGGCGATCTTGTCCAGCAGCTGCTTGATCTCAGCCGGCAGTTCCTGTTCCTTGTCCATCGCGCCCCAGTGCCACATGCCGTGCGCCAGCACGTCGACGCCGCCGTTGACGGCAAAAGTCTGCGCCTCGAACGAATTGCCGTGGGTGACCAGCACCAGGCCGTCCTTGCTGGCGGCGCTCCGTACTTCCGCGTACACGGCGGGGCTCATCACCGGCAGGTTGTGCATGGTGCCGAAGCCGTGTTCGAAGTGGGTTTTGACGCAGATGGCATGGTCGGCCTTGACCCGCGCCACGCCCTTGGCGGCGGTGTAGTCTTCCGGCTTGAAGCGGGCGGGGATCTTGTCGGCCTGCGCCGGGTCGTAGATAAAGTTGGAGAACATCTCGAAGCGGCTCTCCGGTGGCGCGTAGGACGAGGGGTAGCCGTTGGCGAACACCAGCGGCGCGCCGCAGTCGTAGACGTCCGGATGCAGTGGCGTGGCCTTCACGCGGTCGATGAATTCGCGGCTGCCGGCGGCCAGGTCGATCACCGTGGTGTAGCCGTAGTAGAGGAAGGAGCGCGGCATCTGCGCGAAGTATTCGGCGGCCATGGTTTTCTTCTGGTCGGCCTGCTCGAAGCTCATGCCGGGGACGGAGTACAGGTGGACGTGCGAGTCGATCAGCCCGGGCGTGAGGAACTGGCCTTTGCCGTCGATGCGGCGGGCGCCGGCCGGCGCTTTCTTGCCCGCGCCGCGTTCGACGCGAACGATGCGCTCGTCTTCGATCAGCACGCTGCCGGTCTCGATGCGATCCAGTTTTTCCGGCGACACCAGCGTGACGTTGGTGATCCAGGTTTGCTGGCCGGCCCAGGCCTGGGCGCAGAGGAGGACGGAAAGGCCGATCAGAATGCGGGTGGTTTTCATGTGAAGCTCCGTGTTGTGAGGAGCCCAGTGTGCCGTCGCACGCTGCGTTTTGCGTCTCAAATGATGATTTGGCACCTGCTACGCGGGTGTTTTGGCCTGGTCGCGGAATTCGCCCGGCGTCATGCCGGTGTGCTTCTTAAATACGCGGTTCATCGCGCTTTTGCTGTTAAATCCTGCCAGTATCGCCAAGTCGAGGATGCTGGCGCTGGCTTGCGCCGGGTCGTGCAAGGCTTGTTTCAGGGCTTCCACACGGTGGCGGTTGAGGAAATCGGCGAAATTGGCGCCGCAGTTCTCGTTGATCAGCTGGGACAGTTCGTGCGGCGTCATCGCCACCTGCGCGGCCAGGTCTTCCAGTTTCAATTCGCCGTTGCGGTAGGGCTGGTCCTGTTCCATGCAGGCGTTCAGCCGCGCGAGGAAGGCGTCGCGGTCGGCTGTGGATAACTGCTTGCTGGCGTAGCGCTGCTTGGGCGGCGGGGGCGGCGGCAGCGCGCGCGGACGATAACCCAGCGGCAGCCGCATCGCCGTGACGGCGGTCGCGAACACGAACAGCATCAGCGAAATGCCGTCCATCGCGTCGGTGGACAGCGGCTGCTCCACGTCCAGCACCGCCATCGCCAGCGCGACGATGCTCAGCGCCGCGCTGACCAGCCACATCCCCATTAGCCGCCGCAGATCGCGCACCAGGTCGGAGTCGGCCGGCACCCGGCCCACCAGCCGGTAGGTGGCGCGGATGTAGGTCAGCAGGATGGCCAGCTTGGCCAGCCCCGCCACGGTCAGGTACCACGGCCAGCCATGCCATTGATGCATCCACGCCAGCTTCTCTTCGGCCGAGCGCAGGTAGAACGGCGTCATCGCCAGCGTGGCAACGGCGAAGGGCAGGAAGTGCAGCAGCGCGCGCCGGCCCAGAGGCTGGTCCGACAGCATCGCGTGCAGGTAGAGATATTGGAGCGGCCCGACCACCAACCCCAGGGTGACGATGGCCAGCGCGCTGTGCGGATACTGCTGATACAGGTGGTTGAGCCCCAGCCAGTTGTGGCCGATGATGGCCGCGAACACCAGCAGCAGCGCCGACAGCAGCCGGTTGGCGGTGCGCATCTCCGGCTGGCGGACGCTGAGCAGCGTCGCCGTCATCAGGAAGGCCTGGCCTATCGCCAGCAGGAACAGCCACGAAAGCATCGCATTGAACATGCCTTCGCCGCCTGCGGTCGTAAGGTTTAGTTCTCGGTCTGGATCGCCCACAGGCCTGGCAGGTTGCGCCAGTAGCCGTAGGCGTCCATGCCGAAGCCCACCACGAAGCGGTTGGGGATGGTGATGCCGACGATGTCGGCCTTGCACGGCTTGGCCTTGCCGATCGCCTTGTCGGCGAAGACGGCCAGCACCACTTCGGCCGCGCCCATGTCCAGCAGGCGCTGTTTGACGTGGGCCAGCGTTTCGCCTTCGTCCAGGATGTCGTCCAGCACGATGACCACGCGGCCGGCCACGTTCGAACGCGGCACCACTTTCCAGACCACTTGTCCGCCCTTGTCGTCGTCGCCGTAGCGGCTGACGTGGATGTAGTCGAATTCGAGCGGGAAGGTCAGTTGCGGCAGCAGGTTGCCCGTGAAGACCACGGCGCCGCCCATCACGCCCAGCACCAGCGGGAAGGATTCGCTGTCCGGTCGGTCGAAACGGGCGTTGAGGTTGTCGGCCATCGCGGTGACGGCCCGGTCGACGTCTGCTTTGGTGAACAGTTCTTCCGCGTTCTCCAGCAGGGCGCGGGCGCGGGTGTGGTGGAAGTCTTGCATGATCTTCGTCGGCTTCTAAAAACAGGTGGTAAGTTCGCTATTATCCGCCATATCCCGCCTCGCCGCATGCCGTTGGTTTTCCACCACAACCAGGCGCAGCCTAGGTGTAATCGCGCACGTCGTCGATCACCTTGCCGTCGTTGGGCAGGCTGCCGATGGTGGCAAACCGCACTTCACCCCGCAATTTGGTCAGGTCGCGTATCGATTCGGTGATGGCGACGGCGCTGGAGGCGCTGGACGGATCGGCCACTTCGCAGTGCAGCGTCATCACGTCCTGCGCCATGTGGCCGGACACCACCAGCCGCGCCTTGACGATTTCCGGATGGCGGCGGGTGACGTCGTGCACCTGCGACGGATGCACGAACATCGCCCGCACCTTGGTGGTCTGGTCGGCGCGGCCCATCCAGCCCTTGATGCGGGTGTTGGTGCGGCCGCAGGGCGAGGGCGGCACGTCGGTCAGGATCGCCGACAGGTCGCCGGTGGCGAAGCGGATCAGCGGGTAGTCCGGATTGAAGAGGGTGACGACCACTTCGCCGATTTCGCCGTCGGGCACGGGATCGCCGCTGCCGGGGCGGACGATCTCCAGTATCAGGTCTTCGTCCAGCACCATGCCCGGATCGCGTACGCCGCCGCTCTGGGTTTCGTAGGCGATGCTGCCGATATCGGCCGATGCGTAGCATTGCAGCACGTGCGGCACGCCGCGCTCGATGAACCAGCTGCGCAGCGATTCCGGCAGCGCCTCGGCGGACATCAAGGCCTGCTGGATGCTGCTGACGTCCGCGCCCAGCTCCTGCGCTTTTTCGATGATGATCTTCAGGAACGACGGCGTGCCGATGTAGGTATCGGGCCGCAAGTGGCCGATGGCCTGCACCTGCATCTCGGTCTGGCCGGCGCCGGCCGGTATCACGGCGCAGCCTATGCGCGCGGCGCCGCCTTCGACCATGAAAGCCGCCGGCGTGAAGTGGTAGGAGAAGCAGTTCTGCAGCAGGCCGCCGGGGCGCACGCCGGCCGCGTACATCGGCCGGGCGAAACGCCACCAGTCCTGGCCGCGTCCTTCGGGATCGAAGATCGGACCGGGCGACATGAACACGCGCGACAGCTGGCCGACCGGCGTGGTATTGAGGCCGCCGAACGGCGCCTGCTGCTTCTGCAAGGCGTGCAGCTCGGACTTGCGCGTCACCGGCAGCGTCGCCAGCGCGGCGCGGCTGTTGATGTCGGCGGCGTTGACGTCGTGCAGGATGCGCGACCAGCCGGCGGCTGCCTTGGCGCGCGCCACCAGCTGCGGCAGGCGTGACATCAGTTCGCGTTCGCGTTGTTCGGGCGAGCGCGTTTCGAGACTGTCGTAGGTATCGGCCATGATTGTTTATCCTTGTATCTCGCGTTGCAGCTTCTTGGTCAGTTTGCCGAACACCAGTTCATAAGAGCGCGTCAGCAGTTCTTTGGCTTCGGCGTCGCTGAGGGTTTTCAAATCCTCGACATATACCCACTTCGCCCGCGCCAGGTAGGGCGCGGGAATGATGCCGGGGCGGTCGGTCAGTTCCAGGAAGCGGTCATCCTCCACCTTGAAGCTGATACCCTTGGCCTTGTCATCCAGCTCGGTGACGGCGAACATCTTCGTCCCGACGGAGAACACGAGATCCGCGCCCCACTTGGTATCCTCGGTCGCGCCGGGAAAGGTGCGGCACAGGGCCTTGGCCTGCTTGATATTCATGCGGTGTGGTCCTTTGTTGCTCAGGCCAGCCAGCGTTTGCGGCGGCGGTAAAATTTCATGTCGCGGAAGCTCTTGCGGCCGGCGGCGGAAACGCCGAGGTAGAACTCCTTGACGTCTTCATTGCTGGCCAGCTCGGAGGCCGCGCCTTCCATCACCACGCGGCCGTTTTCCAGGATGTAACCGAAGTCCGCGTAGCGCAGCGCGATGCTGGTGTTCTGCTCGGCCAGCAGGAAGGACACGTTCTCCTTGCTGTTCAAATCCTTGACGATGCCGAAGATCTCGTCGACGATCTGCGGCGCGATGCCCATCGACGGCTCGTCCAGCAGGATCATCGACGGCTTGGCCATCAGCGCGCGGCCGATGGCGCACATCTGCTGCTCGCCGCCGGAGGTGTAGCCGGCCTGGCTGCTGCGACGCTCGCGCAATCGCGGGAAGTAGTGGTAGACCTTCTCCAGCGACTCCTTCAGCTCCGCCCGCGATGCGCTGCGGGTGTAGGCGCCGGTGAGCAGGTTCTCTTCGATGGTCAGGTGGCCGAAGCAGTGGCGGCCTTCCATCACCTGCGACAGGCCGCGCCGCACCAGTTCATTGGGCGTGAGCTGGTCGATGCGCTCGCCCTTGAACTGGACTTCGCCCTTGGTGACGTCGCCCCGTTCGCCGCGCAGCAACGTGGAGATGGTTTTCAGCGTGGTGGACTTGCCGGCGCCGTTGGCGCCCAGCAGGGCCACGATCTTCCCCTGCGGGACTTGCAGGGACACCCCCTTGAGCACAAGGATCACATGGTCGTAGATCACTTCCACGTTGTTCACGGACAGGTAGGGCGCGGCCGCCGGAGCGGCGGGGTTGCTGGTGCCTGTGCTGGTGGCTGTCATCATTTTGCGCAGGCCGGGGTGATTTTTTTCTCGGCCGCGTAGGCTGCGGAGCTTTCTTCCAGCAGCTTGCGGGTCAGGGCCTTGTCGCCGACGATCCAGTTGGGCGTGATGGCGTTCCACTTCTTGCCGTCCCATTGCTGGACCTTGACCGCGCCCGAGCCTTCATGGTCGTCGCAGCTGGTCTTCACCACCGGCAGCATGCCGAAGGCGCCGATGGCTTTCTGGCGCGCTTCGTCGACGTTCAGGTGTTCCAGGCCCCAGCGCATCTGTTCGCCGGTGACCGGTTTGCCCTTGCCGAATTTGTCCTGCGCGGTACGCATCGCTTCCACCCACAGGATGGCCGCGCTGACGCCGCGCATGTGGTACACGGAGCCGATGCGGCTGCGGTCGGCCAGGTTGCCCTTGCCCGCGTCGTAGAGTTTTTTGTGGATCTCGTCCATCACCGGGTAGTTGCCCGGCGTGTTGAAGGTCATCGCGCTGTAGCCCTTGGCGGCGTCGCCGGCCGGCACGGTGTCCTCTTCGGAGCCGGCCCACCACACGCCCAGCAGCTTCTCGCGCGGGATGCCGTTGCGCTGCGCGGTCTTGATGGCGACCGCGTTCATCGAACCCCAGCCCCACAGGATCACGTGGTCCGGATTGGCCTGGCGGATTTGCAGCCATTGCGATTGCTGCTCGGTGCCCGGCGGCGTGACGGGAACCTTGATCAGGTCGAAGCCGTACTGCTTGGACAAGGCCTCCAGCACCGGCAAGGGCTCCTTGCCGAATGCCGAGTCGTGGTACAGGTAGGCGATCTTCTTGCCCTTCAGTTTGTCCATGCCGCCGTTTTTGTCGCCGAGGTATTTGATCATCGCGGCGGCCTGGTTCCAGTAGCTGGTAATCAGCGGGAACACATAGGGGAAGACCTTGCCGTTGGCGGCGTCCGAGCGGCCGTAGCCGATCATCGTCATCGGGATTTTATCGGTCGGCAGGCGATCGAGTACGCCGTAGGCGACGCCGGTGGACAATGGCTCGACCAGCGTGGCGCCGCCGTTCTTGGTCTTCAGGCGCTCGTAGCATTCGACGCCGCGCGAAGGGTTGTATTCGGTCTCGCACTCTTCCCACGAGATCTTCACGCCGTTGACGCCGCCCGCCAGGTTGACCAGGTTGAAGTAGTCGATGATGCCGCCGTAAAAGCCGGAACCGCCCGCCGCATAAGGGCCTACGCGATACGAGGGCAGGGCGACGTATTGGTCCTGCGCCCACGCCGTAACGGATGCCGCCAGTGTGAGTCCAACTACCAGGGATGCGATGCGTTTCATTGTCTTCTCCTCCAGGTTATTGTTTTGTATGCGCTCAGTGCGGGAACGGCCACAGACGCAGTTTCTCTTTACCGATTTGCCATAAACGCGCCAGACCGTGCGGTTCCACGATCAGGAAAAATATAATCAGGGCGCCGAACACCATCAGCTCCAGGTTGGACGCCACGCTGGTCGGCAGCGCCAGGCTGTGGGCGAAAATATTCAGGAACACCGGCAGCAGCACGATGAACGCCGCGCCGAGGAAGGAGCCGAGCACCGAACCGACGCCGCCGATGATCACCATGAACAGGATGCGGAACGACAGGTCGAGGTTGTAGGCTTCTGGCTCCACCGTACCGAGGTAGGCATAGGCGTACAGCGCGCCGGCCACGCCGCAGTAGAAGGAGCTGACCGCGAAGGCCAGCAGCTTGGTGCGCATCAGCCGGAAGCCGATCACCTCGGCCGCCACGTCCATGTCGCGCACCGCCATCCATGAGCGGCCGACGTTGGAGCGGATCATGTTCTTGGCCAGCAGAGCCATCACGGCCACCACGCCCAGCACCAGCAGGTACTTGCGGCCCGGGGTGTCGAACTGGTAGCCGAGGATGGCGATCTTCTGCGCGGTGATCACGCCGGAGCTGCTGTAATTGGTCAGGTAGGGAATCTTGGTCAGGCACCACACCACGAAGAACTGCGTGGCCAGCGTGGAGGCGGCCAGGTAGAAGCCGCGTATCCGCAGCGACGGCAGGCCGAAGGCGATGCCGACCATCGCCGCGCTCAAGCCGCCCAGCACGAAGGCCAGCAGCACCGGCAGGCCGGGCAGCCGCGCCAGGAAGTTGTACGAGGCGAAGGCGCCGACCGCCATGAAGGCCGCCGTGCCCAGCGACAGCTGGCCCGCGTAGCCGGTCAGGATGTTCAGTCCCAGCGCGGCCAGCGAGAAAATCAGGAAGGGGATCAGGATCGCCGACAAGGTGTACGGCGATGCGAACAGCGGCACCACCACGATCGCCACGGCCAGCAACGCGAACAGCGCGATGCGGTCCTGCAGGATCGGGAAGATCTGGCTGTCGGCCTGATAGCTGGTTTTAAATTGTCCTGCTTCGCGGTAGAGCATCGTTTTTACCTTTACTCTCTCAGATTCTGCGGATGATTTTTTCGCCGAACAGGCCTTCCGGGCGCACCAGCAGGAACAACAACGCCAGCACATACGGGAACCAGCCTTCGATGCCGCCGCCGACCAGCGGGCCGATATACACCTCGGCCATTTTTTCGGAGGCGCCGATAATCAGGCCGCCGACGATCGCCCCCGGCATCGACGTGAAGCCGCCGAGGATCAGCACCGGCAGCGCCTTCAGCGCCACGAAGGTCAGCGCGAACTGCACGCCGTTGCGGGCGCCCCACAGCAGGCCGGCCACCAGCGCGACCAACCCGGCCACCGCCCACAGCACCGCCCAGATGCGTTGCAGCGGGATGCCGACGGCCAGCGCGGCCTGGTGATCGTCCGCCACCGCGCGCAGTGCGCGGCCCACCTTGGTCTTGGAGAACAGCAGTGCCAGCGCCGTCACCAGCAGGCCGCAGACGGCGGCCGCCATGATGTCGAACTGCGAGACCAGGATGTTAAATTTGTTCATCAGGTATTCGGACGGCACGTCCTCGATCGGCAGCTCCAGCTTGTGCACCTGCGAGCCCCACATCAACTGCGCCAGGCCTTCGATGAAGAACGCCAGGCCGATGGTGGCCATGAACAGCGTGATCTCCGGCTGGTTCACCAGCGGCCGCAGCACCACGCGCTCGATGGCGATGCCGAGCAGGATCATGACGACGATGGTCAGCGGGATCGCCACCCACAGCGACACGCCGAACTTGTCGACGATGCCGACGCAGGTCAGCGCGGCGAAGAACACCATCGCGCCCTGGGCGAAGTTGAATACGCCGGAGGCCTTGTAGATCAGCACAAAGCCGATCGCCACCAGCGCGTACATCACGCCGGACAGCAGGCCGCCGATCAGCACCTCAAAGAAAAAGTTCACGTTCATTCGCAGGCCTTTCCGAGGTAGGCGTTGATCACGTCCTGGTTGCAGCGGATGTCGTCGGGCGTGCCGTCGCCGATTTTCTTGCCGTAGTCGAGCACCACCACGCGGTCCGAGATGTCCATCACCACGCCCATGTCATGCTCGATCAGCACGATGGTGGTGCCGAATTGGTCGTTGACGTCGAGGATGAAGCGGCACATGTCCTGTTTCTCTTCGACGTTCATGCCGGCCATGGGTTCATCGAGCAGCAGGATTTCCGGTTCTGCCGCCAGCGCCCGGCCCAGCTCCACGCGCTTTTGCAGGCCGTAGGGCAGGCGGCCCACCGGCGTCTTGCGGATCGCCTGGATCTCCAGGAAGTCGATGATCTCCTCGGCCTTGACGCGGTGGGCGATTTCCTCGCGCCGCGCCGGGCCCCAGTACAGGGCCTGCATCAGGAAGTTGGATTTCATCTTCAGGTTACGGCCGGTCATGATGTTGTCGAGGACCGTCATGCCCTTGAACAGAGCGATATTCTGGAAGGTGCGGGCGATGCCGGATTTGGCGGCCGCGTGGCAGTCCATGTTCTTGCGGTGTTCGCCGCGGTAGATGATCTCCCCCTGCTGCGGGCGGTACACGCCGTTGATCACGTTGAGCATCGAGCTTTTGCCGGCGCCGTTCGGGCCGATGATGGCGCGGATCTCGTGCTGCTTCACATCGAAGGAGATGTCGGTCAGCGCCTTCACGCCGCCGAACGACAGCGAGATATTTTTCAGGTCGAGGATCACCGGGCCGATTTTCCGGCGGCCGGGGTCTGCGTCCGCACCGAAGTGGGTGTCTGGTTCGTTCATTTGCATGGTGGCTTCCTCGATCATGCCGCTGCTTTGATGGCAGGGAAGGTCTTGCTGGACTCGATCTTCAGGTCCGCCGCCACCAGCCCGCTGCGTCCATCCTCGAACTTGACCTGCGTTTCGATGTACTGCGACTGCTTGCCGCTGTAGAGCGCATCGATCAGCACCGCGTACTTCTCGGCGATGAACTTGCGGCGCACCTTGCGGGTGCGGGTCAGCTCATCGTCGTCGGGATCGAGCTCCTTGTGCAGCACCAGGTAGCGGTGGATCTGCGTGTCGCTCATCATCGGTTCGGCCGCCAGGTCGGCGTTGACCTGCTCGATGCAGTCGCGCACCAGGCCATACACCTGCGGGTGCGCGGCCAGGTCGGTGTAGCCGGAGTAGGCGATGCTGCGGCGTTCGGCCCAGTTGCCCACGGCTTCCATGTCGATATTGATGAAGGCGCAGACCTCGTCGCGTTTGTCGCCGAACACCACCGCCTCCTTGATGAAGGGGAAGAACTTGAGTTTGTTCTCCACATAGTTGGGCGCGAAGATGGCGCCGCCGTTCATCTTGCCGACGTCCGCCGCCCGGTCGATGATCTTCAGGTGGCCTTCGTTGTCGAACAGGCCGGCGTCGCCGGTGTGGAAGTAGCCTTCGGCGTCGATCGCTTCGTTGGTGGCGTCGGGGCGCTTGTAGTAACAGTCCATCAATGTTGGCGACCTGACCAGCACCTCGCCGTTGTCGGCCAGTTTGACTTCGACCCCTGGCGCCGGCAGGCCGACGCTGTCGAACTTGATCTGGCCGTCCGGTTGCAGACATATATAAGCGCAGGTTTCGGTGGAGCCGTAGAACTGCTTCAGGTTGACGCCGATGGAGCGGTAGAAGCGGAACAGATCCGGGCCGATCGCGGCGCCGGCGGTGTAGGCGACCCGCACGCGCGACAGTCCGAGCACGTTTTTCAGCGGGCCGTAGACCAGCACCTTGCCCACCGCGTAGGCCAGGCGGTCGGACAGCGGCACCGGCTTGCCGTCCAGGATGGCGGCGCCGCTGCGGCGCGCCACCGCCATGAAGTGATGGAACATGCGGCGCTTGATGGCGCCGGCGTCCTCCATCCGTATCATCACGGTGGTCAGCATGTTCTCGAACACGCGCGGCGGGGCGAAGTAATAAGTAGGGCCGATTTCGCGCATGTCGGTCATGACGGTGTCGCCGGATTCGGGGCAGTTGACGGTGAAGCCGGCCGTCATCGCCTGGGCGAAGGAGAACAGGCAGTCGCCCACCCAGGCCATCGGCAGGTAGGACAGGATGTCTTCCTCGTCGGTGAGGTTCTCGAAACCGACGCCGCCGGTGCCGGCCGCGATCAGCGCGCTGTGGGTCTGGCACACGCCTTTGGGCTTGCCGGTGGTGCCGGAGGTGTACAGGATGATGGCGTTGTCGCTGCCCTTGCCGGCTTGGACGGCGGCGTCGAACATGCCGGGATTGGCCTTGTCCCAGTCGCGGCCCAGCTCTTGCAGGCGGGCGAAGGACAGCAGGCCTTGCTGGCGGTAGTGGCGCATGCCGCGCTCGTCGTCGTAGGCCACGTGGGCGACATGCGGGTACAGGCTTTGCAATTCCGTCAACTTGTCGACCTGTTCCTGGTCTTCGACGATGGCGTAGCGGATTTCGGCGTTTTCCAGCACGTAGGCCATGTCGGCGGCGGGGGCGTCCTGGTACAGCGGCACCGGCACGCCGCCCAGGCATTGAGCGGCCAGCATCGACCAGTACAGGCGGGGGCGGTTGTCGCCGATGATGGCCAGGTTCATGCCGCGCTGGAAGCCGATGGCGGCCAGGCCGCAGGCCAGAGCGCGCACTTCGTCGTTGACCTGGGCCCAGGTCCAGCTTTGCCAGATACCCAGGTATTTTTCGCGGAATGCGGGTTTCCCCGGGCGGAGCTGACCGTGGGTCAGCAGCCAGCGCGGGAACGTCTCGTTCTGTGTATGCACCAGTGTCTCCTGTTGCTGTTTGCTCGTACTTGTTAAACTTCTGATACGGCAGCCTTTTTATGTGATGATATTAGCCTGCCGCCGACACTCAGGTTGTCTTTTCGGCGACATTTGACCGAACTTTCCATATTGCGTTGCAATAATGCCTAATCGACATCATATTACCCTCAAGGAAGCATTGCGCACGGCGATCTGGGCCCAGGGCCTGACGCCTGAACAAATGGCGCGTGTCGAGGCCGAAACCTTTGAAACATTTGTTCCGAAGGGCGGTTATGTTTGCCGCAAGGGGGAAATGGTCGAGCATTGGCTGGGGATTATGGAGGGCATGGTCAAGATGACTAATTTCTCGGCGGCCGGTAAAAGCGTGTCATTTACCGGCGTGCCACCCGGCGGCTGGTTTGGCGAGGGTTCGATATTAAAGCGGGAGATACTAAAATACGACGCGATGACATTGCGCGATAGCCGTATCGCCCGTATGCCGATGTCCACTTTTCACTGGTTGCTGGATACCAGTCTGCCATTCACGCGGTTTTTATTGATGCAGCTGAATGAGCGGCTGGGGCAGTTTATCGGCATGGTGGAAAATGACCGCCTATTAAATCCCGATACCCGTGTGGCGCGTTGTCTGGTTTCCATGTTCAATTCCCATCTTTATCCGGGATTGGAGAAACTGGTGCAGATATCGCAGGAAGAGTTGGGCCTGCTGTCCGGCGCTTCGCGCCAGCGCGCCAATCAGGCGTTACAGCTGCTGGAGAAACAAGGCTTATTAAGTCTTGATTATGGCGGTATCCGCATACTCGACCTCGAAGGCCTGCGCCGCTACGAGGCCTGAGCACCACTTCCCTTGGTTATGAATCTCCGATCGGGGAAGTTTTGCCCTTAAATCATGCTAGTTTTTGGCGTGTTCGCGCCAGATTCCAGCTTTTGGCGGTCGTCAGGCGATGGTTGGCAGCGTTCCGCCCGCCGGCGCATTCGCTGGCCAGGAAGGTGACGACATTGGCGATTTGATGGGGTTTAGCCAGACGGTGAATAAGCGATGACGGTTTATTCCCGTTCATAAACTGGCGTTCAGCCTCGGTATAAGACAATTCAGAATTGACGGAAGAAATAAAAATTTTCAGGCCTTCTTTTTCAGTCGGGTCGGGTAATGCCGAGTGGACCGTCACTTGGGTGCCTTTGGTTAATTTCACCAAACTGCGCGACATGGATAATTGGATCGCCTTGCATCGTGGCATCGGCGTCAAAAGTACGTGCCGGCCGCACGCTGAAAAGAAGTCGCTCAGTGCATAAGTTCCATGTTATTCACAAGGATGTCGATCCCGGGGTATTTAGCGACGGATATGTTTTCGCTGCCTGCATTACTCATGTCCGTCGCCAGCGGTAATGCCCAGCCACCGTCGAATTTCTGATTAAATGTTTCCACCGCTTGATTGATGCTAGCGATGGCGTGGCTAATGCCAGCGGTGGATGCGATGCGCGGGTAATTCGGAGACCTATGTCCCGAGCAATCGCGGTATCATAGCGACAAGCTATGCCGCATCGGCGGCGCACCGGAAATTGACCTCAGCCATGCATATTCCAGAAACCTCCCATGTCGTCGAGCGCCTGGTGCTGTTGCGCGCGGCGATGCATCAACAGCAAATCGACGCGCTGATCGTGCCGTCCGCCGATCCCCATTTGTCCGAATATTTGCCGGCCCGCTGGCAGGGCCGCGAATGGCTGTCCGGTTTCACCGGCTCGGTCGGCACCTTCATCATCACGCCGGAATTTGCCGGCATCTGGACCGACGCCCGTTACTGGACCCAGGCCGACCAGCAACTGGCCAATACCGGCATCCAGCTGATGAAGCTGACCTCCGGCGCCAGCGTGCAATATGTCGACTGGCTGGCCGCGACCCTGAAGCCTGGCCAGACGGCTGCGGTCGACGGCGCGGTGCTCGGCCTGTCCATCGCCCGGCTGCTGGAAACGGCGCTGCGCGCTAAAAACGTCACGCTGCGCACCGATCTCGATCTGCTGGACCAGGTCTGGAGCGGCCGTCCGGCGCTGCCGGCCGCGCCGGTGTACGAGCATCTGCCGCCGTTCGCATCGCAAACCCGTGCCGAAAAACTTGTCAATTTGCGCACAACGATGCAGCAGCTGGGCGCGCAGAACCACCTGATCTCGACGCTGGACGATATCGCCTACCTGTTCAACCTGCGCGGCGCCGACGTCAATTACAACCCGATTTTCCTGTCGCACGCGCTGATCGGCCGAACCCGCGCCACGCTGTTCGTCGCCGACGGCAAGGTCTCGCCCACGCTGCGCGCCACACTGGCGGAGGACGGCGTCGATATCGCGCCCTACCAATCAGCCGCCGCCGCGCTGGCCGGGCTGCCGGCCGACAGCACCTTGCTAATTGATCCGCGCCGCCTCACCTACGGCACGCGCCAGTGGATACCGGCCACGGTCGAGGTGATCGAGGCGATCAACCCGACCACCTTCGCCAAATCGAAGAAAAGCGAGGCCGATGCGGCGCACGTGCGCGCCACCATGGAGCAGGACGGCGCCGCCCTGTGCGAATTCTTCACCTGGCTGGAGCAGACGCTGGCCGATCCGCAGCGTCCGCCGCTGACCGAACTGGCCATCGACCGTGAAATCACGGCCGCGCGCGCGCGCCGTCCTGGCTTCGTCAGCCCCAGTTTCTCCACCATCGCCGGCTTCCGCTCCAACGGCGCGATCATGCATTACCGCGCCACCGAAGCCCAGCACTCCGTCATCGAAGGCGATGGCCTGTTGCTGATCGACTCCGGCGGCCAGTATGTGGGCGGCACCACCGACATCACCCGCGTGGTCGGCGTCGGCGCCATCACGGACGAGCACAAACGTGATTTCACGCTGGTGCTCAAGGGCGTGATCGCCCTGTCCTCGGCGCGCTTCCCGCGCGGGACCAAGTCGCCGATGCTCGACGCCATCGCCCGCGCGCCGTTGTGGGCCGAAGGCATGGACTTCGGCCACGGCACCGGCCACGGCGTCGGCTACTTCCTCAACGTGCACGAAGGCCCGCAGTCGATTTCGCAATCGGCGATGCCGGAGCCGCACACCGCCATGGAGCCAGGCATGATTACATCGATAGAACCGGGCTTGTACCGCCCCGGCAAGTGGGGCATCCGGATTGAAAACCTGGTGCTGAACCGTCCCGCGGGGCAGACCGAGTTCGGCGAATTCCTCGATTTCGAAACGCTGACCCTGTGCCCGATCGACACCCGCTGCATCGAGCTCTCGCTGCTGCGCGACGACGAGAAACGTTGGCTGAACGACTATCACGCCACGGTGCGCCAGCGTTTGGCTCCGCTGCTGTCCGGCGCCGCGCTGGCCTGGCTGCAAACCCGCACGGAGGCGCTATGAGCGGCCGCGCAACCCGGGCCACGACGGCCGTCGACCGTCTCAAGGTTCGTAGTGGAAATGCCAAGTATTCGATGTCGCGCACCGGCAGCGGCCATTTCTTCCTGACCGAAGGCCCCGGCCAGCCGCCGCTGTGCGCGCCGCTGGAGCTCGACGATTTCGTCGCCTTCGTCAACGGCATTTCGCCGGGGCCGCCCCGGCGCGTCAGCAAGCTCGATGTCGCGTTTGAAAAACAGCTCGTTAAAAAAACACCATAGCGCCACCGCTGAAAGAGACCACGCATGCCACCGATCGAGTTCCTGTTTGCTTACTGGTCCGCCCATGAAATCGCCACCAACGGCGTAATCTTGCTGAATCTGGTCGGCGCGTTGCTGCTCGGCCTGATGGTCGGTTACGAGCGTTCGTATCATGGTCGAGCGGCAGGCATGCGCACTTACGGGCTGGTATGCATGGCGTCCGCCGCGCTGACGGTGATCGGCGGCTATCCCGGCGAGTGGTTCGGCGGCCATGCCGGCCACACCATCCTGACCTCCGACCCGACCCGCATCGTGCAAGGCATCGTCACCGGCATCGGCTTCCTCGGGGCCGGCGTCATCATGCGCGAAGGCTTTAATATCAGCGGCCTGACGACGGCGGCCTCGATCTGGGCCTCGTCGGTGATCGGCGTGATGGTCGGCGTCGGCTTCTACCTGGGCGCGATGGGGCTGGCGGCGCTGTGCGCCGGCGCGATGATCCTGCTGACCAGGGTCGAGGCCTGGTTGCCGTCGCGGCATGCGATCGCGATCACCATGCGCTTCAAGGCAGGCTATCTGCCGCAGGAACCGGCGCTGCGGCAGATGGCGCTGCAACGCGGCTATGAAATCGCCGGCGGCTCGCTGATGATAGGCAGCGACGGCGGCATGCAGGAATGGCGTTTCGTCGCCATCGCGCTGAGCAAGCGTAGCGGCGCGCCGATGTCGGTGCTGTCGGCCGAGCTGGCGCAATTCGACGGCATCCACAGCTTCCAACTATCGCACGCACGCAACTGAACACGAACATGAGCATGAACGAACAAGTCAGGGCAGTATTCGATTTCTGGTTCCAGCCCGCCGGCGGGCAGGCAGCAGACGCGGCGCGACGCGAGTGGTTCCAGAAGAACGACGATTTCGACCGCGAGATCGCCAGCCGATTCGGCGCGCTGATCGAGCAGGCGCTGGCCGGCGGCCTGCACGCGTGGGATGCGGAAGGTCCGCAGTCCGCGCTGGCGCGCATCCTGGTGTTGGACCAGTTCTGCCGCAACGTCCATCGTGGCACGCCGCTGGCCTTTGGCGGCGACCAGCAAGCCTTGCAGGCGGCACTTGATATGGTCGGGGCCGGGCAGGACCTGGCGCTGCCGCCCTTGCAGCGCGCTTTTGTTTACCTGCCGTTTGAGCACGCGGAGAACATGGCGATGCAGGAGCAGGCCGTGGCGCTGTACACCCGCATGGCGGACGCCGGGCGCGATACGGCGCCGGCGGCCACCAGCCAGGCCATCGCCGGCATGCTCGACTACGCGCAGCGCCATCGCGAGGTGATACGCCGCTTCGGCCGCTTCCCGCACCGTAACGCCATCCTTGGCCGCGCGTCGACACCGGAAGAACAGGCGTTTTTACAACAGCCGGGGTCCGGTTTCTGATGGCGACCCTCAACCTGATCGGCGCCGGCCATGTCGGCCGCGTGCTGGGACGTTTGCTGGCTGCACAGGCTGGCTTCCAGGTGCGGCAGGTGCTGACGCGCTCCGCCGCGTCGGCGCAGGCCGCCGTGGATTTCATCGGCAGCGGCGCGCCGGTGCAGCGTTACGATCAATTGCTGCCGGCCGACATCCATGTGCTGGCCGTCGGCGACGACCAGATCGTCAGCGCCTGCGCCGCGCTGGCGCAAGCGGTGCCGCTGCAAGGCAGCATCGTGTTCCATTGCAGCGGCGCGCTGGCGTCCGGCCAGTTGCAGGCGGCGCGCGATGCGGGCGCGCTGGTCGCCAGCGTCCATCCGATCCGCAGCTTCGCCGATCCGGAAGCGGTGGCTGCCCAATTTTCAGGCACCTACTGCGGCATCGAGGGCGATGCCGCCGCGCTGGCCGTGCTGACGCCGGCCTTGCAGGCGATCGGCGCGCAACCGGTGCCGATCGACGCCTCGGCCAAGACCGTGTATCACGCCGCCGCCGTGTTCGCCAGCAACTACCTGGTCACGGTGCTGGACGCCGCCCTGCGCGCGTACATGGCGGCCGGTATCCCGGAGGAGGTGGCGCGCCAGATGGCGCAGCCGCTGGCCAGCGAGTCGATGGCCAATGTGTTCCGGCTCGGCGCCGCCGCCGCGCTCAGCGGCCCGATCGCGCGCGGCGACATGGTCACTGTGGATCGCCAACAACGGGCGGTCGACCAGTGGGATAGATCAACCGGCGAGCTCTACCGAGCGCTGGTGGCGCCCACCGTCGATCTGGCGCAGCGAAAGCGGCACAAATAGCGCGCCGTGACGGCTACGCCTCTTATCTCCTTGCAAATTACTACTTAACAACTATATTTTAAGTAGGTGTATGCTTTTCCTGTAAGCGAGCGTTGCAGTTTTATTGGTACGAATTCACAAATAAGTGGCGGGATTAGTCGACAAACCTCGGAATTAGCAATAAGCTTGTTTCTTAGAATGTTTTCTTGAAGAATCTAGCACGAAGCCGGCGCACCAATAGGATAGGGGTAAGAACATGTTATTTCTGAAGAGTACGACCGTCACGAAAGCGCCAGGGATTTACGACGTAGATATCGCCGCTAAACCACCCGGCAAGACTTTTGGTGTGTTCATGGCCACCGATCCGGACAATCCTCCGGCCGAAGTGCTGGCGGCGTTGGCGGCGATGGGTTTCAAGAACACCTACAGCGGCGGCTACACCCACAAGGACCGCGGCAAGGTGCTGGACCTGCACTTCCAGAAAGACGGCACCGACCTGTTCCAGGGCTGGAAAGCGGAAGAGATGGAAGCCAATATGGCCGCCATCACCGCGCTGTTCAGCGGCATCGGCATCACCATTGCGCCACGCGTAATGACGTTGGCCGAAGCCTACGCTTAAGCCTGCACTTCGATGTGATACAGGGCCCACGGGCAGGAACCGAACCGTTCTGCGAGCGGTTTGGCCGCCATTTCCGGGATCTTGTCGGCATCGTAGACCGCCCATAGCGGACCCAGTCCGCCCAGCGCCATCGCCGCGCCATCCAGATGGGTGGCGACGATGTAGCGCTGCGCGCGCGCCTGCGCCACGGTGACCGTGGCCGCATAACCATCCACCGCACGCAACACCAGCTTGCCGCCGTCGCCCAGCGATGCGCCGGCCGCCTTCATCACATCCAGCAGCAACGGGCCGCGCAGTGTGTGCACCTTGCCGTCGTATTCCAGCGTCGGTTGGATGGTGATGGCCGGCAGCGCGGCCAGCGCGGAGAAGTCGAAGGCATGCGCCTTGTCGAAGCTGAGTTTTTGCTTGAACATCATCTGGTCGCGCACCGGATCGAAGCGGCCGCGGTTGACCTTGCCGACGGCGCCGGTCACGGTCAGCAGCGCTGGTCCGGCGTTACCCGCAACGGCGGCGGCTTGCGAGGCGGGCAGGGCGGCGGCGGCCATGCCGGCCAAGGCGGCGCGGCCCAGAAACTGGCGTTTTTGCATACGAGGTTCTCCTGTCTGACGTAGTGCCGGTATGATACCGCGCATGGACTTATTTGCCGACGACAGCGCCTTGATGCCCATCCCGATCGAGGATGGCGAACTGTGGTTCCAGCAGCGGCTGGCGCTGGACCTGGCGCCGGCCGAGGCCATGCAGCGCCTGCTCGACGAAACCGACTGGCGCGAGGAACAGATCCAGGTCTGGGGCAAGCTGCACATGCAGCCGCGCCTGAGCGCCTGGCATGGCGACGCCCGCTACCGATACTCCGGCAAGCTGTTCCGTCCGCTGCCCTTCACACCTTTGCAGCTGCACATCAAACAGGCAGTGGAGCTGGCCACCGGCCGCCAGTTCAACAGCCTGCTGCTGAACTACTACCGCGACGAACGCGACCGCATGGGCTTCCATGCCGACAATGAGCCGACGCTGGGGCCGAATCCCGCCATCGCCTCGGTCAGCTTCGGCGCGGCGCGCACCTTCATCCTCAAGCACCGGACCCTGCCGAAGACCGTCAAGCTGGCGCTGGGCGACGGCTGCCTGTTGCTGATGGCGGGCAGCCTGCAGCATCACTGGCTGCACGGCATCAACAAGGAACGCGGACCCAAGGGGCCGCGCATTAACCTCACTTTCCGCAATATTCTGCGCGAACCTTAAGCCTCTCTTAAGTTTGGAGGAAGTTAGTGTAAGCCATCTATAATTTGGCTTACATCCTGTCACACTTCTTACTAAATCGGTGCGGACAGGTGTTGGCGTGAGTGCTATCTTGGCTCCATCGCAATTCAGAGAACTGCGATCCCAAGCAAGTCCAACACTCATTTTGCTGAAAGATCCAAGACCATGAAAAAAATTCTGTTCGCATTAGTTGCTTCCGCTGCCGCCCTGGCCGGCACCTCCGCTTACGCCGCCGATGACGCGGGCACCGCCTACATCGGCGCCGGTGTCGTGGGCAGCCACTACAAATTCGACGTGCCGAACGCCACCAGCGTTTCCGACCGCAGCGGCGACAAGGCGACCGGCAAGATCTTCGCCGGCTACAACATCGACAAGACCTGGGCGGTCGAAGGCGGTTACACCGACTTCGGCAAGAAAGGTTATGACTACACGGTAGGCGGCGCGCCCGGCCATGTGCAAACCAAGGCAAGCTCGTTCTACGTTGCGGGCAAGGGCACCTATACGGTGAATGACCAGGTCGCCCTGTTCGGCAAGCTGGGCGTGGCGCGTAACCACAACGACGTCACCACCACCGGCATCGCTTCCGTCAGTGGCGACGCCAACAAGAGCGCGTTGTACGGCTCGGTTGGCGCCGAGTACGCGATCAACAAGAACGTGAAGGTCTCGCTGGAGTATGAAAACTACGGCAAGAACAACATCGATCTGGGCCGCAAAAACAGCGCCATCACTGCTGGCGTGCGCTACAACTTCTAACCCGCCAGCCTGGGGTCAGACCCCGTACGGGGTCTGACCCCTCCACGGTTCGGGGTTCGCCTCTTAGCCATAAAAAAGGCCACCTTGCGGTGGCCTTTTGCTTTTAGACAGTCAGTGGCTTGTAGCGGATGCGCTTAGGCTTGGCGCCTTCCTCGCCCAGACGTTTCTTCTTGTCGGCTTCGTATTCCTGATAGTTACCGTCGAAGAAGGTGACCTGCGAGTTGCCTTCAAACGCCAGGATGTGGGTGGCGATACGGTCCAGGAACCAGCGATCGTGGGAGATCACCAGCACGGAACCGGCGAACTCCAGCAGCGCATCTTCCAGCGCGCGCAGGGTTTCCACGTCCAGATCGTTCGACGGTTCATCCAGCAGCAGTACGTTGCCGCCCTTGAGCAGCGTCTTGGCCAGGTGCAGGCGGCCGCGTTCACCGCCGGACAGGTTGCCGACGATCTTCTGCTGGTCCGAACCCTTGAAGTTGAAGCGGCCCAGGTAGGCGCGCGACGGCATGTCGAAACGGCCGACGCTGAGCATGTCGGCGCCGCCGGACACGTCCTCGAACACGCTCTTGCTGTCGCTGAGCGTATCGCGGCTCTGGTCCACCAGCGAGATGCGGGCGGTCTGGCCGATCACCACTTCGCCGCTGTCCGGCTTGTCGAGGCCGGCGATCATCTTGAACAAGGTCGATTTACCGGCGCCGTTCGGGCCGATGATGCCGACGATGGCGCCCGGCGGAATCGTGAACGACACATTGTCGATCAGCAGGCGGTCGCCAAACGCTTTCGAGACGTTCTTGAACTCGATCACTTCGTTGCCCAGACGCTCGGCCACAGGGATGAAGATCTCCTGGGTCTCGTTGCGCTTCTGGTATTCGTACTCGCTCAGCTCGTTGAAGCGGGCCAGGCGGGCCTTGGACTTGGCCTGGCGCGCCTTCGGATTCTGACGCGACCATTCCAGTTCCTTCTGCAGCGCCTTCTGGCGCGCCGACTCGGTCGACTCTTCCTGCTTCAGGCGGTTGGACTTCTGGTCCAACCACGACGAGTAGTTGCCCTTCCATGGGATGCCATGGCCGCGGTCCAGCTCCAGGATCCATTCGGCGGCGTTGTCGAGGAAGTAGCGATCGTGGGTGATGCCGACCACGGTGCCCGGGAAGCGCAGCAGGAATTGTTCGAGCCAATCGACGGACTCGGCGTCCAGGTGGTTGGTCGGTTCGTCGAGCAGCAGCATGTCCGGCTTGGACAGCAGCAGCTTGCACAGCGCCACGCGGCGCTTTTCACCGCCGGACAGCACGCCGATCTTGGCTTCCCAAGGCGGCAGGCGCAGCGCGTCGGCGGCCATTTCCAGCTGCAGGTTCAGGTTGCCGCCGTCGGAGGTCGAGATGATCGCTTCCAGACGCGCCTGCTCGGTTGCGAGGGCGTCGAAGTCGGCGTCTTCCTCGGCGTAGGCGGCGTACACCGCTTCCAGCTTGGCTTGCGCTTCAAACACTTCGCCCAGGCCCGATTCGACTTCCTCGCGCACGGTTTTTTCGGGATCGAGCTGCGGTTCCTGCGGCAGGTAGCCGATGTTCAGGCCCGGCATCGGCACGGCTTCGCCCTGGATGTCGGTGTCGATGCCTGCCATAATTTTCAGCAAGGTCGACTTACCGGAGCCGTTCAGGCCCAGCACGCCGATTTTCGCGCCCGGGAAGAAGGACAGCGAAATATCTTTCAGAATCTGGCGCTTGGGCGGGACGATTTTGCCCACCTTGTTCATGGTGTAGACGTAATTTGCCATTGAGAATCTCAGTAAGAATTTTTTAATTGCGTAGAAATGCAAGGAAGGACGACAGGATACGATAAATCCCGCCGTCCGCCCACTATTTAGCGCGCTGGGCCATCCACAGCCCTTCGGCCACGTACAGCGCCAGCGCGGCCCAGATGATGACGAAGCCGATCAGCCGCGCCGGCGGGAAGCTTTCATGGAACACCCACACGCCCAGCACCGCCTGCATGGTGGGCGACAGGTATTGCAGCAGGCCCAGCACCGACATCGGGATCTTGCGCGCGCCGGCCGCGAACATCACCAGCGGTATCGCGGTGATCGGCCCGGCCGCCGCCAGCAGCCAGCGGGTGCTGTCGTACGGGGTGTTGACGAAGGTGTTGTGGCCGTGCAAGGTCAGCCATAGCACATACACCAGCGCCAGCGGGAACAGCAGCATGGTTTCCAGCGACAGGCCTTCCAGCGCCGCCAGCGCGGCGGTCTTGCGCAGCAGGCCGTAGCCGCCGAAGGTCAGGCCTAAAATCAAGGCAATCCACGGCACCTGGCCGGCCGACCAGGTCAGCCACAGCACGCCGCTGGCCGCCACGCCGATGGCAATCCACTGGCCGCGGCGCAGCTTTTCCTTCAGCACCAGCAGTCCCAGCAGCACATTGACCAGCGGATTGATGAAGTAGCCCAGGCTGGCGTCGATGACGTGGCCGTTGTTGACCGACCAGATGTAGACGAACCAGTTGGCCGTCAGCAGCAGCGCCGAGGCGACAAAGCTGGCCAGCACGCGCGGATTGCGCAGCACCTTCGGCAGCCATTTCCAT
The DNA here is from genome assembly GCF_040364205.1 of Duganella rhizosphaerae. Lineage (NCBI taxonomy): Bacteria > Pseudomonadati > Pseudomonadota > Betaproteobacteria > Burkholderiales > Oxalobacteraceae > Duganella > Duganella rhizosphaerae. The sequence continues at coordinate 383,893 of NZ_BPWK01000006.1, forward strand.
TGCTGGCGCGCGGTCAGCACCAGGCCCAGGAACAACAGCGACCACAGCATGCGGTGCGCCAGGATTTCCAGCGCCGGCACCTCGCCGATGGCGTGGAAATACAGCGGGAACAGACCCCAGCAAAAGAACGCGAATGTGGCGTAAACAATACCTATGTTCATGGGGACGGACGGCGGGGCGGAGGGCAAGGTCTGCCATTATCGCCTAAATGACGCGCCGCCGCTGCCGGGACCGCCGCCACGTCTGCCGCCGAACTCGCGCTTCAGCCCGCACCAGCGTACACTGGCGATATTGAATTTTTGGAACGCCCTTCCATGCGAAAATCTCCTTGCCTTTTGCAAATACTTATCCTATTGTGCAATGCACCAAAACAACAACAGGTGCAATCTTGACCGAGCAACATAAGAAAAGCAGCCTCGTCGCCTTGACGCTGGCTGCGGTAGGCATCGTCTACGGCGATATCGGTACCAGTCCCCTCTACACCCTCAAAACCATCTTCGATCCCGAGCACGGCCTGATCCTGAACGAAGGCAACCTGCTGGGCATCATTTCGCTGATCTTCTGGGGCCTGACGACCATCGTCTCGCTCAAATACGTCAGCCTGGTGCTGCGCGCCGACAACCGCGGCGAGGGCGGCATCATGGCGCTGATGGCGCTGGCCCTGAACTCGGTCAGCAAGAAAGCGCCGAACTGGCACTATCCATTGATGCTGCTGGGCGTGATCGGCGCCACCATGTTCTACGGCGACAGCGTGATCACCCCTGCCATCTCGGTGCTGAGCGCGATCGAGGGTCTGGAAGTGGCCACGCCGGGGCTGGAACAGTACATTGTGCCGTTGACCATCATCGTGCTGGTCACGCTGTACGCGGTGCAACGCCACGGCACGGCCGGCATCGGCCGCTGGTTCGGCCCGGTGATGGTGGTCTGGTTTGCCGCGCTGGCGGTCATGGGCCTGATCAACATCGTGCAGGCGCCGCAGATCCTGTGGGCGCTGAACCCGCTGCATGCGCTGCGCTTCATGTTTGAAAACCGCATGATCGCCTTCGTCGCGCTGGGCGCCGTGGTGCTGGCCTTCACCGGCGCCGAGGCGCTGTACGCCGACATGGGTCACTTCGGCGCGCGGCCGATCCGCTTCGCCTGGTTCATGATCGTGTTCCCGTCGCTGGCGGTGAACTACCTGGGCCAGGGCGCGCTGCTGCTGACCCATCCCGAAGCGATCGCCAATCCCTTCTTCCAGCAGCTCGGCTCCTGGAGCGTCTACCCGCTGGTGGCGCTGTCGACCCTGGCGACGGTGATCGCCTCGCAGGCCACCATTTCCGGCACCTTCTCGATGACCAAGCAGGCCATCGCCCTGGGCCTGCTGCCGCGCATGCGCGTGCTGCATACCTCGGCCACCGAGATCGGCCAGATCTACATCCCTATCGTCAACTGGCTGCAACTGGCGGTGGTGCTGATGGCGGTGGTCGGATTCGGCTCGTCGGAGAAACTGGCCGGCGCCTACGGCATCGCGGTCACCGCGACCATGCTGGCGACCACCTTCCTGACCTTCTTCGTGATCCGCTTCCGCTGGAACCTGCCGCTGTGGGTGTGCTTTGCCTCCACCGGCTTCTTCATCGTGATCGACCTGCTGCTGTTCTCGGCCAGCTCGCTCAAGCTGTTCCACGGTGGCTGGTTCCCGCTGCTGCTGGCCATCATCCTGTTCACGGTGATGCTGACCTGGAAGCGCGGCCGCGAACTGGTGTTCCAGAATTTGCAGAAGCACGCGATTCCGCTGGAAGACTTCCTGGCCTCGCTGTTCGTGGCGCCGCCGACGCGGGTCTACGGCACCGCCATCTTCCTGCGCGGCGAGAGCGACGGCGTGCCGCACGCGCTGCTGCACAACCTGTCGCACAACAAGGTGCTGCATGAGCGCGTGGTGTTCTTCACGGTGCACGTGGTGGAAGAGCCGTTCGTGCCGGTGGCCGAGCAGGTCAAGGTCACGGACCTGGGCCACCAGTGCTACCAAGTGAACGTCCACTACGGCTTCAAGGACGAACCGGATATTCCGAAGGCGCTGGCCCAGTGCGACTGCCTCGGCCTGCCGTTCGAGATGATGGAGACGTCGTTCTTCATCGCCCGCCAGACGGTGATTTCGACCCCTGGCGCCGGCATGTCGACTTGGCGCGAACACCTGTTCGTGACGATGTCGCGCAACGCCCGCGGCGCCGCCGACTACTACCAGATTCCCACCAACCGCGTGATCGAACTTGGCACGCAAGTGGAAATTTAAGCACACCTTCGGCGCTAAAAGATGTAACCGAATGTAGCGCCCGGAGCGGAAGCGGTATGGTCTGCTAAACTTCTGCTCCGAATGTGCGACCAATACGAATACTCATCAAAGGTAATCATGAAATCGATGTTTCAATTTATTGCTGCCGTTGCCTGCGTAGCGGCCCTGACGGCCTGCGGCGGGGGCTCTAAAGCTCCGGTGGCGGTGGTGGTGCCGCAACCGGCGTTCAAACTGACCGATACCGTGGTCGGCACCGGCGCCGCCCCCAAGGCGGGCGACATTGTGGTGATCAACTTCACCGGCTACCTGTACGACTCGACCAAGGCCGATTTCAAAGGCGCCAAAGTGGAAAGCTCGGTCGATACCGGCAAGCCGGCCACTCCGTTCACGGTGGGCGTGGGCGCGGTAGTGGCGGGCTGGGACCAGTCGATTCTCGGCGTGGCGCCTGTCGCCGCCATGAAAATCGGCGGCAAGCGCACCGCGATCCTGCCGGCCAACCTGGTGTACGGCGCCGCATCGCGCGCTGCAACAGGCATCTATCCGGCGATTCCCGCCAATTCGCCGATAGTCTACGATTTTGAGCTGATCGACGTTATCCCGGGCACCGTCATCCCCAACGTCCCGCCACCGACGACGCTGACCATCGTCAATGACGTGATCGGCACCGGCGCTGTCGCCGTGACCGGCAGCTCCGTCACCGTGCGTTACACCGGCTGGGTGTATGACGGCACGCGCGCCGATCGCAAGGGCCCGCAGTTCGATGCCAATGTGGCGCCTGCCGATCCCTATGCGCTGGTCCTGAGCACCGGCACTGGCAATATTTCAGGCTTCGTCAACGGCGTTATCGGCATGGCCGTTGGCGGCACGCGCACCGTGACTATCCCGCCCGACCAGGCTTATGGTGCGGCCGGCAAGGGCAGCATTCCAGCCAATGCGACGCTGATCTTCCAGTTGCAACTGGTTTCGGTCAAATAATCTGATCGGATACCAATGAAAAAGGCCGGTTTCCCTGTTGAGGGAAACCGGCCTTTTTTTGTACCGGGCGCCTAGTCGCGCAGCGCCTGCGCCGGTGCGATGCGCATCGCCGCCAGCGTGTGGCGGGCGGTGGCCAGCGCCACGATCAGCAGCGCGCACGCCAGCGCCGCCGCCGGCGCCCAGCCGCCCAGCGGCGTGCGCGCCGCGAAGCCCGCCAGATAGCGCTCGATCGCCAGCCACGCCAGCGGCAGCCCGGCTGCGGCGGCGGCCATCGTCAACAGCAGGAATTCGCGGCTGACCAGCATCGCGATCGCCCTGCGGCCGGCGCCGTGCAGCTTGCGCAGCACGATCTCGCGCGCGCGGCGCTGCACGCTGTGCGCCGCCAGCACGTAGATGCCGAAAGCGGCCAGCGCGAACACCACCGCCGTGGCGCAGGCCAGCAGCCTGGCCATGCGCACGTCGTCGGCGTAGGCCTGCGCGTAGTAGCTGCCGGCCAGGCGTATCACCGGCTCGCTGGCCGGGAAGTAGCGGCTCCAGGCGGCGGCGATGTCCTGCTCCAGCGCGGCGCGGCTTTGCGCATCCGGTGCGGCGCGCATGCGCACCGTCAGCAGTTGGTTGTCCTTGGCTATCCGGTACATGGTCGGGCGCACCGGGTCGCGCAGCGTTTCCCAGCGCAGCTCGGGCGTCACGCCGGCGATGCGGAACTGGGTGCCGCCGATGCGCTGCCCCACCGCCTGTTGCGCGGACGCCCAGCCCAGCGCCCGCACCGCCGCCTGGTTGACCACGACGTTTTGTTCGCCGTCGCCGGCCGCGCCTTCGATGCGCGGATCGAACATGCGCCCGGCCAGCGCCTTCAGACCGTAGACGTTGAAGAAATCCGGTCCGACAAAATGCACCGACAGCGAGGCGCTGCTGCCGTCCACGCGCTTGACCATGTCGCTGCCATGCGTGCCGGTATGGTCGTCGCGGCCCGGCACGTCGCGGCTGTCCGCTACGCCGGCCACGCCGGGCAGTTGCGCAATGGCGTCGCGCAGCGAACGGGCGGCGGGACTGTCGCGCAGGTTCTCGCTCATCTCCACCACCAGCAGCGGCTCGGCATCGAAGCCCGGCGGCGCCGCCGCGGCGAACTGCGTCTGCCACAAGATCGCCAGCGCCACGCTGCCCATGCTCATCGCCGCGCCGAACTGCACCGCCGTCAGGACGCGGCGCAGCCAAGCGCCGCCTGCGGTTTCGCCGCTGCGGTGGGCCAGCGTGATGCCCATGTCGACGCCGCGCGCCAGCCAGCCTGGATAGACGCCGGCCGCCGCGCCGACCAGCGCGCCGGCCAGCAGGCAGACGCCGATCGCCGCCGGCGTGAACATGCCGTCCAGGCGGCGCTCCAGCAGGTCGGAGGCCAGCGGCAGCAGCAGCCACGCCAGCAACACGCCCAGCGCCGCGGCGGCCACCGACAGCAGCATCGATTCGGCCATGAACTGCGCCAGCAACTGGCGCGTACTGGCGCCCAGCACCCGGCGCACGGCGATCTCGCGCTGGCGGCGCAAGGTGCGCACCGTCGCCAGGTTGACGTAGTTGATCACGGCGAGCAGCAGTATCAGCAGGCCGGTGGCGCCGAGCGCGAGCACCACGCGCATGTCGCCGCGCGGGCCGGTGCCCATGGTGTTGGCGACGCTGCGGTCGAAGTAGGCGTCGGCCAGCGGACCGAGGCCGACATCGACCATCTTGCGCTGGGCCAGCGCCACCTTCATTTCAGGCGTCGCCATGCTGGCCCACGGCGCATGGTCGATCGCATCTTGCAGCGCCCGCTGCAAGGCTTGCGGACTGACGCCCTGGCCGGTCTTGACGTAGATGCGGCCGCCGATGCCCATCCAGTTGGACAGCGCATCCTGGCGCTCCTTCTCCGGCCACAGCATGCTGCCCACGCCGACCAGCGCGTTGAACTGCAGCGTGCTGTTGGCCGGACGGTCCGCCAGCACGGCCCGTACTTGCAGCGCCTGGCGATTGATCTCGATGCTGCGTCCCAGCGCCTGCGTGGTGCCGAACAGGCGCAGCGCGGTCTGCCGCGTCACGGCCAGGCCGTCGGGCCGGGTCAGCGCCGCGCGCAGGTCGCCTGCCACTGCCGGCAGGCCGCTGATGGACTGGAACGCCGGGTCGACCGCAGTGACCTCCAGCTGCTGCATGCGTCCGTGCAGTTGCAGCGTGGCCTGGCGCGGCCACCAGGCGCTGGCCTCCAGCGGCACCCCGCTGCGCAGCGCCACCTCGCGCAGCGCGAACGGCGTGTACTCCATCCATTGCGGCTGCGGGATGAAGTTCAGCCGGTGCTTGATGACGAACACGCGCTCGCGCTGCGGCACGTCGCTGTCGTAGCTGAAGGAGTAGGCCACAAATCCCAGTAGCAGGAAGCAAACGGCGAAGCCGGTCGCCAGGCCCAGTATCTCCACTGCGGAATGCAGTGGATGGCGCAGCAGCAGGCGCCAGCCGATGCGGAAGTCGCTAGTTTTCATATCAGTCTCCGGTTCAGTCGCGCAGCGCCAATGCGGGCGACATGCGCAATGCCGTCACCGTGTGGCGGGTGGTGGCCAGCAGCGCCACCAGAAGAGCCATCGCCAGCGCCGCCGCCAGCGTCCAGACGCCGATGGGTGCGTGCTCGGTGTAGACAGCCAGGTAGCGCTGGATGGCCACCGCCGCCAGCGGCAGGCCGATCATCGCGCCGGCACCCACCAGCGCCGAGAACTCGCGGCCCATCATCAGCGCGATGTCGGCGCGGCCGGCGCCGTGCAGCTTGCGCATCACGATCTCGCGCCGGCTGCGCTGCACGCTGTAGGCCGACAGCACGTAGATGCCGAAGGCCGCCAGGGCGATGGCGATCACGCTGGTGGCCGCTAGTATCCGTATCAGCCTCGCCTCGCTGGCGTAGCGCTCTTCGAGTACGGCCTGCTGTGTCTTCATCTCCATGATGGCGTTGGGGAAGTGGCGACGCCATAGCGGTTCGATCTCGGCGTAGGCCGTTTCCAGGCTGTCGCTGGTGCGTATCATCAGCACGCCGCCGGGGCGGACGAAATAGACGATCGCCTTCGGTGGCTGGTGCAGTCCCTGGAAGCGCAGGTCGGGCGCGACGCCGACGATCTCCATCCCGCCCGGTACAACCTGGCCGACCGCATCCTGCGGCGCCAGATACCCCAGCGCCAGCGCGGCGGCGGTGTTGACCACCACGCGTGGGGATTTGCCATAGTCGACATCTTGCGCCGCGCGGAACAGCCGTCCGTGCAGCGCCTGCAGGTGGCTTACTTCAAACCAGTTGGCGCTGACGTTCTTGCCCTCCAATGGTATCTCGCGGCCGTCCCTGGTGGTCACGGTATTGGTCAGCTTCATGCCGTCGCGGCCCACCGCCTCGGAAATAGACGACACGCCTTCAACGCGCGGCAGCCGGGCCAGCTGCTCCATGAAGGCGACAGCTCCCTGCTTGCCCTCCGCATCGGACGGCAGGTCCAGCACCAGCAGGTGCGCGGGATCGAATCCCGGCGACGCATGGGTGGCGAAATACGTCTGCCAGCCGACCGCCAGCGCCGTCGCCGACAGCGCCATCGCACTGGAAAACTGCAGCACGGTGAGCACGCGCCGCACCCACAGGCCTGCGGCGGTTTCGCTGTTGCCGCGTCCCGCCAGCGCGGGTCCGGGCAACGCATGTTGCGCCAGCCATGCAGGATAGGCGCCGGCGCACACGCCGATGAACAGTCCGAACGCCAGCGCGATCACGCAGCGCCAGGGCGTGAACATGCCGGCCAGCGGACGGTTCACCAGCTCCGAGAAAGTCGGCAGCAGCAGCCACGCCAGCACCAGGCCGGCGATGGCCGCCAGCACGGAAGTCAGCGCCGCCTCGCTGAGGAACTGGCGCACCAGCCGTGCGGAGCTTGCGCCCAGCAGCTTGCGGATGCCGATCTCGCGCTGGCGCCGCAAGGTGCGCACCGTCGCCAGGTTGATGTAGTTGATCGCCGCCAGCAGCAGGATCAGGAAACCCGCCGCCGCCAGCCCGAACACGCTGCTGCGCTGGCCGTATTGCTCGCCCGCGCGGCTGTTGGCCAGGCCCTCGTCGAAGTAGGCGTCGCGCAGCGGCAGCAGGCTGATATCGGCGACGTTGCGGCCGTTCAGGCCCTTGCCCATGCCGCTGCTTTTAACGCGCTGGTTGGTGGGCGATTTCTCGCTGGCTTCCTGCAGCAGCGCCGTCAACGCCTGCATCGACGCGCCGGGCTTGAGCTTCATGTAGACGATGCCGCGCCCCCATTTGCTGATCGCGGTTTCGCGTTCCGGCCAGGCGCTGCTGCCGGTGCCGACCAGCGCCTCGTATTGCTGGCTGCTGTTGGCCGGCGGATCGGGCATCAGCGCCCGCACCTGCAATGCCGTGCCGTCGACCGTGACGGTCTGGCCAATTGCGGGATTGGAACCGAACAGTTTGTGGGCGCCGGTGCGCGTCAACGCCAGGCCGTCCGGCTGCGCCAGCGCCGCTTTCAAGTCGCCCTGCAGCGCGACGATGCCGAACATGGTGCGGAAATCGGGATCGACCGCCAGCAGGTTCAGCGCGCGCAAATCGCTGCCGGCGCGTATCGGCGAGTCGATGGGCTTGGCGACGCTGGCCTCCGACACCATGCCGCTGGCGAGAGCGACATCGCGCAGGGGCATAAAGGCCCAGGCTTGCCATTCCGGTCGCGGGAAGACGTTGATGCGCTGCTTGACCACGAGCAGACGATCGTTGTCGGGGATGGCGCTGTTGAAGTTCAGGCAGAATTCGACAAAGCCGAACAGCAGGAAGCAGGCGGCAAAGCCGATGGCCAGGCCGCCGATGACCACGGCGGAGTAGGCCGGCTGCTGCAACAGCAGGCGCCAGCCTATGCGAAAGTCGCGCAGGTTCATGGAGATGATCCTGACGCTTTAAGCGGCTTGCAGTACGTCGACCATGATGCGGCCGTCGAGCAGGTTCAGTGTGCGCGAAGCCTGCGCGGCGTGGTCCGGCGAGTGCGTGACCATGACCACGGTGGTGCCTTCGGCGTTAATCTCGCGCAGCAGGCGCATGACTTCATCGCCGTGCGCGGTGTCCAGGTTACCGGTCGGTTCGTCGGCCAGCAGGACGGCGGGGCCGGCCACCAGCGCGCGCGCGATCGCCACGCGCTGCTGCTGGCCTCCCGACAGTTGCGAAGGGCGGTGCGAGGCGCGATGGCCCACGCCCAGCTTGTTGAGCATCGCCGTCACGCGCTCGCGCCGTTCGCGCGCCGGCGTGCCGTTGTATTCCAGCGCCAGTTCGACGTTCTCGAACACGGTCAATTCTTCGATCAGGTTGAAGCTCTGGAAGATGAAGCCGATGCGGCCGCGCCGCAGCTGGTTCAGTTTCGATTCGCTCCAGCCGGCCACGTTCTGGCCCTCGAACCAGTATTCGCCGTGGTTCGGCACGTCCAGCAGCCCCAGTATGCCCAGCATGGTCGACTTGCCGCAGCCGGACGGCCCGGTGATGGCGACGTATTCGCCCGCTTCGATTTCCAGGTCGATGCGATCCAGCGCGGTGGTCTGGATTTCTCCTGCCTGGTGGATTTTGCTGATGCCGACGAGTTTGAGCATGGGGTTTGCCTTTGATTGGTAGTGATGGGAATTTACTGCGTTATTTGCAGTCGTGGTGAATTTCCGTAGGCCGCGTAGCTCGACAGGATCACCTTGTCGCCGGCGGCCAGGCCTTCGAGCACTTCGAGCTGGCTGTTGTTGCGGCGGCCGACGCGTACCGCGCGCCGCTGCGCCGTACGGCCGCCGGCGTCCAGTACATAGACCCAGGCGCCGCCGCTGTCGTTGATGAAGGCGCCGTTCGGCAGCAGCAACGCCTTGGCCGGCTCACCCAGCGTGATGCGCGCGTCCAGGCTCTGGCCGGGATTGAGCACCGGCGGCTGGCCACCGGTGAACACCAGCTCCACCATGAAGCGGCCTTCCTTGATCTGCGGGTAGATGGCGCGGATATCGATCGCGTAGCTGCGCTCGTCCTGCTTGACGCTGCCGTGGCGGCCGACGGCCATGCGGTTCAGGTAGTACTCGTCGACGCTGGCGGAAAGCTTGAAGCGCGCCGGATCGTCGATGCGGCCGATGTTCTTGCCGGTGCTGATCGATTCGCCCACCTGCAGGCGGAAGTTGGTCAGCCGGCCGTCGACCGGCGCCCGCACGGCCAGCGCATCGACGGTGGCGGAGACCAGCTTCAGGCCGGAGTTCAGGCCGCCGATCGCCGTTTCCAGCTGCGTTGCGGCGTTGCGGCGCACGCTCTCCTCGGTGCCTGAGGCGCGTTCTTCCTGTGCCAGCAGGCGGCGCTGCTGCTGCAGCTTGTCTGCCGATTCCTCCAGCGCGACGGCGGAGATATAGCCCTGCGCCGCCAGCCTCACATTGCGCTCATGCTGCTTGCGGACCTGCTCCAGCGCGTACTGGAGGTCTTCGCGCCGCCGCTGGTGGTCGCTGGCGCTGGCCTCCTGCGCCACGCGCAGGTTGGACAGGTTGAAAATGCTGACCGCGTGTTCCGACTGGCGCGCCAGCAGTTCCAGGTTGCGCTGCGGGTTGGAGATGCGGAACAGCAGCTGGCCTTTTTTCACCAGCGTGCCGTCGATGGCGAAGACTTCTTCGACGCGGCCCGATTCGACCGAGTCGAGTATCACGGAATTGAGCGGCTCCGCATTGGCGCGCACGACGATTTCGTCGACGAAGATGCCGCGCGCGGCCTGGCCGATGCGCAGGTCGGCGCCGTCGATCTGCAGGCCGCGCGGCATCCACGACCACAGGGCGTAGCCGGCCGCCGCGACGGCCAGCGTGGCCGCCAGTCCGAGGGCGATGGCCTTGCCGCGTTTGCGTGGCACCACAACGTCCATCGCCGCGCCGCTGGATGGCAGGTGGGAAGGAGAGGGGCCGATATTTTTTTTGATGTGCATGAAAGCCATACAGCAAACCCTGTGCCATGGCCAAAAAGCCTGTATTGACAGCCTGTTTGCCCCTCATCGGCCCTCAATGGCCGTCCGGTGTCCGCTTATGAACAGCGGCCACTGTTCGGAACTGAACACTTGCGGCGCGCGCCCAAGGCCTGCGGCCGGAAAGCCATGCCCGGCGCCCGTTGGCGGCTGCTAGAATGCCTGCATGACCGCCTATGTCCTGATACTCGATGATGACGCCGATGTTGCCACTGCCGCACAGCTGCTGCTGCGGCGACGCTACGACAAGGTCGCCACGCTGTGCGATCCGGCAGGCCTGCCGGCCTTGCTGGCGCAGGGCATGCCGGATGTGGTGCTGCTGGACCTGAACTTCACACCCGGCTTCATCGACGGCGCCGAAGGCCTGGCGCTGCTGGACCTGTTGCGCTCACAGGCGCAGCCGCCGGCGGTGATCGCGATGACCGCCTACGCCGACGTGCCGCTGGCGGTGGAAGCGTTGAAGCGCGGCGCCGGCGATTTCATCACCAAGCCGTGGGACAACGCGCGGCTGGTGGCCGCCATCGACCAGGCGCTGGCCCGTCGCGCCGCCATGCGCGGTCCGATGGCGGCGACGCCCGACCTGATGGGTGAATCTGCGGCGATGCGCGAGTTGAAGGCCTTGATCGCCAGCGTGGCGCCGACCGAGGCGAACGTGATGGTGCTGGGCGAGAACGGCGTCGGCAAGGAGCTGGTGGCGCGCGCCATCCATGCGCTGTCGCGCCGCGCGGCCGGCACGCTGCTGGCGGTGGACATGGGCGCGCTGCCGGAATCGACCTTCGAGAGCGAGTTGTTCGGCCATCGCAAAGGATCGTTCACGGACGCCAAGGCCGATCGGGCGGGGCGCTTCCAGGCCGCGCGCGGCGGCTCGCTGTTCCTGGACGAAATCGGCAACATGCCGCTGGCGGCGCAGGCCAAGTTATTGACCGCGCTGGAACGGCGCGAGGTGACGCCGATCGGCGCCGACAAACCGGAAGCCATCGACGTGCGCATTATCAGCGCCACCAACCTGGACGAGGCGCGGCTGTTCGATCCCGCCGTGTTCCGGCCGGATTTGCTGTTCCGCCTGAATACCATCGTGATCCGCGTGCCGCCGCTACGCGAGCGGCGCGAGGACATACCGCTGCTGCTGGCGCACTATCTGAACCTGTACGCCCTGCAGTACGACCGGCCGGTGCGCAACGTGAATGCGGTGGCGATGGATGGCCTGCTGCGCCACGACTGGCCGGGCAATGTGCGGGCGCTGCGCCATGCCTGCGAACGCGCCGTGATCCTGGGGCAGGGCGCTGAATTATCGTTGGGCGATTTCGGCCTCGGCGCCGGCGCTGCGGCGCTGGATGATGGCGAAGATTTCATCGCGTCGCCGGGCGTCGCGGTTGCCGCTTCAGCGCGCACCGCCATCAACGGCTCCGGCTCCGGCAGCGGCGCCCTCAACGGCGCCATCGCCGGCGACATGACGCTCGACGCCCTGGAACGCGAAGCCATCGCCTCGGCGCTGGCCCAGTTCAACGGCAATATCAGCCACGCCGCGAAATCGCTGGGCGTCAGCCGCGCCGCGCTGTACCGCAAGCTGGGCAAGCATGGCATCTGAACGCCTCCTCAAGCTGGGCGCTGCCGCCAGCGTTGCCGGCTTGATGGCGCTGACCGCCGTTGCCGACGTCATGTCCGCCACGCCCGAGCCGCGTCGCATCGTGTTGTGCTGCCTCGCCGCGCTGATGCCTGCCGCCGCGCTGTGGCAATGCCTGCGCCGCCTGGCGCCGCGCACCCCGCGCATGGAAGCGCACGACAGCGCGATGCACTACGGCGCACCCGCAGGCCGCGAACTGGCCGACACCATCCACGCGCTGGAAGCCCGGCTCGAACACGCGCCCATCGCGTTGTTCAGCATCCGCAACGCGGCCGGCGCCGGCGCGGTGGCGCCGCTGAACGCCAGCGCGCGCCGCCTGCTCGCACCTGGCCGCGCCAGCGCGCCGCAGGACCTGCACCAGCTGCTGGCCGCGCAGACCGCCGGCCAGCGGCAGTTGATCAGCTTTGACACCGAACGTGGCGTGGAGCGCGCGCTGGTCGCCGTCGCCGCGCTGACGATGCAGGGCACGGCCCAGCGCCTGGCCGCGCTGATGCCGGTGGAAAGCGAACTGGAAGCCGAAGCCCTGAACGCCTGGCGCGAACTGGTGCAGGTGCTGACCCACGAGATCATGAATTCACTGACGCCGGTGGCGTCCCTGTCGCGCACCGCCTGCGGGCTGCTGGACGAAGCGGGAGCCGGCCTGCCGGCCGACATCCACGCCGACCTGGGCACCGCGCTGGACGCCATCTCGCGCCGCGCCGCCAGCCTGGTCGATTTTGTCGGCAGCTACCGCAGCCTGTCCACCGTGCCGCAGGCGCAGCCGCAGCGCGTGCTGCTGGAGGAATTGTTCGACCGCCTGTCGATATTGATCGCGCCGCAGTGGCAGGCCCTGGGTGGAAAGGTGTCGTTCACGGTGGAGCCGGCGTCGCTGGCGGTGATGATCGATCCCGGCCAGCTGGAACAGGCGCTCATCAACCTGCTGAAGAACGCCTCCGAAGCCATCACCGGCAAGGCGCCGGAAGCGCAGGTGCGCGCGCGCTTCAGCCGCGGCGGCCGCCTGCGCATCGAAGTGGTGGACAACGGCCCCGGCGTGCCGGAGGCGCTGGCCGCGCACATCTTCACGCCGTTCTTCTCAACCAAAAAACAGGGCCGGGGCATCGGCCTGGCGATGGTGCGGCACCTGGTGCACGCCAACGGCGGCACGGTGCGCTACGCGCGCTCGGTCAGCGCCGGCGCGCGTTTCATGCTGACGTTCTAGCGCACGGGTCTTACCGCACCATATCGATGTGCAGGATGCCGTCTTCGTCGTAAGGCTCGGTCACCGTCTTGAAGCCGAAGCTGGCGTAGAACTTTTCCAGATGCGCCTGCGCGCCGATGCGGAAACCGTGGCCGGGATGCAGCGCCTCGGCCAGCGGGATCGCCTTGGCCAGCAGCTCGCGGCCGATGCCGCCGCCTCGCGCGGCCTGCGTGGTCAGCACGCGGCCCAGCGACATTTCGTCGTACTTCACGCCGGGCGGCACGCAGCGCAGATACGCGGCCAGCGTGCGCTTGCCGTCGATCTCGCGCCAGGCCATCAGGTGATGGCACTGCGGATCGGCGCCGTCGATGTCCGGGTACAAACAGGTCTGCTCCAGGATGAACACCTGCTGGCGCTGCAGCAGCACTTCATGCCAGTCCAGGCGGGGGATGTCGTCAAAGGCCAGCCATTGCCACTCAATCATTGCGTGTCCCGATGCGGTTCAAAACAACGATTGTATGTGAAAAAAGGCCGGCGCCTCGGAGGAGGGGCCGGCCTTTCATTCGGGGACCGCGTCGATTAAACGATGGTCAGGGTGACGTCGATGTTGCCGCGGGTGGCGTTCGAGTATGGGCAAACGATATGGGCGGCGGCGACCAGTTTCTCGGCTTCTGCGCGGTCCAGGCCTGGCAGCGAGATTTTCAGTTCGACTTCGATGCCGAAACCGGTAGGGATAGGACCGATGCCGACGGTGCCTTCCACCGAAACGTCCGCCGGGACGGCGATCTTGTCGCGGCCGCCGACGAATTTCATCGCGCCGAGGAAGCAGGCCGAGTAGCCGGCAGCGAACAGCTGCTCAGGGTTGGTGCCGACGGCGCCGGCGCCGCCCAGTTCTTTCGGGGTGGTCAGCTTCACGTCCAGCACGCTGTCGGAGGAAACAGCACGGCCTTCGCGGCCACCGGTTGCTTTTGCGTTTGCGCGGTACAGAACTTGTTGGATCGACATGATGATTTCCTTTGAGTGAGGGAGAATGTTTAATTAACTATCTAATCGCTAGCTACTTACTTCTACTACTATTCGGCGCTGTTTGCAGCGCCCATGAACACACTATAGATCGTGCGCTATTGAATAGCAAGCTATTTTTAAAAATATTTTTACCGGGATGCGCGGCCCGTCGGCGCCTATTCCGTGCAAATAAGTCGCTAATGTTTAAAAAAGTCGCAAACAGCCAAATAAAGTCGCTAAATGAAAATATTGATTAAAAACACACAAAACTCGGTCACAAAGTAAGCGTCCGCTGAGCGCCGTCTTGAATGCTGTAGAAAATTAATCGATGATGGCATTACCCCGCTGGGAAGCGGCGTCATCTCAAAGGGCTGCTGGTAGGTTGCAGTTCCAAGGCAAGAAATCATCAACCCGGTTCACGGGATGATCGGCGATATGCGTCAGCACGTGACGCAACCAGGTTTCGGGGTCGACACCGTTCAGCTTGGCCGTGCCGATCAACGAATAGATCGCGGCGGCGCGTTCGCCACCACTGTCGGCGCCGGCGAAGAGGTAGTTGCGGCGGCCGATGGCGACGCCACGCAAGGCGCGCTCGGCAGCCGAGTTATCGATCTCGATGGCGCCGTCGTCGCAGTAGCGCAGCAGCGCCGGCCAGAGTTTGAGCGCGTACAGGATCGCCGCCGCCGTGTCGGACTTGCGCGATAGCGTTTCGAGCGTGGTTTGCAGCCAGCGTTCCAGGTCATCGAGTAGCGGACGAGAGCGGGCTTGCCGAACTTCTCTTCGTTCGTCGGGAGGTTTGCCCTAGATCTCGGCCTCGATCACATAAAGTTCGGCGATGCCGCAGCGCCTCGGTGGTCAGCGGGGTTGGTCGCGCCGCGTGCAGGTCGTGGAATTTGCGTCGCGCGTGTGCCCAGCAGGCCGCTTCGCGGATCGTGCCGTCTTCGAACAAGGCGTTGAAGCCGGCGTAGGCATCGGCTTGCAGCGCGCCCTCGAATTTGGCCAGGTGCGTTTGTGGATGGATGCCCTTGCGGTCCGGTGTGTAGGCAAACCAGACGGCTGGCGGCGTGGTGTCGCCGGCTGGCCGGTCATCGCGCACGTAGGTCCATAAACGCGCCGTCTTAGTTTTGCCGTTGCCGGGCGCCAGCACCGGAATCGGGGTGTCGTCGGCATGCAGCTTCGACGCCGCCAGCGCATGACGTTGAACGGCATCGACCAACGGCCGTAACAACGCGCTCGCGGCGCCGACCCAGCTCGCCAGCATTGCGCGATCCAGGTCGACACCTTCGCGGGCGTAGATGACGCACTGGCGGTACAGCGGCAGATGATCGGCGAACTTCGCCACCAGAATGTGCGCCAGCAGACCGGGGCCGGCGATGCCGCGCTCGATTGGCCGGCTCGGCGCCGGCGCCTGGACGATGGCGTCGCAGCAGGAGCACGCCAGCTTGGCGCGCACATGGCGGATCACGCGGAAGCTGGCCGGCACGAACTCCAGTTGCTCCGCCACGTCCTCGCCCAGCGGCCGCAGGCCGCCACCGCAGGTTGGGCAGGCATCGGCGGTCGGCGCGTATACCTTCTCGTCTCGTGGCAAATGATCGGGCAAAGGCCGACGCACCGACTTCTTGCGCGGCGCCTGGTCGGCGGCCGGCATCTCGCGCGCCGCCTCGGCCTCGTCGGCCTGCAGGTCTTCCAGCTGCAGCTCGAGCTGCTCGATTTGATGGTCCAGCTTTTCCGACTTGCGGCCGAACTGCATGCGCCGCAATTTGGCGATCTGCAGCTTGAGGTGCTCGATCTCGACGGCGCGCGTGTTCAGTTGCTCGCGCAGCCCTTCCACCACCTCGTCTTGGGCGAGCAGCAGCGCCTTCAAGGGAGGCCGACGTGGGTTTCCAGGTCCGTTCCGGCCGCCGCCAGTCTATGCCTTCGAGCAGCATCGACAGCTGCGCCTGCGTCAGCGCTACCGAGCCGTTGGTAGCTTGCGGCCAGACGAAGCGCCCGCGCTCAAGCCGCTTGGCCAACAGACATAGGCCATCGCCAGTCCACCACAGTAATTTGATGAGGTCGCCGCGTCGCCCTTGGAACACAAACACGTGGCCGCTGAACGGATCTTCCTCCAGCGCCGTCTGCACTTTTGCAGCCAGTCCATTGAAGCCGGCGCGCATATCGGTGATGCCGGCGGCGATCCAGACCTTGGTGCCGGTGGGCAGACCGATCATCGCAGCACCCGGTCTAACACCTGCGCCAATATGGCCGCATTGGGTTGCCCTTCGATCCGCACGCGGACCTCGCCCAACTCAAGCACGATAATGCCGTCGGCATCGGAGCTGGTGTTGCTCGATGCTGACGCTGTTGGCGCCAGCATCACCGGTAACAGGCCATCGCCTCGCATCAATGCAGGTACGTCGAGGCGTCCTTGTTGATACAGCCGGCGCCAGCTGAAGACTTGGTTGGCATTGACGCCGTGCTCACGCGCGATGTGCGCGCCCGAGGCGCCAGGCTCCAGCGACAGCGCCACTAGGGCGCGCTTGAACTCCAATGGATGCTGGCGGTAGTGGCCGCGTGCATTCGTGGAAATGATCGGTTGAAAATTTGTGTCCATAATCGAAAATTGTGGGCACAAATACTGTGCCAAAATTCGATCATGGATGACGCCGATCAGGCAGTCCAGATGGCGCTGGGAAGACGCTTACGGTCAAACTGAGAGGGGCAATCCAGCCAGCAAACGTACAAGTTTGCCTCGGCGCCAACACATTGCTGACTCCTGATAATTGGCGCCCGGATTGTCCTAATATAACAACTATAATAATTGCAGTATAAACATGATACTATTGGCGATTAAGCAATGAAACAAAGTTTTCCTGCGGCGGTTTGATCGCCGCAACATCCGATATGAAGGAAGTCTGATGGTGCCTGATCCCTGGTTCGTTCGGAGTGCTCCAGCTGAGCCTCGAATGCGGTTGTATTGTTTCCCTTATGCTGGCGGCAGTGCCGGCGTTTTCTCACAATGGCGGAAGCGTGTGGATGGCGACATTGAAGTTTGCGCTGTTCAGTTGCCGGGCCGCGGTACACGCTTTCACGAACTGCCGGTGCGCGACCTGGACCTGTTGGTGGATGTGTTGGCAGAGCGGATCGCTGGACAGCCGCCGCTGCCGTTTGCATTCTTCGGCCACAGTCTCGGGGCATTGGTAGCCTTTGAGGTAAGCTCGCGCTTGCAGGAAATTGGTGGCGCGCTCCCGCTTGGCTTGATGGTGTCGGGATGCAGTTCGCCACGTCTTCGCGAGCCGCCGGAAAACTTGCACTTGTTGCCTAAGGACGAACTCATTAGAGCGCTACAGAATTATCAGGGCACGCCGGCGGAGGTTTTGAACAATGCTGAGTTGATGGAGTTGGTATTGCCGGTGTTGCGTGCAGATTTCGCCCTCGCCGAGCGTTACCAGTATGTGCCGCGCCCCCCGCTTGCGATGCCGATCGCCGTACTGGCTGGTCGCGATGACGAATATACAACGCTCGAACAAGTGGATGCATGGCGTCTGGAGACGACCGGAACTTGCGAGGTTCACTGGTTCGACGGTCACCATTTCTTCTTGCAGAAACAAGCCGACGCGGTGAACTTGTATGTCAACGCTCAACTTTCTGCTTGGAGATCCATGGCATCGCAATGCAACCCGCCAACGCGCGCTCAGGTCAGTATTACCGATGTCATCAGGGTCGCTTCGTCCAGCATGCGATAGGATGCCAGGAAGCGCGTGCCTGCCGGTAATCCGGGACTCAGGGTATCCACGCAGCGAAACTGCATCTTTGAATTTTCCTGATCCAGCTGGATTAATTCAACAGCACTGAAGTCAAAGTATTGGCCAACCTGACGGAACGCGGCTTTGAAAAAGCTTTCCTTTGCAGAAAAGAGTAGCGTCAATCGCTGGTGGGTACTTAATTCGCTGCCGGGGGCGCCCAGACTGTCCATCTCTCGCTCATTGGCTATCTGATGTTTTATGGTACGCGCCAACGATGGTTCGATGACGGTTTCGATATCGATGCCAATGCCTTTTACCGCCGGATCCGTGGTGACTATAGCGGCGGAAAAATGCGAGTTGTGTGTAATGCTGCCGACAATGCCTTCAGGCCAGTGCGGTGCGCGATGCGTCCCGATGTTAACTTGTGTTGGGGAGCGGCCGTGGAGCTGTAGCATTGCCTGAGCACAGATCCGGCCGGCGAGAAACTCGGCCTGGCGTTTTTGAACGCTGGCGCCGATCGACGGTGGTATGTCTATGCCGAAGTGCCTGAACAGGTCGAGCTGAAAGTGCTGCGGACAAAAGCGTGCCATTGAATATGGAATGGCGTTATCACCCGGCAGAACGCACTGGGACATATTAATAAAAGGGTGCCCATCGCAGGCGCCGCAAAACTTCAATTTCTCGCCTCGGTATCGGGGCTTGTAATGAAGAACAAAGTGGATGAAGTCATTTGATATCGGTAGCGTCTGCCTGTTGTCTATCTTATCATGCCGCCGGAGAGTTGGCGGCATCCGTAGGCCGCCGTACTTACTGTTGTTTTGCTAATGGTTAAATAAATAAATATTTCTTTTATTTCAACTAGCGCAAAAGAAAACGACTATACTAATCCGGCCAATTTGCCGTGTTTTTTTAAGAATGTCACAAGTGTGGTTGCACTTGTCCTTTGGATTTCTAAATGACCGCTTCGACTAATCGCGCCGCCACCGGTGCGGCCATGGACACTATTATGCCCCGGCGCCGCAACAAGCCAGTTGTCCTCATTGCCGTCGCGGTACTTGTGCTCATGGCTGGTGGATACCTGGCCTGGAGTTGGTTGCCGCACGGACTGCAAGTGCCGGCTAGCGAGGTCCGCATCGCGACCGTTGAAAAAGGCTTGTTCATTGACGACGTTACCGTACGGGCCAAGGCCGAACCGCTGAGTTCGGTGTTGCTTGATTCGGTCGAGATGGGCCGGGTCGAAGAGGTGCTCGCCACCGATGGCGCACTGGTCACCAAGGACCAGTTGCTGTTCCGCTTGTCTAATCCCCAGCGTAACCTGGACTTGCTCGCCCGCCAGACTGAAATCGCGCAGCAGATATCGAATCTGTCCATCTTGCGCGTCGGCGACGAAGCCAGCCGTATCGACCATCAGCGCCGCATAGCTGATCTGCAATTCACCCTGACGCAGCGCCAGAAGCAACACGCGCGCGATGTCAAACTCGCCAGCCAGGGCTTTATTTCCGCAGCGCAGCTGGAAGAGTCCGACGACAGCCTAGCGCAGCAGAGCCACTTGCTGGAGCAGGAAAAAGCCAGCAATGACGCGGAGTTCAAGGTGCGCAGCACAGCGCTGGCGCAGCTGGACGGCGCGATCCGCGGCCTCAATCGCGGGCTGGCATTGGTCAACGCCACGGTCGAAGCGCTCGCGGTGCGCGCCCCGGTTGCCGGCCGCCTGACCGGCTTTCGCCTGCAGGTGGGCGAGACCGTCAAGACCGACCAGCATATCGGCCGCATCGATCATCCGACCTTATTCAAGCTCAGCGCGCAGCTCGACGAGTTTTACCTGAACCGGGTGGCGATCGGCCGTCACGGTGGCATCAGCCAGGCTGGCAAGAATTATCCCGTCGATATCAGCGCCATCTATCCGCAAATCAAGGACGGGCGCTTCACCGTCGAGATGGTCTTCACGCGAGGCCAGCCCGAGGGGATGTCGCCCGGCCAGAGCCTGGACGCACAAATCACCTTGGGCGAGCCCGGCAAGGCGACTTTGCTGCCCAACGGCGCCTTCGTCAACGACAGCGGCGGAAGCTGGGTGTTCGTGGTCGGCCGCGATGGCCGTAGCGTCGAGCGGCGGGTGATCAAAACCGGCCGCCGCAGCAATGGCCAGCTTGAAATTCTCTCCGGCCTGGCCGCCGGAGAGAAAGTCATCGTTTCCAGCTACGCGTCGTTCGGCAAGGCCGAGCGCTTGCAGCTTTCGCAGTAACGCCCCCATATTCAACTTTTCTCAGGAAAACCCATGATCAAAATTGTAGGCGTCAACAAGATCCATCAGGCTGGCGAAGTGCAAACCACGGCGCTTCGCCAGATCGACCTTGAAATCCTTAAAGGGGAATACGTCGCCATCACCGGGCCGTCGGGTTGCGGCAAATCCACCTTGCTTAGTTTGATGGGCTTGCTCGACGTGCCGGACAGCGGCGAGTACTGGTTCGAGGGGCAGAATGTGGCCGGCTGGAGCGAGTCCCGGCTGAACCAGCTGCGGCGTGGACGCATCGGCTTCATTTTCCAGAGTTTTAACCTGATCGAGGAGTTGTCCGTGTTCGAGAACGTCGAACTGGCACTGGAATATACCGGCACGCCGGCCAGGGAACGGCGCGAACGCGTCGCTGCCATGCTCGACAAGCTGGGCATCGCCCATCGTGCCGGCCACCGTCCCTCCCAGCTATCCGGCGGCCAGCAGCAGCGCGTGGCGATCGCCCGCGCGCTGGTGGCCGCTCCGGCAGTATTGCTGGCCGATGAACCGACCGGTAACCTGGACACCGCGCACGGCGACGAGGTCATGCAGCTGCTGCGCCAGATCAACGCCGAAGGCACCACCGTCATCATGGTCACGCACTCACCGGAGCACGCGCTGCAGGCTACGCGCGTGCTGCGCCTGCTCGACGGCCAGCTAGTCCACGACGCCATCCAGGCCGCCGCCTGAATTTGCCGGCGTGCCGCGCCTTTTCCAATTGCCTGATTCCCCGATTGCCCGCACGGTCCGCCGTGCGTAAAGGATACCCATGAATTTTCGTGATTTTCGTATTGGCTTGCGTCTGCTGGTGAAGGAGCCGGCGTATTCGAGCGTGGTGGTGCTCGGCCTGTCGGTCGGTTTCGCCGTCTGTTTCCTATTGCTCGGTTTCGTGCGCTATGCTTGCAGTTACGACGCCTTCGTGCCGGACGCGTCGCGTATCTACCTGATCAAGCACAAACTCAACATCATCGGCAAGCCGGCGTGGTACGAGTCGACGCCGTTGCCGTTTCTCGCGGTGGCGCAGCGCAGTGGCATGGTCGAGAGCGGCAGCGCCCTGATGGCGCTGGACGTGTCGGCCAAGGTGGGTGCCGTGGTCCAGCCGCTGAGCCTGTCGGCGGTGCACGCCAGCTTCCCCCAGATGTTCAACCTCCATCCGATCGCGGGTGACCTGGCGCAAGCGTTAAGCCGGCCGGACACGATCGCACTCACCCGCAGCACCGCCAATCGCCTGTTCGGTGACGGCGCCGGAGTGGGGCGCACGCTGCAGATCGCCGGCAAGTCGTACACGCTGGGGGCCTTGCTGGCCGACGTGCCGAGCAACAGCACCGTCACCTATGACGGCCTGGTCGGCATCGACAGCGCCGCCTGGGCCGACGAGGAGCGCAAATTCCTGTTCCAGTCCTGGGGCAATATCGGCGCCAAGATGTACGTCAAGCTCAAGCCTGGCGTGGCGCCCGAGGTGCTGGCTGGCGTGCTGCAGGAAGCGGCCGACCATTCGCCGCTGATCAAGGAGCTGGGCCCCGAAGTCATCGCCGAGCTGGGCAGCAAGAAGGTCATGGACCTGCGCCTGGGCGCGCTGTCGGATATGTACTTCGACAACGACACTGCCAATTCGCCGATGAGCAGCCAGCACGGCGACCTGAGGGTGGTGATCGCGCTGGCCGGCGTGGCCGTGCTGATCCTGCTGCTGGCGGTGATCAATTACGTCAACTTGGCCACCGTGCGTACGCTGCGGCGCCAGCGTGAAATCGCGGTACGCAAGGTGCTCGGCGCCGGCGTCGGCCGCCTGACCGGCCAGTTCCTGGCCGAATCGTTGCTGGTGTCGATGCTGGCCACCTTGCTGGGACTGGCCCTGGCGGCGCTGCTGCTGCCGCTGTTCTCGGAATTGATGGACCGCCACCTTGATCATATGTTCACGGCCGGCGCGGTGCTGTTGGCGCTGGCGCTGGGCGCGGCGGTTGGCGCGCTGGCGGGCAGCTATCCGGCCTGGGTGGCATGGCGCGTGCGTCCGCCGCGCACGCTGGCAGGTCGTGGCGGCAGCGAGACCGGCGCCGGGTTGTGGCTGCGCCGCGCGCTGACCGTCTTGCAGTTTTCCACCGCGATCGGCCTGTCCGGCGTGACGCTGACCATCGCCTACCAGACCCGTTACGCGATGGCGGCCGATCCCGGCTTCGATACGCATCCGCTGCTAGTGGTCGGCTTACCGGCCGACTTGCAGAACCCCGCCAGCCGTGGTCTGCGCGAAGCCCTGTCGCATCTACCTGGTGTCGATGGCGTGGCGGTTTCGGCCGATCCGGTCGGGCGCGGCTTCATCGGCGCCAATGTCGGCCTGGCCCGCAGCGACGGCATCAAGGCCAGCGTGGTCACGCGCCCGGTCAGCCCGAACTTCTTCAGCGTCTACGGCGTGGCGGCGCGTGCTGGGCGGCTGTTCGACAACCAGCGCGACCAGGAAGACCGGCGCGACGCAGTGGTCCTGAACGGCGCCGCAGTGCGCGCGCTGCGTTTCGCCACGCCGGAAGCGGCGGTGGGCCAGGTCATCACGATGGGCGACGGGCCCGAAGCGGTGGCCGCACGCGTGATCGGCGTGGCGCCGGACATCCGCCACGAGGGCTTGCATGATGTGCCGCAGCCGATCGTGTATTTCCCGGCGCTGACGATCAACACGCTTACCGCACGCAGCCACGGCGACCTGACCGCGCTGGAAAGCGCGGTCGGCGACCTGCAGCGCCAGTACTTCCCCAACGACGTGCTGGAAGTGCGCCGCGCCGGCAGCTATTTCGCGCTCAATTACGCGGAGGACCTGCGCCTGGCCAAGCTGCTGGGCCTGGCCAGCGCGATCGCCATCGGCATCGCCGCCTTCGGCATCTATGTTCTGGCCGCCTACAGCGTGCAGCGGCGCGAACGCGAAATCGTGCTGCGCAAATTGTATGGCGCCGATGCGCGCGCGATCGGCCTGTTGATCGGCAAGGAGTTCAGCGTCTTGGTGGGCGTCGGTGCCGCCATCGGCCTGCCGTTGGCCTGGTTCGCCACCGAGCATTATCTGTCGAGTTTTGTCGAGCGCGCGCCGCTGGCCGGACTGGCGCTGGCCCTGGCGCTGGCCCTGGTCGCCGTGGTGGCCTTCTGCGCCACGCTGCGCCACACGCTCAAGGCCACGGGCATCGCGCCGGCGCTGGCCTTCCGTACCGCTTAGCGCTGCCGGCCGCCGGCCGCATGCCAGCTAGTGGCGTGCGGCCGGAACCCTGCTTTAATTACGCGCTTTCGCCAGCGATTCCGTCCAGATACTTCAACAGCACTGGCGCCGTCATGGCGGGCACCGCGTAGTCCAGTTCGGCAAGCACCCGCAGGGTCGCTTGCTGGTCTACCTGCACTTCCGCGGCGACCGCGCCGCCTCCCGCCGGGTTAAACAGATGCAGATACGGTGCGAACGGCAGGCTGCTGTTTTCCGCCGACGCCCGCAGGGCCTCTGCGTACCAGGCACTGAGCGGTACGGGCCGTAGCGACGCGCGCTCCTGCCGCGCCCAGTCCATCAGCTGGTTCCAGTCGAAGGCCTGCTGACCGAGCAGGTGGTAGTTGCCGCTCGCGCTGGCCGGCGTACACAGGCGGCACACCGCTGCCGCCACCGCATCGACCGGAATGACGGTCTCGTGGTAAGGGGTATCGATGTAGATGCCCAGTGCCAGGCAAGTGCGCAGATAGCGCGCCACCATATCGTCGTCGCGGCCCTTGCCGTGCACGCTGTCGGCGACCACCCGGCCGAGGCGGAAGATGCTGGCGGCTAGACCTTGCTTCCTTGCCCGCTCTACCAACACTTCCGCCTGCCACTTGCTGGCCGCATAGCCCGTATGCTCGACATGACGCTCGTCGAGGTTGCAGGTTCGCTCGTCCACCGCATTGCGCCCGGGTGCCGGGGAAAACGTCGCCGTGGTGGAAATGAAGGCAAAGCGCGCGCCTCCTGCCCGGGCCGCCAGTTGCAGCAGGAATAAGGTGGCCTCGACATTTGCCGCGCGCAGCGCGCGGTAGGGCTGCGCGTGATTGACCGCAGCGCCGTTGTGGACTATCAGGCCGACGCGCCGTTCGAGCAGGCGCTGAGTGGCGCTATCGAGGCCCAGATTCGGCGCTGCCAAGTCGCCCGGCAGCGCGACGATGCGGTCGGCGTAGCGCGGCTGCCACAAGCCGTAGGATTCCAGCGCCTGTTGCAGGCGCCGGGACGCGGCCAGCGGCGTGGCGGCGCGCACCAGGCAATAGATGGTCGCCTCGGGGCGCGATGCCAGCAGTTCGCGCAGCAGGAACGCACCGACAAAGCCGTTGGCGCCGGTGAGCAGCACGTGCGCGCCGGCGGCCGGCGCGGCACTGTCCACCACCGGCACCGCGCGCAACAACGCGTGCTCCAAAGGCGTCGCGGCGCCCGGCATGGTTTGATGCTGATCGATTGCTTCGGCCATCAGGTGGACCGTGGGGCAGCTGAAAATACGCTGCAGCGGTACTTTGCGCAGCAGGCGCATTTCGATCAACGACATCAGCTTAGCCGCCAGCATTGAATGGCCGCCCAGGGCGAAGAAGTCGTCGTGCCGGCCCACGCGCCCCAGCTTGAGGACCTCGGCCCACACTGCGGCCAGCGCCACTTCGGTTGTCCCGCGTGGTTCTTCGTAGTCGAGCGTGGCGTAGGTTTCCCGGCCGGGCGCCGGCAGCGCCTTGCGGTCCAGCTTGCCGTTGGGCGTGAGCGGGAATGCCGGCAGCGTCACGAAGGCCGACGGCAGCATGTGCTCGGCCAGTGTGGCGGCCAGCTGGCGGCGCAGGGCGGCCGCGTCGGGCGCGGCCTCGCCGGCGCTGAGCAGGTACGCCACCAGCCGTTCCTCGCGTAGCACCACCAGCGCCTCCCGCACGCCGTCGCAGGCGGCCAGGCGCGCCTCGATCTCGCCCAGTTCGATGCGGAAGCCGCGCAGCTTGACCTGGAAGTCGTTGCGTCCCTGATAGTCGAGATCTCCATCGGGCAGCCAGCGCGCCAGGTCGCCGGTGCGGTACAGGCGCGCACCGGGGCGGCCGCTGAAGGGATCGTCGATAAAGCGTTCGGCGCTCAAGGCGGGCTGGTTGAGGTAGCCGCGCGCCACGCCAGCGCCGCCGAGACACAGTTCGCCCACCACGCCCAGCGGCACCGGATGGCCGCGCGCGTCGAGCAGGTAGGCCTGGGTGTTGGCGATTGGCCGCCCGATCGGCACGCCCTCGGCCGGCGCCGGCGAGGACCGTCCGAAGCGGCGGGCGGTGGCGTACACGGTGGTCTCTGTGGGACCGTAGGTGTTGAGCAGCTCGCACTGGCGCAGGCGGGCGCAGCCCTGCCAGCTGTCCAGGTGGCGGCGCTCAGCTTTCTCGCCGCCGATGATCACCAGCCGCAGCGCTGCCGACGGCGGCGCCAGGCCGGCCTGGCACTCCAGCATCCATTGGTGCCAGAACGCGGTCGGCAGGTCGGCCACGGTGATGCCGTGGTCGTCGAGGAAGGCGATGTAGGCCGGCGACGGCGCGACCATGTCGGCCGGTCGCAGCACGACGGTGGCGCCCACCGCCAGTACCGGGAACAGTTCTTCGATCGAGCTGTCGAAGCTGAAGGAGGCGAACTGCAGCACGCGGTCATCCGCCCGCAGGGCGCAGCTGTCGATGTGATGGCGGACCAGGTTGAGCACGTTGCCGTGTTCCACCGCCACGCCCTTGGGCAGGCCGGTGGAGCCTGAGGTGTAGATCACGTAAGCCAGGTGCGCGGCTTGCGTGTCGGGCGCGGGATTGAGGTCGGCGTGCGGCGCCCCGGCGTCGGCGGCTGCCGACAACGCCAGCACCGGCAGCGTGGCCGATACCGCGATGGTCGCCAGCACCGCCTGCAACCCGTCCTGCGCCAGCAACGCCACCGGCGCGCAATCCTGCAGCATGTGGGCCAGGCGCGCGGCCGGGTAGGCCGGGTCGAGCGGCACGTAGGCCGCGCCGGACTTGAGGATGGCCAGCAGGCCGATCACCAGCTCCGGGCTGCGTTCTGCGCACAGTGCGACCCGGTCGTCGGCGCGCACACCGAGCGTCAGCAGGCGATGCGCCAGCCGGTTGGCGCGAACGTTCAGCTCGCTATAGCGGACGGCGACGCCATCGTGCAGTAGCGCGACGGCGTCCGGCCGCGCGGCCGCCTGCGTCTCGAACATTTGGTGTATCAGCATGCCCGGCCCGTCCCATGCGCAGGCGGTGGCGTTGAAGCCGGCCAGCAGCAGTTGCCGCTCGTCCGGGTCGAGCAGCGCGATGTCGCCGGCCGGCTGCCGCGCGTCGGCCACCATCGCCTCCAGCAGCCGCACGAAGCGGCGGCCGATGCGCTCGACCGTGCCATGGTCGAACAGCGCGCTGGCGTAGTTCAGGCTGCCAGAGATGGCGCCGCCGCTGTCGATCAGCGACAGCGACAGGTCGTCGTGGGTGGTGTCGGGCGGACGGCTTTCCTGGCGCAGCGATAGGCCGGGCAGGGCCAGGGCGCCGTCGCCCGGAGTGTTCATCAGGTTGAGCATGACCTGGAACAGCGGCCCGTGGGCCAGGCTGCGCGGCGGCTGCACGGCTTCGACTACCTGGTCGAAGGGCAAGTCCTGATGGCTGTAGGCCCCCAGGCTGCTGTCCCGGACCCGCGTCAGCAGTGCGGTCACGCTCGGGTTGCCGTGCAGACGCACGCGCAATGCCAGGGTGTTGAGGAACAAGCCGATCAAGCCTTCGAGCTCGGGGCGCTGGCGGTTGGCCACCGGGGTGCCGATCACGATATCGTCCTGCCCGCTCAGGCGCGCCATCAGCATGCCCCAGCCCGTGAGCAGGGTCATGAACAGGGTTGCACCGTGCCGCTGCGACAGCTGGCGCAGGCCTGCGGCCAGCCCGGCGGGAATGGTCAGCGCGACGCTGGCGCCCGCATATTGCTGCAGCGCCGGGCGTGGCCGGTCCAGCGGCAGCGCCAGTAGCGCCGGCGCGCCGTCCAGGTAATCGCGCCAGAAGTCGGCCTGTCGGCGCAGGGCGGCGCCCTGCAGCCATTGTCGCTGCCAGGCCGCGTAGTCGGCGTATTGCAGCGCCAGCGGCGGTAGCGGGTCGGGTCGGCCCAGGCTGAAGGCGGTGTACAAGGCGTTGACTTCGCTCACCAGGATGCCGATCGACCAGGCGTCGGTGACGATGTGGTGCTGGGTCAGCAGCAGCAGGTGCTCGTCGTCGGCCAGGCGCAGCAGTTGTCCGCGCACCAGCGGCCCGGCCGCTAGGTCGAACGGCCGCGCCGCCTCTAGTGCGCCGAGGCGGGCCACGGCGTCGTCTTGGGCCTGGCCGTCAAGCTGGCGCAGGTCGTGCGTGTCCAGCACGAAACCGCAATCGGCCGCGGCGATGTGCTGGCGCGGCCCGTCGGCGCCGCCGGAAAAGCTGGTGCGCAAGCCCTCGTGGCGGGCGACGATGCGGTCCAGGCAGGCTTGCAGCGCAGCGCGGTCCAGCGCGCCGCTAAGACGCAGCGTGGCCGGCATGCGGTAGGCGGCGCCTGCGGCCGGATCGAGCTGGTCGAGGAACCACAGGCGTTGCTGGGCCCAGGACAGCGGCAGCGCGCCGTCGCGGTCGGCCGCGACGATGGCAGGGGTGTCGGCCGCAATGCCGGCGCCACGCGCCTGGTCGACCAGCTCGGCCAACGCGGCCAGGGTGGGCTGGGCAAACAGCGCCCGCAGGCTGAGCTCGACCCCGAGCTGGTTGCGCAGCCGCGCCGTCAGTTGCACCGCCAGCAGCGAGTGGCCGCCCAGCTCGAAGAAGTGGTCATGGCGGCCCACCTGCGGCAGCCCCAGCAGCTCTTGCCACAGGCGAGCCAGCGCCTGCTCGGTGGCGCCGCGCGGCGCCGCATAGGCGGACGCAGACACCGCATCCTGGTCCGGCGCGGGCAGGGCGTTGCGGTCGAGCTTACCGTTCGGCGTCAGCGGCAAGTCATCCAGCACCACGAAGGCGCTTGGTACCATGAACTCCGACAGCGTCCGGCCCAGCTGCGCGCGCAGCGCGACGATGTCGAGCTCCACGCCGTCCTGGGCCGCCACATAGGCCACCAGGCGCTGGTCGCCCGGCTGGTCTTCGCGCGCCAGCACCACCGCCTCGCGCACCCCGGCGCAGGCGGCCAGCGCCGCCTCGATTTCGCCCAGTTCGATGCGGAAGCCGCGGATCTTGACCTGGAAGTCGTTGCGGCCCAGGTATTCGATATTGCCATCGCCCAGGAAGCGCGCCAGGTCGCCCGTCTTGTACATGCGGGCGCCGGCCACGCCGGCAAACGGATCGGGCACGAAGCGTTCGGCCGTCAGTTCCGGCCGATGCAGATAACCGCGCCCCACTTGCACGCCGCCGATATACAGCTCGCCGGCCACGCCCAGCGGAACCGGACGCATCGCCTGATCAAGCAGGTAGATGCGGGTGTTGGCGATCGGCCGCCCGATCGGCACCGTGGTGCGCGTATCGCCCGCCACGCTGGTCCAGGCCGTGACATCGACCGCCGCCTCGGTGGGGCCGTACAAATTGTAGAGCTGCGCACCCGGCAGGCCGCCATGCAGGCGCTGCGCCAGCGCCGCCGGCAAGGCCTCGCCGCTGCACACCACCCGCGTCACGCTGCCGCAAGCGCTCAACTGCGCGTGTTCCAGGAATACCTGCAGCATCGACGGCACGAAGTGCAGCGTCGTGACGCCTTCCCGTGCGATGGTCTCGCTCAGATACGCCGGGTCCTTGTGTCCCTGCGCCCTGGCCATCACCAGCCGCGCGCCGCAGCTGAGCGGCCAGAAGAATTCCCACACCGATACGTCAAAGCTGAACGGCGTCTTTTGCAGCACCACG